>NZ_CP075184.1:4355000-4602500 GCF_020510705.1 Acidovorax radicis
ATTGCACTCATATGGCACTTATCACCTTACTGGACGCTCAACTCGCTTTTGGGCACGTCGCTCTGCTAGACCACGCAGGATTTTCCCTGGAGACGGCGGAACGCGTTGGCTTGATCGGCCGCAATGGGGCAGGCAAATCCTCTCTGCTCAAAATCTTGGGTGGCTTCGCAAAGCCAGACGATGGCTCGCTGCAGATGCAACAAGGGGTTCGTATCGCGTTTGTGGCGCAGGAACCTTCGCTTGATGCGTCAGCCACCGTTTTCAAAGCTGCCTCCGAGGGACTTCAGAGAGTGATTGCCATCCGAGATCAATATCTGTCGGGTGCCGACGGGTTGGATCTGGATGCCCTGCAGTCGGAGATAGAAGCGTATGACGCATGGAACTGGGAGCAGCGGGTTGAAGAGACGCTGCACCGCCTGCATCTGGAGCCAGAAATGGTGATTGGGACGCTTTCCGGCGGAACCAAGAAACGGGTTGCCTTGGCGCAAGCCTTGGTGGCACGCCCCGATGTGCTGCTGCTTGACGAGCCAACCAACCACCTTGACCTCGATTCGATTGAGTGGCTCGAAGACCTTCTGCTGGATTTTCCCGGCAGTGTTGTCACCATCACCCACGATCGCTCGTTTCTGGATCGCATTGCTACCCGAATCGTTGAGCTGGATCGCGGGCAACTGCGCTCTTATCCCGGCAATTTTGCCCAATATCTGATCCAGAAAGAAGATCAACTGGCCCAAGAAGCCGTGGTTGCCGCCAAGGCCGACAAGCTTCTCGCGCAGGAAGAGGTCTGGATTCGAAAGGGTGTGGAGGCTCGCCGCACACGCAGCCAAAGCCGCATCAGCCGACTGGAACACCTGCGCGCACGCAGAGAAGCCCGCCGCGACGTGGTGGGAAGTGTGCGCATGGATGTAGCCACCGGCAGCGGAAATGGCTATCAGGGAAAGATCGTCGCCGAACTCACTGGCGTCAGCAAATCGTTTGGCGACAAAACTATTGTTCGCAACTTCACGGGCACGATTCTTCGCGGAGACAAGGTCGGTTTGATTGGCCCTAATGGCGCGGGCAAGACCACTTTGCTCAAAATGATCTTGGGAGAGTTAGAAGCAGACACGGGCACGATTCGCCAGGGAGCTAACCTGCAGGTGGCGTACTTTGACCAGATGCGTCATGCAGTGAACCTCGATGCCACACTGGAAGACTTCATTAGCCCGGGTAGTGAATGGATCGAAATCGGCAATCAGCGCAAGCATGTGAAGAGCTACTTAAGCGACTTCCTCTTTTCCCCATCACGCGCGCACTCTCCCGTTCGCTCCTTGTCAGGAGGTGAACGCAACCGGCTTCTCCTCGCTCGACTGTTTGCCCGTCCCGCCAATGTCCTTGTACTGGACGAACCGACCAACGATCTTGATATAGACACGCTGGATCTGCTGGAGGAACTCTTGGAGGCCTATGAAGGCACGGTGTTTCTGGTCAGCCACGACCGTACTTTTCTCGACAATGTAGTCACCAGCACGATCGCGGCCGAAGGCAATGGGCTCTGGCGCGAATACGAAGGTGGCGTGCAAGACTGGCTTCTGCAATCCAAACGCAGCAAGGCACTTGAAGCAACTGCCGTTTCCGCCCTACAGAAAGAGAAAGCCATCGCAGCAAAGGCTACAGATCAAAATGAGCCACAACGCCCGTCCAATAATCCTGAGCAGCTATCAAAAAAGAAGCTGAGCTATAAAGATCAACGTGAACTCGATCAGCTTCCGGCGCAGATCGCCGCCCTGGAAGCCGAGCAACAAACGCTGCAAGGCGCTTTGGCGGACGGAACGCTGTACCGCTCAGACCCTGTGCGAGCAGGGGAAATGATCGCGCGAGCATCCGCTATTGACGAAGAGCTCATGGCGGCACTGGAACGCTGGACAGCCCTATCGGCTTGAGCTGATAAAAATAGACGGCGGCGGCAGGAGGTGTGGGGAGAGACTGATGGAGCGCAACCCCCCCACCCTCAGCATCTTTGCTGCTCGCAGGTTAAATGCGATGGTGCAAACGATCCGTGGCACCTCGCAGGCGCTGGATCAGCGCCGTCGCGATCTGCCCCAACGGCAACACCTCGTCGGCGGCGCCATGGGCAATCGCTTCACGCGGCATGCCAAACACAATGCAGCTCGCCTCATCTTGCACATAGTTGTAGCTACCCGCATCCTTCATCTCACGCATCGCAACGGCGCCATCATTACCCATGCCGGTGAGCATGATGCCGAAAGCGTTGCGCCCCACCACGGCAGCGGCCGACTTGAACAACACCTCGACCGACGGCTTGTGGCGATTGACGGGAGGCCCGTCGTCCACGACCGCGACGTAATTCGCACCGCTTCGCGCGACATGGAACTGCATCCCTCCTGGCGCTATGTAGGCATGGCCCGGCAATATGCGCTCTCCGTTCACAGCCTCCTTGACCGTGATCTGGCAAAGGCCGTTCAGGCGCGCAGCAAAGCTGGTGGTGAAACCAGGAGGCATGTGCTGGGTGATCACAATGGCGGGCGAGTCGGCGGGCATCTGGACAAGCACTTCCTTAATCGCTTCCGTGCCCCCCGTGGACGCACCGATGCAGATGAGCTTTTCGGTGGAAAGACGACCTAAAAGAGCGGAGGCGGGCTTGGAAGCAGCCGCACCAGCGGCACCACCGGCTGTCGAGGCATCCCGGGCTGGCGCACGACGGACCTGCGCCACTGCCGCGACGCGGATTTTGTCCACGATCTGCGCCGCCAAATCATTCAACCCATTCGCAAGCCCCACGCGAGGTTTCGCCACAAAATCCACAGCGCCGAGTTCTAACGCCTTCATCGTGACCTCGGCCCCCCGCTCGGTCAGCGTGGAGATCATGACGACCGGCATCGGACGCAACCGCATCAGACGCCCCAGGAAGTCGATTCCATCCATGCGCGGCATCTCGACATCTAATGTGATCACATCTGGATTGAGCTCGCGGATCATCTCGCGGGCAACCAACGGGTCGTTGGCCGTGCCAATACATTCCATATCACGCTGCCGATTGATGATCTCGGCCAGCAGACTACGGACCAGCGCCGAATCATCGACCACGACCACCCGAATTTTTTTACTCATTAATTCGAGCCTTCCTCAAAATAGATCCACGGATCCGCCGGCGGTGGTCTTGGCCACCGTAGCCGCATTGCCTCGTGCATCCTGCGCCACAAGCGTCTCGGGATGTGCATGGGCAAGACGCTTGACCATGGCCTTTCCGGTCACCGGGAAAAACACCACCTTGCGCGGATAAATGTCGAGCACGTCTTCAGAGATGATGGGGATGCGCTCCATATGGAGGTAATTCAAAACGAAGTTCGTATTGCGCTCGCCCACGTTCATGGTCGTGAAGTTGTGCATCACCTGCGCGCCTCCGAAAATCTTGGCTTGCATGGTTTCCCTGCGAGCGCCCAGTTTCATCATTTCGTTGATCAGTAACTCCATGGCATACGAGCCATAGCGCCCAGATGCATCGGCCAGGTCGCCATCAGGGAGCATGAAATGGTTCATGCCACCGATGCGCGAACGGCTGTCCCAAAGGCAAGCGGCGATGCATGATCCCAACACCGTCATGATGACCATGTTTTCATCTGCCACGAAATACTCTCCCGGCAGAACCTTGACGGCGTTGTGCTGAAAATGATGGTCCAGATAGAAAAAAGACGCCTCTCCGGGCTTGCGATTTCGGGCCTTGAGTTCTTGCAATGAAGACTCTCGCACCGCCCCCCCGCCCGATCCATAGATGTCAGCACTCAGGGGCGCAATGCGGGGGGCACGGCGACGCTCAAAGGAACCGGACGCAGCGGTAGCTGTTGTGGACGTCGTGCCTGTTTGAATGTTGGTCATGGGCGCTTCTTGCAAGACAACATGGACAGGTCAACGGCGTTCGTACACCGTCTTGCCACGCAAAGTAAACAGATCTCGGGATTCGCTGAAGTTTTCGGCGTGCCCTACAAACAGCATGCCACCCGGTTTCAGCACCCGGTGGATTCTCTCCAGGACTTTTCTTTGTGTTGGGGCGTCGAAATAGATCATGACGTTACGGCAGAAGACCACATCAAATGGCTCTTTAAAAGGCCAGTCATCACGAATCAGGTTGACACTCATGAAATCGATGACTCGCCTGAGTTCGGGTTTGATACGGACCATGCCCGAATTCCCCCCCTTCCCCTTTAAAAAGAACTTTTGCAGCCTCTCTGGCGCAATACCTTTCAACCCGTCCAGACGATAGACGCCTTGCGCCGCCGTGGCCAACACGCGCGAATCAATATCACTTGCCGTCAGTTTGAAAGACGCATTGGTACCCAGCGCTTCGAAAGCCGTCATGACGATGGAATAAGGTTCCTCGCCCGTTGAAGCGGCATTGCACCAAACACGCCAGTTGGCGGTCGGCCGCGTACGCAGGTGCGAAGCAAATATCTCAAAATGATGCTGCTCGCGAAAGAAAGCGGTGAGGTTGGTGGTCAGAGCATTCACAAACTCCTGCCACTCTGGCCCATCATGGTTTTCCAGCCACCCCAGGTACTCGTGAAAACTCGTGTGGCCGGTATCGCGCAATCGCCGCGACAGTCGGCTGTAAACCATGGCGTGTTTTCCATCATGCAGGCTGATGCCTGCGCGCTGGTAAATCAACGCCTGAACCCGCGCAAAATCGGCATTTGTCCAGACAAACTCACGCCCCTGTGCCAAGGGGCCTGAGGGGGCGCCAGCCGCAGCGTAAGTCGGGTCCGCCCTGGAAGAAGGGGGAGGCTGGGTGGTCGACAAAGAAACGCTAATGGGCTGGGCCATATTGATCATTCAAAAAGGAAATTCAGTTCGCTCCGAAAATCTCTAAGCTGCGCCTGCGACCTGATATATGCCAGCCACCTACGGTAATAAGCGATATCTCTAATCGCCCGCCGTGACCAACCCCATATCGACGCTCGACATGAGCTTCTCAATGTCCAGCAATATGAGCATCCTCTCACCGACCGAGCCCAACCCAAGAATGCAGCTGTTGTCAATGGTGCTTTCAATGTCGGGCGCAGAGCGGATGCTCTCAGGCGTCAACTCCATCACGTCACTGACAGAATCCACCACGATGCCGACCACACGCTGCCGCAGATTCAGAATAATGACAACGGTGAAATTGTTGTAATCTGCTTGTGCGCAATTGAATTTGATGCGCATATCCACGATGGGAACAATCGTTCCACGCAGATTGACCACACCCTTAATGAAATCAGGGGCATTGGCTATGCGCGTCGGCGGCTCATAGCCTCGGATTTCCTGAACCTTCAGAATATCAATGCCGTATTCCTCTTGATCGAGGCGGAAGGTGAGGTATTCCCGCGCACCCACAGGTGCAGCATCTACTGTTTTACCAATCACACTCATGGTGAATTCTCCTTTCATGACAGCGCCAAGCCCATCGGGCTCCAGCGCATGAATCTAGTGGCGTGCACGGCGGACCAGCCCGCCAGTGTCCAAAATCAACGCCACGGTTCCGTCGCCAAGAATGGTGGCACCAGACACGTTGGGGACCTTTCGATAGTTCGACTCAAGGTTCTTGACCACCACCTGATGCTGCCCCAGCAGTTCATCAACGAGCAGTGCGACACGGCTGCCATCGGCCTCGACCACCACCATGATGTTGCTGGATTTGTTGAGATCGAAACGCGGCACCTGGAAGATCTTTTCCAAGGCGATCACCGGCATATATTCGTCGCGCACCTTCACCAGCTGCGATCCCTGCGCCACGGTGCTGACATCTTCTCCGTTGACCTGGAACGACTCCACCACAGACGACAGCGGAAGGATATAGACCTCCTCCCCCACTCCCACAGACATGCCGTCCATGATCGCGAGCGTAAGAGGCAAACGCACGGAAACCTTCATTCCGTAGCCCTCAGCGGAGTCGATCTCGACCGAACCATTGAGTGCGGCAATGTTGCGCTTGACCACATCCATACCCACGCCACGGCCGGAAACATCCGTCACTTCGTCAGCCGTGGAGAACCCCGGCGCAAAAATCAGCTGCCAGACCTCAGCGTCACTCATCTGTTCGGAAACGTCGAGACCGCGCTCCTGCGCCTTGCTGAGAATCTTCTCGCGCGACAGGCCCTTGCCGTCATCACGAACCTCGATCACGATCGAGCCGCCCTGGTGGGACGCCGACAATGTAATGGTCCCATGCTCTGGTTTCCCCTTGGCCAGCCGTTCTGCAGGCATCTCAACACCATGATCGCAGCTGTTGCGCACCAAGTGAGTCAGCGGATCGGTAATCTTCTCCACCAGGCCCTTGTCAAGCTCGGTCGCCTCACCCAACGTCACCAAGTCAACCTTCTTGCCAAGCTTGTTGGCCAAATCACGCAGCATTCGTGGGAATCGACTGAACACAATCGACATCGGAATCATGCGAATCGACATCACCGACTCTTGAAGATCACGCGTATTGCGATCAAGGTCGGCAAGTCCGGCCAACAACTGCTGATAGGCGCCCGCGTCCAGTCCCCGGCTGTTCTGGGCCAACATGGCCTGCGTGATCACCAACTCACCCACCAGATTGATGAGTTGATCCACTTTTTTGACATCTACGCGAATGGTTGTGGATTCCATTTGCGCCTGCATAGCGGCCTTTGGCTCGGCTGCTTTGGGAGCAACAACCTTAGGGGCAAGCACGGCAGCTTGGGGCACGGCCGGCGAGGCATTGACGTGCGGAGCACCCGGCGCTTCGTCGAAGAAGCCGTACGGCGCGTCAACCCCTGATGCATCCACCGCCAGCAAGGCATCATCATCCAACGCGGCCTGCGACGCATCACCGACGACGCCCCCGGCATCACGAATAACCACTTGGTCTTTGGACACGTGAAAAGCAAACAGATCGAGCAGGTCGTCGTTGGTGGAAGTGGTCTCCACGCCAAAAACGCGCACATTCGACTGGGAGCTCGTGAGGTCGCGAATCGCGCCCAGCCCAGGAATGTCTCGAAACAGTTCTTTGATGGCGTCCGCTTGGTCAGGGCGGTCCAGAGGACCAATCTGAATTTCAAGCTGACGCGTCAGGCTGGCCGCGCCAGGTACAGCCATGGCTTTGGGAGCGACGGCCACCGGAGCCGGAGCTGTTGGAGGAGGGGCCGCCAGAGCGGGTGCATCGTCGGGCACTTGGCCGGCAGCCAACTCGCTGATGCGCTGCACCAACGAAGTCGTGGAAACCGCCTCGCCCTGACCGCCCGCCTGGTGCCTGGCCAGCAGGCTGCGCGATGCATCTGCAGATTCGAGCAGAACATCAACCATCTGCGGGATAGGCTGCAATTCATGCCGACGCAGGCGATCCAGCAAGGATTCCATCTGGTGCGTCAATTCGGCGACGTCCGAAAACCCGAACGTTGCAGAACCACCCTTGATGGAATGGGCGCAGCGGAAGATGCCATTGAGCTCTTCGTCGTCGGCGTCGCTCAAATCCAGATCGAGCAACATTTGCTCCATCTGGTCAAGGTTCTCGCCCGCTTCCTCAAAAAAGATCTGATAGAACTGGCTCAGGTCGAAGTCAGCGCCTGCGCCCGATCCTTCTTGGTAAGTTTCCGCCATGGTGGGCTCCTGTGTACTTGATGATGTCAGCCAACCCGACTCAGCGGATCACTTTCTGAATGACTTCGATCAGCCGATTGGGGTCGAAGGGCTTGACCAGCCAACCCGTCGCACCGGCCGAGCGCCCGGCCTGCTTCATTTGGTCGCTCGACTCCGTGGTGAGGATAAGAATGGGAATGGTCTTGAACTTGGGGTGTTCGCGCAACTTGCGGGTCAGCCCAATGCCGTCGAGCCGGGGCATGTTCTGATCCGCCAGCACCAGATCGATGTTGTGCGTCTCAGCTTTCTCAAGGGCATCCTGCCCATCCACTGCCTCCACCACGTTATAGCCCGCCCCCGTCAGGGTGAACGACACCATTTTCCGCATGGAAGGTGAATCATCTACGGCAAGAATCGATTGCATGTAAGGCTCCAACTGACTTGAATATATAGGGTAACCAGTGGTGTGAACGCTAAAACAGATCCACAGAACCCGCGTCCATTTCGCTTTGCGTGACAGGGTTTGGCCTGTCAGGCGCCATTTCGGCGAAAGGAGCAGCCTCTTCGCCTTCTTCATTTCCCATGGCTTCCGAGGCCAGGCGAAATGCACAACCTTGCAGCACCTTCGTTGTGTGCCAGATCAACTGAGATGCCATGTCCTGAAATTGAAGCTCCGTGACGGCGTTACGCAATGCAGCCCTGGCTGCAATAAGCTCAGGGGAATCGGACACGACAGCGTCGGTCAAAACTGCGTTGGCCTCACCAAATCGTTCCAACAAATTGTCGGTAGCGTGGTTCAGCAACCCCTCCAACCGATGCAGGTCGTGCATCACGACCAGCAAAGAATCCTGCAGTTCCGCAGCAACCATGACGGGGACCTGAACTGCAGGTCCCCCAGACGTTGTTAGCGTAGATTGCATCGTTTCTCCATCGCAGCAAGCAGCAGCAAAGCACGCAAAAACATAGAACCACGATACATGCAGCAAAAACACCCCGCTCTTGCGCATACCGTAACGCCCGCGCCCATTGAACGCCCGCGCTGACACCATCCCAACCGGACAGACATCCCTGTTTGTTCCAATTTGTATCCTATGATAGCGCTCCTATGGTCATTGCAACATCAGACCAGACCCTTGAGATCCTGCATCTCGAAGATTCGCAGGCCGATCACCAGTTGGCAGCGTTGACGCTTCGGCGATCAGGGCTGCTTTGTCACCTTCAGCAGGTGGACACGCTGGAAGAATTCCAGCGCCTGACCACTACCGATTCATTCGATCTCATCCTGGCAGACTACCGCCTGCCAGGATTTACAGCACTTGATGCCTGGTCGTATGTTGCGAAAAAGCCGCAACACCCACCATTTATTCTGTTATCCGGCGCTATTGGGGAAGCTGCAGCCGTGGACGCCATGCGTCTTGGGGTAGCGGACTATCTGCTGAAAGACGATATCCGTCGCCTTCCCCATGTGATCGGACGGGCCCTGGAAGTTCATGAGGCACGGCGAGCAAGAGAGCAAGCCGTTGCGCAATTGGCAGCCTCCCAGAGGCGTCTGGCTGAATTGGCAGCGCATCTGCAAACGTCCATAGAGCAAGAACGCGCGTCCATTGCACGCGAAATCCACGATGACATTGGCGGTGCACTCACTGCAGTGCGGTTTGACGTAGCGTGGATCGGAAGACACAGCACCGACCCAGCCATGCAAAACCATGCAGCGTCTGCCTCCGACATGCTTCAGCATGCTATTGGCGCCAGCCAACGCATCATGATGAATTTGCGGCCGCCGATTCTTGAGCAAGGGCTTGTCGCTGCGGTCCAGTGGCTTGCAAGCGGGTTTGAGCGACGCACGGGAGTGCCCACCCGCGTTCAGAGCAGCAGCGACACGATCAGCACGCCCCCTGCGGTTCAGTTGGTGGCCTATCGCACCGCTCAAGAAGCGCTGACCAATATCTCAAAACACGCCCAATCCAGTCAGGTAAACATCGAGCTCTCCGACAGAGAAAACGTGCTCACCCTTGAGATTGCAGATAACGGCCGGGGTATCGCCCCAGAAATGCTCGACAAGCCCAAGGCTTTCGGCCTCAAGGGGCTGCAGGAGCGCGCGCGCACCGTGGACGGCTGGCTCGACATCAGCAGCAGGCCGGGCAAGGGGACTTCGGTGATCCTGTCTGTACCGCTACTATCTGCATCACCACCAGCCCAAGGAGATGCGCAGTGATTCACGTGGTCTTGTGCGATGACCATGCGGTCTTACGACGAGGAATACGCGACACACTGGCCGATGCGCCAGACATTCAAGTCACCGGAGAAGCGAGTGGATACTCGGAACTGCGGGAAGTGCTTCGCAGCATTGAATGTGATGTATTGCTGCTCGACCTGAATATGCCGGGCCGCAGTGGCCTGGAAGTACTCGCCAGCCTGCGGGAAACGCATTCGACCATCAAAGTGCTGGTGGTCTCCATGTACCCAGAAGACCAGTACGCGCTACGGTGTCTGAAGGCCGGAGCCCAAGGCTACGCAAACAAGGCGGGAGATCCTGTAGAGCTGATTTCAGCAGTGCGCACCGTCATGCAGGGACGTAAATACCTCACCGCCGAAGTCGCACAAATGCTGGCAGACAGCTTGGCGCAACCCACGCCGGAAGCGCCGCACACAGCGCTTTCAGAACGGGAATTACAAACGCTTGTGAAGATAGCTTCGGGCCGGCGGCTATCGGATATAGCCGAAGAGTTGATGCTCAGCCCCAAGACGGTCAGCGTGTATCGATCGCGCGTGCTGGAAAAATTGAAATTGTCGAACAACGCTGAGTTAACGGTCTACGCCATCCGAAACCAGTTGGTCTGAGAGCGGCCTTACCGTCCGACAGCAAACAAATCGACGGCCTGCTGCATGAGCGCAATCACGGGCTGCTCCAGCATGGGCAGCGTCGCCGCGATGCCCAACATGCCCACTGTCAGCGTGACGGGAAAACCCACCGCATAAATATTCATTTGCGGAGCAACCCTGGAAATAATACCCATGGTCAGATTCACGAAGAGCAGAAGCGCAATCATGGGCATCGCGATCCAAAGCGCACTGGAAAACAGGGATGACCCCAATTCAAAAAGCCGCATTTGACCCAGCGCCTGTAAAAAATTGCCATTCACGGGAAATTTTTCAAAACTCTTGACCACCGCCATCAAGACGAGCAAATGCCCATTGATGACGATAAAAAGCAGCATCGACATATAGCCAAAAAATCGGGCAACGGCACTGATCTGCGCATTGGAAGCAGGGTCAAAGAACGACGCAAAGTTGAGCCCCATCTGCAGACCGATGATCTCGCCTGCCAACTCGACGGAAGTGAACACCAAGCGCACGGCAAACCCGATAGCGATGCCCACTGCGACCTGCTGCGCAACGGCGCCCAACGCTTCGCGGCCGTTGACATTGATAACCGGTTGATCGACCAGCACGCCCTGTGCACACAAAGCCACCAGAAACGCGAGACCGATTTTTACGCGCGTCGGAATGACTCGCATCGATAACACGGGAACCACTGAAAACAGTGCGAGCACTCTCAGAAACGGCCAGAGGATGGGTGAAAGCCACGCCATGATCTGTGCCTCGGAAAATGTGATCACGCATTCCTCACAAAGGTGCCAGGCGATAAGTGGAGGTCAAGAGAAAAAAGCGATGCATGCCCATCACTGACCGCAAAGAACCCACCCAGCCCGAGAAAAGCACGTCGCTATCCAATCATTGATGGGATGGACTCAATGGTCCGGCGGATGAAATCCACCAGCGTACTCAGCATCCATGGCCCGGCAATGGCAAAAACCACCATCGCGGCAATCAGTTTGGGGACAAAAGCCAAGGTGGCCTCGTGGATCTGGGTCACCGCTTGAAAGATGCTTACGATCAAGCCCACACCCATGACCACCCCGAGCACTGGCATCGAAATCATCAGCAGCAGCGTCAGGGCATCACGCCCAATGGTCAGCACCATTTGTGAAGTCATCGCCAATTCCTTCAGGTTACGAAGCTTGCTGCGAGCGATCCCATCAGCAAATTCCAGCCATCCGCCAACACAAACAACATCAATTTGAAGGGCAGCGCCACCAGAACAGGGGACAGCATCATCATGCCCAACGACATGAGAATGCTCGATACCACCATGTCTATCACGAGAAATGGGATAAATATCATGAACCCGATCTGAAAGGCAGACTTCAACTCGCTCGTGACAAAAGCAGGCACCAAAACACGGATGGGGGCTGTTTCAGCGGTCACGCTGGGATCAAGGCGTGCAAGCCGCGAAAACAATGCAAAGTCAGACTGCCGGGTTTGTTTGAGCATGAAGCTGCGCATGGGCGCCTCAGCCTTGTCCAGCGCCTGCTCAAAAGAAATGGTGTTGTTGGTGTAGGGAACATAAGCGTCCTGATACACCCGATCAAGGGTCGGTCCCATCACAAAAAAAGTGAGAAACAGCGAAAGGCCGACGATGACCTGGTTAGGCGGTGCTGACTGCGTGCCAATAGCTTGGCGCAGAAGAGACAACACAATCACGATGCGGGTGAAGCCCGTCATCATCAACAGCACTGC
Source organism: Acidovorax radicis (assembly GCF_020510705.1). Taxonomy (NCBI): domain Bacteria; kingdom Pseudomonadati; phylum Pseudomonadota; class Betaproteobacteria; order Burkholderiales; family Comamonadaceae; genus Acidovorax; species Acidovorax radicis. The sequence continues at coordinate 4,367,157 of NZ_CP075184.1, forward strand.
GGGCAAAAACGACAGCGCGGTGAAGAACAACAACGTCTGGATGGGCACGGAATAGCTGGCGCCAGATGCCCCACTGCCAACAATCAGCGGCAAGGAGCCGGCGGCCTGAGCAAAAGCGGGTGCCTGCACGAACATCGCCACTGCCGCCGCGGCCACCCATTTCCCAAAAGTTTTCAGTCGTGCGCCCTGGAGCCACTGCGATGTGTCAGCCATCAGAAGACTTCTCTGTCGAACCAATCGCCGTTGCGATCTCACGTGAAAATGAAGCACCACCCGATGACAAGGAGGCCCCCGTGGGTGCTTGGGCTGACCCGGCGGGCAGCACATGCAGGCAATTGATCTGCTGTGCAGTCACCCCAAGAATCAAAAAGGCCCGTGCATGCTCCGGCCCTACCTCCACCGTCACGACCCGCTGCTGCGGGCCAACGGCTACGGCAGACAAAACCCGTGAAGTACTGCCCCCCGCCGCGCCCCCCACCGCACGGCGCTGCTGCAATCTGCGAACCAGCCATGGCAACGTGGCCATCGCGCCCACAAAAAGCACGACCACAACCAAGGTCTGGGTCATGCTTGCACTATCCACGGCTGACTCGCCGCAGGCGTTCAGATGGAGTCACCACATCGGTGAGCCGGATACCGAACTTGTCGTTGACGACCACCACCTCGCCTTGTGCGATGAGATATCCGTTCACGAGCACATCCATGGGCTCCCCAGCGAGGGCGTCAAGCTCCACCACCGAGCCCTGTGCCAACTGGAGGATGTATTTGATGGGCACTTTGGTGCGCCCCAACTCAACAGATAGCTGGACAGGAATGTCCAACACCATATTGATGTCATTGACCGTTCCGTCTGCCCCCGCAGAAAAAGGCCGTGCAGGCTCACCGGACAGTGGCCCGCCCTGCTCGGCGTCTCCCGGTTTTCCATCGGTACTCTTTTGCTCTTCCAGCGCCTCGGCCCAACCCGCAAAGGGATCTTCGGCGGCATCACTCTTGTTGTCTTCTTCAGTTGACATCTTTCTCTCCCAGCCAGCTCATGTCGGAATTTCGCAGACATTCTTCGATACGAATGGCATATTTGGAATTGTGGGTCCCGTACTGGCATTCAAAAATAGGGACCCCACCGATCGAGGCCCGAATACGCGGCTCACGATCCAGTTCAATAAAGTCACCGGGCTTCATGGCCAGCAATTGCTCCACCGTCGCGTCGGCGCGGGCCAACTCTGCCACCAAGGTGACTTCCGCCGCCTGAATCTCGCGGGTTAGAACACGCACCCAGCGGCGATCCACCTCAATGGAGTCGCCTTGTGTGGACGAATACAACACATCGCGTATGGGCTCCAGGGTCGCATAGGGCATACAAATATGAATCGCCCCTGACAAGTCGCCAATCTCCAGCTGAAACGCGGTGGAAACCACAATTTCACTAGGCGTCGCAATGTTCGCAAACTGAGGCTGCATTTCCGAGCGCTGGTACTCCAGATCCAACGGATAAATACCCTGCCATGCCTTTTTGTATTCGGCACAGATCACGTCCACCAAACGATTGATCACCCGCTGCTCGGTGGGTGAAAAGTCTCTTCCTTCAATCCGGGTCTGGAATTTGCCTACCCCGCCATAGAGCGTGTCGATGATGCCAAACACCAACGATGGCTCACACACAATGAGCCCACTGCCGCGCAATGGGCGGATTGCCACGATGTTGAAATTGGTGGGCACAGCCAGTTCGCGCAGAAATGCGCTGTAGCGCTGCACAGAAACAGTGCCAACGGATATCTCGGGGCTACGGCGGATGAAGTTGAAGAGCCCGATGCGAAAGTTGCGCGCAAACCTTTCGTTGACGATTTCCATCGTCGGCATGCGGCCACGAACAATGCGCTCCTGGCTTGAGATGTCGTAGTTGCGAACGGATCCGGCCTCTGCCACTTCCTCGACAGACTTCTGGCTCTCACCAGTAACCCCCTCCAAGAGGGCATCAACCTCTTCCTGCGAAAGAAATGAATCACTCATGGTCGATCCTTGCCCCGCTCATTGGATGATGAAACTGGAAAAAAGCACCCGTTGCACAGGGTTGCGCTCCACCTTTTTCTTTGCGGGACGCTCTTCCGGATCCTCGCCGCCATCCTCGGCTGCTGCGGCTGCAGCCCGGGCCTTGGCGGAGGGGACCGAATAGCCCAGCGGACGCGACACTTCTCGCACAATGTCGTTCGCGAGCTTCTCTTTACCCTCACGCTGCAACAGCTCTGCGGATGTGCGTTGTGACACCAACATCAAGATGCCGCTGCGGATGGTCGGCAGATACACCTTCACCTGCTCTGCCGTCTTGGCATCGTCCAGCTCCAGCGTGATACCAACCTGGGCAAAGCGGTCACCGCCCGGATCCGCAAGGTTTACCACCATGTTTTCCAACGGCAGGAAGGTGGGAGCCGCTTTGGGGGCCTCCTTGCGGGCCGTGTGTCCCCCAGCATCTTCTTCGTCAGCATGCGACCGGCTCGCCACGAACCACGCGGCTGCACCGCCGCCAATCACCAGCAGAAGCACAACGCCAATGATGATCAAAAGCATCTTCTTGCTTTTGGCGGGAGCGGCGGCTGCGGGAGTAGGGACTGACACGATGGTGTTCCTTGGGATTGGGCACAAGCCCTACCAGCACTTATGAAACGCAGGTAGAACCAGTGAGCCCATTATTGGAGGGGATGCCGACCAATAATAGCCAGAATAAAAGCCCAAAACCATGGCAGTCAGCGCGCTCAAGCTGTATTCAGGGGCTCTATCCAAACCGGCCACCACAGAGGGACGCCACACGCCCGAGGGCTACACAAAAATATCAACGGCCCGCTCCGAGGCAACCGCCCCCCGAACAAGCGATGATGAGCCGGCCGGCGCCTTCGATACAACCTGTGCATGGCGAGCCCCCTCGCGGCCGCCAGATTGACCACCTTCACCGCTTGCACCAGAGCCTCCTTGAGCTGACGTACCCACCGACATGCCGGACAGCACAAGCCCCTCGCTGCGCAGCAGATCGCTCAATTGCGCCATGCTCTGGTCCAGCAACGCGCGCGTTTCCGCCTGGTCACTGCGGAAGGAAACATGCGCTTCATTGCCCGACAACGAAACCGAAACCTCGACGGGCTGGCCATCCCGATTGAGCGTCATCTCGGCGCTCTGTGTCTTCTGATTGACCCAGTAGGCCACCTGGTCCGCGACCTGTTCTTCGGTACCCATCGGGTTTGCATCAGAGAAGGTCTGTGCGTTATCCACACCGCCAGTCTCTGGCGTCGCGGGCGCCGAGCCCGCTTCAGACCCTGCATTGGCGCCGGGGTGGCCTTCGCCCGCGCGGCTTTCACCTGAAGAACCCGCACCATGGTTTGACGCCGGGGAGGCCAAGGCACCGGCAACCAACGCCCCAGTCAATTCAGCCCCTACCGGCACGCCCAGAGCGTTCCCCACCCGCTCGGCTGCAGCGGTCATATGTTGCGCACCGGGCGACACACGCTCATTCATCGACTGAACAAGGGCTGCGGTGGTTGCGTGTCCGCCGACTCGGTGCTGCAACGACTCGCCAGAAACAACCTGCACGGCCGATGTGTCCAGTGCCCCGCCCACACCCGCTCTTTGCGCCTGCGCGCCCTGAAGGCGAGAAAAGGCACGAGCAAACCCCGTCGTCGCACCAAGGGGTTGCCCATCCTTGAGGTCTGCCGATGTGTCGAGCTTCATCGTCTCTGCCACCAGCCCCTGGCTTCGCCCGTCGGCCGCAAGCCCGCCCAACATCGACCCAATACTCCCGCCCGCCGCACCGAATGAGCCTGCTGATGCGGCATCCCCGACTGCACCACCCGCCGCACCCAGTGCGCCGTCATTCGTGGCTGCGCCGAATAAACCATGCCAAGCCGCCACAGCAGAAGCATCTGCGCCACCCGCCGGTACATCCGTCATCAAATCTGCGGGCATCACCGCTGCGTCCGGTGCGGCCAGCACAGCACCGTCCCCCGACGCATCGCCCATCGCCGCCAGCAAGGCAAGGAAACCACTCGCAGCCGCTTCGTTGCCAGAGTCCGACACCCCTTGTTGCTGCGTGGGTGACTTCGCACGCGTGGCTTGGGTTGACTGGTTATTTTGAGAGCCGGAAATTTTTGTCGGTTCCATGATCAATACTCCTGGCCTTGAGAGCCTTGGCCTGCACCACGGTACTGCAGCGCAGCCCGTTCGTCGGTCTGTTTCTGGTCTCTGCGCATCTGCTGCAACTCCAGGTCATGGCGCCGCTTTTCAATGACCTTGCGCAAACTGGAAAGCCGAAGCTCCGCCTGCAGCAACGCACTTTGGGCGGCGTCGACCCTTGCGGACTGGTCACTTACCACACCGGTCTGAATGCCGGACGCGTGCCCCAATCGATCCATGAACTGGTAGTGGTGGTACATCACTTCAGGCTGTAGTGTCGCGTCCGCCCTCACACCCCACCGCGCCTCAGTTTCACGGGCGTAATCATCCAGTTGGTGGAGCTGCGCCCGCGCCGCCTGTTGCGCAGCCAACGCCGCCTGCACCACTTTGCGGGCGTCGTCCCGCTTGCGGGTAGCAGCCTCGATGGCCACAGAAAGCGCGTTCAGGTTGGACATGGCAAATGGCTCCCGAGCTTTAATGGTTCAGCACGGAGGCCATGGCCGTCACGCTCTGGTCCATCGAAGCGGCATCAAACATATCCTGCTGCAAAAAAACCTCCATTTGGGGCTGCAAGCGGATCGCTTCGTCAAGGGCAGGGTCTGAACCACTCATATACGCGCCCACTTGCACCAGATCGCGGCTCTTCTGATACCGCGAATAGGTGGCACGAAAACGCCTGGCCAGATCGAAGTGCCCGCGGGACACCACGTTGTGCATGACCCGTGACGCAGACTGCTCGATGTCGATGGCCGGGAAATGCCCTGTCTCCGCCAGCGCCCGCGACAACACGATGTGCCCGTCCAAAATAGCGCGCGCCGCATCGGCGATCGGATCCTGCTGATCATCGCCTTCCGACAGCACGGTGTAGAACGCCGTGATCGACCCCACTCCATGCAGCCCGTTACCACTGCGCTCCACCAACTGCGGCAGCTTGGCAAAACACGACGGCGGGTAGCCCTTGGTGGCTGGCGGCTCGCCAATGGCCAGCGCAATTTCTCGCTGGGCCATTGCATAGCGCGTGAGCGAGTCCATGAGCAACAACACATGCTGCCCCTTATCGCGAAAATGCTCGGCCACGGCCGTTGCGTAAGCCGCCCCTTGCATGCGCAACAACGGTGGTGCGTCGGCGGGCGCGGCCACCACCACAGAGCGTGCGCGCCCCTCTTCCCCCAAGATGTCTTCCACGAACTCTTTGACTTCGCGCCCTCGCTCGCCAATGAGTCCCACCACAATCACGTCGGCACGGGTGTACCGCGCCATCATTCCCAGCAAGACGCTCTTGCCCACCCCAGAGCCGGCAAACAACCCCAGGCGCTGTCCGCGCCCCACGGTCAGCAAGGCATTGATGGCACGCACACCCGTATCGAGCGGCTCGCGCACCGGATCACGGTCCATCGCGTTGATCTGTCTGCGCCCCATGGGTTCGGACACGACATCCTGCACCGGCCCGCCATGGTCCAGCGGCACACCTTGTGCGTCCACCACACGCCCCAGCAGTCCATCTCCCATCGGCAGCCGCAGCACACCCGCACGTTGAACGGGGCGCGAAACTTCGCCAAGGCGGGGGACGGGGACATAAGGCGCGGCCGGTGTCACGCTGGCACCGCTGGAAAGACCATGGATGTCGCCCGCCGGCATCAAGAAGGCGCGATCCGCCGAGAAGCCCACCACCTCAGCCAGGATAGGCTCTTGTCCAGGCATCTGAACCATGCATTGAGACCCCACGGGAACACGGATCCCTGCGGCCTCCAGTACCAGGCCCGTCAACCGCGTGAGCGTGCCGCGCGTCTCCAGCGCAGCACCCTCAGACACACGGGCACGAGCGTCGTCCATGAAACGCGTCCAGGCGGAGGGTGTCTCAACGGTCACCGGCATCCCCTTCGTTCCATGGAGAATCCAGGCCCAGCGCCGCAATGGCGCGCTGCCACCGCTTGTCGAGACTGCCATCGACCACCGTTCCAGCCGATTCCACGATGCAACCACCTTCAGGAACCGCGCTGTCCGCCACCCACTGGATGCCGGGGACATCCACCTCTTCACGCAATGGCGCCGCCATGGCATCCAGGTCGACAGGGTTCAACCGCACCGTGGCAGGCCGCCCTTCCGTCACCAGCATGCCCACAGCCTCCCGGACCACGGGCTGCAAAGGGTTGGGGTTGACCGAGAGCTCTTGGCGAACCACCTGGCGGGCAATGTCGCAGGCGAGTTCCAGCACCTGTTGCGCCATGTGCTGCTGCAGGTCGATCAGGCTTGCATCAAACGTCTGAAAAACCTCCTGCAGGCGGCGCGCCGACTCTTGCCCTTGCGTGGCAATGTATTCATCCAGCCGCCGCTGCCATTCGAGCGTCGTTTCTGCCTGCCCCTGGGTAAATCCCTCCGCGTAAGCATCGTCGCAGGCTTGTTGAACCAGGGCCTGCTGCGCTGCCTCGTCAATTTCTGCGGGTATTTCGACGACAGGTTCGGCCTCAGGCTCTGGCAATGGCTCGACAAGATCCGAGCCATCCACCGCGCCAAACTTCCACTGCGTGAAGTCGCCGACCTCTTCGCTGGGTATGAACCGCGAATAAGAACGCTGGTTAGACGAAGGCATCATCACCACCGCCTCCAATCATGATCTGGCCCTCATCGGACAAGCGGCGCACAGTCTTGAGGATTTCCTTTTGCTGGGCCTCGACCTCGGACAGCCGCATAGGGCCGCGCGATTCGAGGTCTTCGCGCAGAGCTTCGGCCGCACGCGAAGACATGTTAGACAGGAACTTCTCGCGCAGCTCCGGGACCGCGCCCTTGAGCGCCACGATAAGGGTTTCGGAGGCCACTTCCTTGAGCACCGTCTGGATCGCCTTGTCGTCCAGCTTGAGCACGTCGTCGAACACGAACATCTTGTCCATGATCTTTTGCGCCAGTTCGGGGTCGTACCCGCGAATGGACTCCAGGACCATGGCGTCCATGTTGCCGCCCAGCATGTTGATGATTTCTGCGGCGGCCTTGACGCCCCCCAGAGAGCTCTTGCGAATCTTGTCGCCGCCCGCCAACACCTTGAAAAGCACCTCATTGAGGTCTTTGAGGGCGGTGGGTTGAATACCTTCCAGCGTCGCCACGCGCAGCAAGATCTCGCTGCGCTGGCGGTCCGTGAGGTGCATCAGAATGGCTGACGCCTGATCGCTATCGAGGTGCACCAAAATGGCCGCAACAATCTGCGGATGCTCATTGCGCAGCAATTCCGCCACAGAAAGCGGGTCCATCCACTTGAGACTCTCAATGCCCGAGACATCCCCACCTTGCAAAATGCGGTCAATCAGCAGGCCCGCCTTGTCGTCGCCCAGTGCGCGCCTGAGCACCGCACGCACATAGTTGCCCGTGTCCGAGACCAGCAGGCTCTGCGCGGCAGCCGCGTTCGAGAACTTGTTGATGACTTCGTCCACCTTCTCGCGCGACACCGACCGCATGCGTGCGATGGTTTCGCCCAGCTTTTGCACCTCCTTGGGTGAGAAATGCTTGAATACTTCGGCCGCCTCCTCTTCGCCGAGGGACATCAGCATGATGGCGGCGTCATGAAGGCCTTGGTCGTCCATAGAAGGTCCGTGCAATGTGCGGTTAAACAGGTTCGCCGTTCAGCCAGGTTTTGAGGATGTTCGCCACCGCCACCGGATTCTCCTTGGCGAGCACACGCGCATCTTCCAGGCGCAACTGCTCGGGGGTTGCCGGCACCAGCTCATCCTTTTTACCCGGGGCAGGCAGGGCCGCGCGTTCGGGCATGTCGGCTTCAAGCGCATCCAGTTGCCCCCCCGCCACCGGAACCGCCGTCGCCTTGGCTGGCGCCGAGCCCTTCAGGGCAGGCCGCACCAAGCCCAACAACACGATGGCGGCAAACAGCACGGCACCCACAGGCCATGCAAAAGTCTTGGCCAAGTCCACCATCTCGGGCTGCTTCCACAGCGGCAGATCCGTCGATGGGGCCACCGCCACCTGGAACGGCGTATTCATGAGATTCACCGAATCGCCCCGCTCGCGGTTGAAGCCGATGGTTTCGCGCACCAGCGCCGTCATCTGCTCCACCTGCTCAGGGGTGAGCGCCTTGGTCACCGTCTTGCCCTTGTCTTCGGCGGACTGGTAGTTCACCACCACGGCAGCGCTCAGGCGCTTGACAACGCCGGTGCTGCCGCGGGTCACGCGCACCGTTTTGTCCACCTCGTAGTTAGTGGTTGCCTCGCGTTTATTGATTTGCTCCTCGGTGCCCTGCGGCTGGCCCGCCGCAGTCGGTACGGGGTTGGCGCCGTTGATGGGGGCCGTAGAGGGTGCCGGTGGCTGGTTGCTGACCGCGCCAGGAACGCCTGCAGGCCCTTTGCCGATGCTGCCCCGGTTTTCCAGCACCTGCTGACTGCGCACAGCGCTGGTGTCAGGCGTCTGGTTGGGGCGAAATTGTTCGGAGGTGGAATCCGTCTGCGTGAAATCCACTTCGGCCGTCACCTGCGCCTTGACGTTGTCGCGGCCCACCACGGGCTCCAGAATATCCATGATGCGGCGCGTGTACTGCTGCTCAAGCCGCTGCACATACAAAAGCTGCTGCGCATTTACCTCGGTGCTGCCATTGTCTGGAGTCTGCGACAGCAACTTGCCCGTATCGTCCAGCACGCTGACGGCCGATGGGGCCAGCTCTGGCACACTGGAGGCCACCAGGTGCACGATGCCCGCCAATTGAGCGCGATCGAGCCCCCGCCCGGGATAAAGGCTCACCAACACCGACGCCGACGGCTTTTGCTGCTCGCGGAAAAACCCGTTCTGATTGGGGAGTGCCAGATGCACGCGTGCACTCTGCACCGATGAAAGCGCCTGAATGGAACGTGTCAACTCGCCCTCCAGGCCGCGCTGAAAATTTAGCCGCTCCTGGAACTGCGTCATGCCGAACTTGCTCGACTCCATGATCTCAAAACCCGCCACCGAGCCCTTGGGCAGGCCCTGGGTGGCCAGGCGAAGGCGCACGTCATGCACGCGGTCAGCAGGGATCAGGATGGCGCCACCACCCTCGGTGTACTTGTAAGGCACATTCATCTGCGACAACTGGGCCACCACGGCGCCCCCATCCTTGTCGTTCAGATTCGCAAACAGCACCTTGTAGTCCGGCTGGCGCCCCAACACAATGGCCGCCACGGCAGCGGCCACCAGCAGCGCGGCACCCGCGCCCAGCCGCAAGCGCTGTCCCCGGTCAAGGGTAGACAGCCGCTGCAGCCAGTTGGGGCGGGCGGGCATCGGGAGCGGATTGAGAGGGACTTCAGCAACAGCAGACATCTTGCTTTCCAGTAAGGCAGGCCCGGCAAAGACCAAAGCGTGGGGTCGATTATTCGATCACGCCCCCAAAATGTTCGCTGGATAAGCCGCCGGTTTGGCCATCAATTCAAAGCGATGGAAACCAGGGCGGTGATTAGGATACGCAGCATACCGCCATTCCCTACGGATACCGCCATGGACCTTCGCATATCAAGCTCTACCACGCCCCTGACGGGCGCCGGCGCAGCGCGCCGTGCCTTGGCACCGCAAGGCGCCGAAACAGACGTGGGTTTTTCAGGCGCCCTCAAAGGCGCATTGCAATCGGTGAGCGCAGCCCAGAACCGCTCTACCGACCTGCAAAGGGAAGTGCAGATGGAGAACCCATCGGTCAGCCTGGAAGAAACCATGGTGGCCATCCAGAAAGCCCAGATCGGCTTTCAAGCCACGCTGCATGTGCGCAACCGCATGGTGCAGGCCTACACCGACATCATGAACATGCAGGTTTGACGGTCACGCTGCGCCCCCCTCCGCAAAACCCGCCCCCGCCCAGCAAGAGCTGAGCCCTGACGGTAACCCGCCTAGGCCTATCGCTCCGTATTTAATAGCGTTTAGCGCTTGACAGTCAGGCGCTAGCGCCGAATTCAATCCACATTCCAACAAAAAAGCCACTCTGATCCAGAGTGGCTTTTTTTGTGGCCGCCAATTCATCGAAGCACATCGAATTGACTATATTTTTGATAGCACCTTGCGCTTATGAATAAAGCGCTTGAGGCATATTTCGTTGAAAAAGAGCTTCAAACTTCGCAGCGGACATTCCGCATCGCACCTCAGTGCATCATCTGCGGCTGGCCTTCCAACAGGTGCTCAAACTGCGCCAGCCAAGGTTCTGCCAGGCAACGGATCTGTGCGTCGTTGCGCAGGATGCGCTGCATGATGCGGGTCTTTTCACGCCGATGCTCGGGCAACAGATTGTGCTCTTGCGATTTGAAACGCAGCTGCTCAATCAGCACGGCGCAAGCGCCTTCGTAGCGCACCACGCCGTCCCAGTCCTTGAGCCGGGCAGCCTCCAGCATCTTGGCGCTGCTGTCTTCAATGGCTTTGTAGTAATCAATCAGCATGTGCGACATGGTTCAGGCCTCCACCAGCACGGGCTGGCCCGAGGCGGGCGCGGTTGCCATGGCAGAACCGGCGCCGTTGTTTTTGATTTGGTTCCAACCCATCGCCACGGGTTCGATCAAGCGCATGACTTCCTCCATCAGGGCATCGTCATTGCGCGCGTTGGCCATGATCAGGCTGTGCATGCAGTAGTCATACAAATCACCCAGGTTCTGCGCGAGTTCTCCGCCATCCACCCGGTCCAGCGCAGTGCTCAGACCTTCTTCAAGAATCCGGAGGGCTTTGCTGATGGCATTGCACTTGCCCAGCACATCCCCACGGGCCATCGCGCCTCGAGCGGTGGCAACGGCATTGAGGACACCTTCATACAACAGGCTGACCAGTTGGTGCTTGTCGATGGTGTGCATGCTGGTTTCAACGTTGATACGCTGATAGGCATTTGCGGCACGAGGGCTGTAGGCACTGAACATGGTGGTGTCACTTAGGTTGGTTATTTAATTTATCGGCCAATTCCCGAAAAACTAAAGGACTAACCCGACGACTTATTCCAAGTGGTGACTTGCTGGGAAATATAGGCATTCAGCGCATTCAACTGGCTCATCTTCGTATCAAGCGCTGTGTAACGTGCCTTGAGGTTGGTTTCCGTGCGATCTGCCAGATCGTTCACGCGTTCGATTTCTTGCGCATTGCGCTTGAGCGAGTTTTGAAGCAGCTTGTCCTTGCTCGCAAAGAATCCATCTGATGCCAACAAGCTTTTGGTGGTCTTCAGGATTTTTTCACTCACGCCATCTGTTGCCGTGCCGCCGTCCGGCCCACGGAACATGGCCTTGACGGCATCCGGGTTCTCCAGCGCCTTGTTCAGCTTGGTGCTGTCCACGACCAGCTCGCCAGTGGGGTTGATGTTGGAAAGCCCGCCCGCCACACCGATACCAATACTCGACAGGCCACGAAATCCACCCGCCCCGTCCGCCATGGACTGGATCGCACTGCGCAAGGAGTTTTGCAACCCCAGCGCCGTCGAATCCCCCTGCAGCAGCCCGGCCGTCTTGTTTTCCTTGTCGTATTTGGTGATGTCGTTCAACGCGTTGTTGAGCGTGTTGTAGGCTTTCACGAAGGCGTCGACATTGGCTCTCACCGCCGTAGTGTCTTTGGCCACGGTGATTTCAACGGGTGAGGTGGTGACTTTGACTGCACTGAACGTCACACCCGAAACGGTGTTGAACTGATTGGTGGCGGAAGACACCGGGATGCCGTTCACCGTCGCCTTGGCATTGGCACCGTAGTCAATGCTCAAACCTGTGGTCAGACGCGACAAACCGGTGGCATCGGTGTTGTTACCGTCGCCATCCGTCACCGTCATCTGAAACCCCGCATCCTCGCCCGTCGTCTTGCTGCGCAGCAAGAGGCGCTCACCAGACGCATCCGACAAAATAGACGCCGTTACGCCCGCGTTGGCACCGTTGATCTTGCTGGCCACATCGGCCAACTTGTCGGTCGCGGCAATGGTGATATTGACCGGATTTGCGGCCCCGGCGGCGAAACTGGTGGGCGAGACGCTCCATTTGCCCAGCTCTATCTTCAACGAGCCAACGCCCATGTAGCCGCCGACGGGCAACAGGGGTGCCGATGCAGTGGACTGGGCTTTCGCCAGGTTTTGAACCTCTACACTGAAGGACGTGGCAGCCGTGCCCCCTGTGGCACTCACCGTCACGGCGTCGGCATTCGACGATGTCGCGGTGACAGCATTCCAGCCGGTCACGCTGTTGAGCTTGCCCGCAGCATCTGAAAAATCAGACACCATCGACTTCAGTTGCCCAAACGTCGATATTTTTGCGTTGACAAACGTGGCCTGGTCTTTGAGACCGTTGGTTTTGGTAATCGGGATTTTGACTGCATCCACAGAGGCCTTGATGAGTGCATTGACATCCACACTGCCACCAAGCCCCACGCCTATTGATGAAAAGCTAGCCATAGTCCATCTCCTGAAAAGCGTTGAGCGTTACAGCCGGGAATTATCAAAGACCTGCGCTGTGACAGCCTGCCAATAAACACCTGAGAACCCTGCCAATCTACCGCCTTGCGTTCCGCTTTGCAAAGGCAAAAAAGCGGCGGCGAATCAATCACCGCCGCTTCGCACCCAAAACCCGGGCCCCAGGGGGCTGCGAGGTCCGGGTAGCCGATGAGCGCCTATTAACGCAGCAGGGCCAACACGCCTTGTGGCAACTGGTTGGCCTGGGCCACCATCGCCGTGCCTGCTTGCTGCAGAATTTGCGAGCGCGACAGGTTGGCAGTTTCTGCGGCGAAGTCAGCATCCAGGATACGACCACGAGCAGCCGAGGTGTTTTCAGACGTGCTTTGCAGGTTGTTCACGGTGCTTTCAAAACGCGCTTGCAAGGCACCGTAATTGGCGCGCTGGCCGCTGATGGCTGACAGTGCGGCATCCACGATGGCCAAGGTGCGATTGGCACCGTCTACCGTGCTGACATCCATGTTTTGCACGGTTTGCATTTGGCTGGCAGCGGAAGTTGCTGCCTTCAGGAAGCCGCCACCTGCAGCCGCACCACCGGCGTCCACCGCACTGAACGACTTGGACGAATCCAGCGTCAGCTGGCCGGTTACCACAAGGTCGTCGGTACCAAAGGCGCCCAACCCGGCCATCCCTGCGATACCCGCACCAGCCGCCCCCACCAAGGCGCCGCCTGCGGCGTCTGTAACGCTGATGGTATTTGCGGCCACCGAGTCATTGACCACCTTGATGTCATTGCCCGCGGCATTCGTAAGAACCAAGCCGTCGCCTTTGTCGTTGACACGTGCCGTCACACCCGTTTTTGCAGCCGCGTCGTTGAAAGCCTTGGCAGCATCGCTCAGGCCATCGGCGTTGAGGGTACCGCCCACCGTGAAGGAGATCGTCACGGCCTGGCCCGTGGCGTTGTCGGAAGCCAGCTTCAAGGTGTAGGATTTTCCTGCACCCAAACCCGACAGACCCACTTCGGTCCGTGCCGTGGCACTGACACCGGTCTTTTCCGTCTGCGCATTCACTGCTGCAGCGGCATCCTTGGCGGAAGCGCCTGCGGCATAGGTTACAGCCGCGCTGCCGTAGGCGCCATTGATCGTGAGGGTATTGCCTGTAATGCCGGATGCACCCACCTTGCCCTGCGCAACCACGGCATCAGCCGTGCTTCCCAGTGTCAGGTCACCCGCACCACCGGTGGTCGTGGCCGAAGTGCCGCCAATGCGGTAGTTGCCGTAGGCGTTGGTGCTGAAGTTCGACGACGTGGCCGTGATGGTCTGGTTGGCATTGGCGCCGACCTGGAAGGCTGCGCTGGTGAAGGAACCATCCAGCAGCTTGCGGCCGTTGAAGTCGGTGGTTTTGGCGATGCGGTCCAGCTCGGAGGTGAGCTGGTTCACTTCGGCGTTCAACGCCTGGCGGTCAGAGGCCGAATTGGTGGCGTTGGCCGACTGCACAGACAGTTCACGCACACGCTGCAGGATGTTGCCCGACGACGCCAAGGCGCCTTCAGCGGTTTGCGCCAGCGAGATGCCGTCATTGGCATTGCGCACAGCTTGGTTCAGGCCACGGATTTGGGAAGTGAAGCGCTCCGAAATGGCCAGGCCAGCGGCGTCGTCTTTGGCGCTATTGATGCGCAGGCCTGACGACAGGCGCTGGATGGAGGTGTTGAGCGATGCCTGGCTCATGCCCAGGTTGCGTTGGGCGGTCAACGAGGCGACGTTGGTATTGATGGTAGCTGCCATGGCAAATCTCCGATAAAGAACTGACTGAATATGGCGTTGCCGCCAACCTGGCGCCAGGCAAGGCACCCGGCTATACGGTTCACATCGCCCACAGGGGTTGGGGTTTCTGATGAACGGCGGGCATTTACGTCCCGTTGCAAATGTTTTCGGACGCTGCGCCCAAAACTTTAGGGCGAATCGCACAAGTTGCCGGGTTTTTCTGCGCTTTATTGGGCCACTGCACATCGACGTGCACTTTCACAATTCCCCCATCGTTCCCGTCTTGTCTGCCGGACGGTGGGGCTTCTACCGGCGCAGATTTGGTTTTTCCAGCCTTCAAGGAGCATATCCATGGCAGCTACCATCAATACCAACGTCAGTTCGCTGACTGCCCAGCGCAACCTGGGCATGAGCCAGGCATCGCTCAGCACCTCCATCCAGCGCCTGTCGTCAGGCCTGCGCATCAATAGCGCCAAAGACGATGCCGCCGGTTTGGCCATCTCTGAGCGCTTCACCACCCAGATTCGCGGCATGAACCAGGCCGCGCGCAATGCCAATGACGGCATTTCGCTGGCGCAAGTGGCTGAAGGGGCTCTGGGCGGTGCCGGCAACATCCTGCAGCGTATTCGGGAGCTGTCTGTGCAGTCGGCCAACGCCACCAATTCGGCCTCTGACCGCCAGGCGTTGAACGCCGAAGTGAACCAGCTCACCTCCGAGCTGGACCGCATCGCCAAAACCACCGAGTTCAACGGTCGCAAGCTGCTGGATGGCTCCTTCACCAGCGCCGCCTTCCAGGTCGGCGCCAATGCCAACCAGACCATCACGGCCACGTCGTCCAACTTCAGCACCAACGCCTATGGCAACTACCGCATTGGCGGCACTGCGGCCACCACCACGGGCGGTGCGGGCGACCTGACACTGGGAAGCACCCCTAACGCCGTGGTGGCCCAAGGCGCGATTGGCGCGTCAGCCATCACCGGCAGCACCTTGACCGTCAACGGCGCTTACGGCAGTGTCGCCATCCCCTACCCTGCGGGCGCGTCAGCTAAAGACACGGCCGCCTTGGTGAATGCGCAGACCGAAAAAACAGGCGTGAGCGCCAGCGCGCGCACCGAAATTGGCTTGTCGGGCCTGACCGCTGCCACGTCGTACACCCTCAAGGTCGCCTCGGACAATGGGGACGCACAAGCGGTCACCGTTTCCTTCACCGTAGGCAGCCCGATCAATAACGACGGTTTGAGCGATGCCGCCAAGGCATTCAATGACGCGGCCGCAAAAACCGGCGTCGTTGCCCGTGTGAACGACGGCGGAACCGGCCTGGTCCTGACCAATGCTGCGGGCAATGACATCAAGATTGCCAATGACTCTCTGGCAGCCAACACCATCACCGTGACCGATGCCGCTGGCGGTGCATTGATCGGCGGCGCGGGCGCAGCGATTGCGGGAGGCGCTGGCGCAGCTACCGTCCCGGGCACCGCTTTGGTAGTGACCGGCCAGATCACGCTGGACTCATCAAAGTCCTTCAGCGCCATTGATGCAGCCGGCGCAGCTGCAGGCGGGGGGGTTCTGACCGTCGCCACGGCTGCGGGCAGCCAGATCCAGACCGTGCAAAACATGGATGTCAGCACGGTGGATGGCGCCAACCGCACGCTCGCCATTGTGGATTCAGCCATTGCCGCCATCAGCGGGCAACGCGCCAACTATGGCGCCTTGCAGGCGCGCTTCGAAACGGCCATTGCCAACCTGAACGTGTCTTCGGAGAACATGTCGGCAGCGCGCGGACGGATCCAGGATGCTGACTTCGCCGCCGAAACCGCCAACCTGTCGCGCGCCCAGATCCTTCAGCAGGCCGGCACAGCGATGGTGGCGCAGGCCAACCAGATCCCGCAAGGCGTGCTGGCGCTGCTCAAGTAAGCGCGCGTGCATGAAACACGCCGCAGGGCGGTGTTTTGTTGCCAAAACCGCACAGCAAGGTTTTTGCTACGTTTTTAATAGCTTCTGGCGCTTATGCAGCATGCGCTAGAGGCTGTTTTATCTAAAAGCCACCAACCCAAGGGGCCAGCCTTGGTGTACGCCAAAAGAGGGCTGTTTGCAGCAATCCGATACATTTGCAGTACCCTTGGCCCCGTAGAGGCCTCTGCGGCCCCGTCCCCTCCCCGCCTTGTATGGCCTTGCCCAGGCAGCAGCCCAACACGTCTAAAGCATGTTTGTCATCATTGGTTACGTTGTCTGTCTCGGCTGCATCTTCGGCGTGTACGTCATGCACGGGGGCAACATCAGCGTGATTCTTCATGCGCTGCCGTTTGAGATCGTCACCATCCTGGGCGGCGCGCTGGGCGCCTTTGTGGTCAATAACCAGCCCAAAGTCATCAAGGCCACCCTGGCCGCCTTGCCTATGGCGCTCAAGGGCTCCAAATACACCAAGGCGCGCTACATGGAGCTCATGGCCATGCTCTATGACATCTTGCAAAAAGCCCGCAAAGAAGGGCTGATGGCGATCGAAAAAGATGTGGAAACGCCCAACGAATCCGAAATTTTCAAAAAATACCCCACCGTGGGCAGCGATCACCACGTGATCGAGTTCACCACCGATTACCTGCGCATGATGGTGTCGGGCAACCTCAATTCGCACGAGATCGAGGCGCTGATGGACAGCGAAATCGAGACCCACCACCAGGAAACCCATGCGCCTGTGGCCGCTTTGGCGCGCCTGGCGGGCGCCCTCCCGGCGTTCGGTATCGTGGCGGCGGTGCTGGGGGTGGTCAACACGATGGGATCGGTGGGCCAGCCGCCCGCCGTGCTGGGCGGGATGATCGGCTCGGCACTGGTGGGGACCTTTCTCGGTATCTTGCTGGCCTATGGGGTGGTTGAACCCCTGGGCGGCCTGGTGGAGCAAAAGACCGAAGACGCGTCCAAGGAGCTGCTGTGCATCAAGTCCACCCTGCTGGCCAGCATGCAGGGTTACAACCCGGCCACCGCCATCGAATTTGGTCGCAAGGTGCTTTTCTCTAGTGTTCGCCCCAGCTTCACCGAGCTGGAAGGGCACGTAAAAGGCAAGAAGTAGCAGCACCAGCAGCACTGCGCCGCCCACAAAGCCATGGCAGAAAAGAAGCTTCAGCCCATCATCATCAAGCGCATCAAAAAAGGCGGTCACGCCGTGCATGGGGGCGCCTGGAAGATTGCCTATGCCGACTTCGTGACGGCGATGATGGCGTTTTTCCTGCTGATGTGGTTGCTGGGCTCGACCGCCAAAGGGGAACTGCAAGGGATAGCAGCCTATTTCGCGTCGCCGCTCAAGGTGGCGATGACGGGCGGTGACGGTGCAGGCAATAGCTCCAGCGTGATTCCGGGTGGAGGCAACGATTTGGCCAAGGTGCACGGCCAGGTGCGGCGCTCGGATGCAGAAGAAGCCAAGCAGCGCCGCATGAGTATTGATGCCGCACGCGCCGAGCGCGCCAAGCAGGACCGCGACCGCATCAAGGCCCTGGAGGCCAAGATCGATTCGCTGATCACCGAAAACCCCCGCCTGAACGAATACAAGTCGCAGATTCGCATCGACATTACGCCGGATGGCCTGCAAATCCAGATCATCGACGACCAGAACCGCCCGATGTTTGACAGCGGCAGTGCGTTGGTAAAACCCTACATGCGGGACATCCTGCGTGAAATTGGCTCAGCCCTGGGAGGGGTCGAAAATCGCATCAGCCTGGCAGGCCATACCGATTCCGTGCCCTATGGCAACAGCGATCGCGGGTATAGCAACTGGGAACTGTCTTCTGACCGTGCCAATGCCTCACGCAGGGAGCTGGTCTCTGCAGGCATGCCAGACGCTAAACTGGGCCGTGTCGTAGGATTGGCGGCCAGCGATCTGCTGGACCCCGACAATCCACGCTCCCCGTCCAATCGGCGCATCACCATCACGGTGTTGACCCGCGAGGCCGAAGAACGACTCATGGGTAAAGGTATCCCCGAAATCACGTCAACAGAGCTGCTGAATGAAAAGCGGGAAAATCCCCCCCCCAGCAGGTGACAGTTACGACTTGTCACCAAACCTGCCGCCCATGACAATACTTACAGCTATTTCCGACCGAAAGGGTCCCAAGTGACCACAGCCCTTCGTTTTTTGATCGTTGACGATTTCTCCACCATGCGGCGCATTGTGCGCAATCTGCTCAAAGAGAGCGGTTTTGCCGATGCGGACGAAGCCGAAGATGGTGTGGCTGCCCTGAACAAACTGCGCAACAGCAAGTTTGATTTTGTGGTGACCGATATCAACATGCCCAACATGAACGGCTTTCAGCTGCTGGCTGAAATCAAGAAGGACGACAAACTCAAACACTTGCCTGTTCTGATGGTGACCGCAGAGGCGCGCAAGGAAGACATCGTTGCAGCGGCCCAGGGCGGCGCCGCCGGCTACATCGTCAAGCCGTTTACCAAAGCGACCCTCGAAGAGAAAGTGACCTTGATTCTCAAGAAGATGGGGCTGTGACGCCATGGACGACACACCGGACAACAACCAGCAGCCGACCGATGTACACCACAAGATTGGCCTGCTGACACGTCAGCTGCACGATTCGCTGAATGAACTGGGCTACGCGGACAAGCTGCGCGGTTCGATGGGAGAGCTACCAGATGCCCAGAGCCGCCTGTCGTATATCGCCCGCTTGACGGGTGAAGCCGCCGAAAAGGTGCTCAACCGCGTGGAACAGGCCAAGGCACAACATGATTTCATCGCTACGGAAACACGCCGTGTGGTGACATCGCTCGTGAAAGACCCGGTGGCAGCCGTGGCCAAGGGCGAGATCATGAATTTCCTGACCGACGTGGAGCGGGTCACCAAGGAAGCCGACACCCATCTGACCGAAATCATGATGGCGCAGGACTTTCATGACCTCACGGGCCAGGTCATTGCCCGCGTGGTCAATCTTGCCGCCACCATTGAAGCGCAGCTGGTGCAACTGCTCATTCAGACAGCACCGCCCAACATGCAGGTGCCCGTCGCCCCCGTTGAAGCGCCACGCGCTCATCTTCAAGGGCCCGTGGTGGACCCTGTCAACACGGCAGACGTGGTGACCGACCAGTCCCAGGTGGACGACCTGCTCGCCAGCCTCGGGTTCTGATCAACGGCGGCGGCGCCGTGGCCGCCAATGAAGTTGACGTTGCCGGTATCGAAAAGAGGGGGTCGCAGCCCCCTTATCGCGCTTTAGATTTCCGAGTCGCTCACGACAATGGCATGACACGAGCCGTCATGCCACCATGGAATCCAGCCAAGAAAAAAGCCTCCCCGCGTCAGAACGTAAGCTGCAAAAAGCGCGCGAAGACGGCCAAGGGGCGCGCTCGCGCGATCTCTCTCACCTGGCGATACTGGGGGCCGGTGCGGCCTGCATGCTGGTGTTGGCACCCCAGCTGATGGATCAGCTGGAACTGGCCCTGGGCCAACAGCTGGCATTCGATGCTGCCATGGTCATGGCCCCCGGCACGATGCTCAATCGTCTGCAAAACATGGTGATTGTGGGCTTGGTCGCCAGCACGGTTTTTGCCGCGTTGACCAGCGGTGCGGCGCTCATCAGCGCTATCGCCGCTGGTGGCTGGATTCTCAGCGCCAAGCCCATCACGCCACAGTTCAATCGGCTCAATCCTATTTCCGGCTTGGTGAATATGTTCTCCAAGCAACAGATGGCCAACGTTGCCAAGATGGTGCTGATGAGCTCCATCCTGACCTTCGTGGCCTGGAAGTTCCTTGGAAACAGCATGGAATCGGTGGCGATGCTGGTGCTGCAGCCCTCGCCGCTGGCCATTCGGCACATTGCCGACTGGCTGACCTCTGGCATGAGCTTGCTGCTGTTGGTCGTGTTTTTGGCAGCACTGGTGGATGTGCCTTTGCAGGCCTATTTCTTCAAGGCGCGCCTGAAGATGTCGCACGAAGAAATCAAGCAGGAGCACAAGGAGTCCGACGGCAACCCGCACACCAAGGGTCGGATCCGCCAGCGACAGCGCGAAATGTCAGAACGCGCCAGCGTCGGGGCTGTGCCCAAGGCCGACTTCGTGGTCATGAACCCGACGCACTATGCCGTGGCGCTGAAGTACGACGAAAAAACCATGAGCGCGCCGCAGGTCATCTCGCGGGGTACGGACCTCATCGCCTTCAAGATTCGTGACATTGCCAAGGAACACAGCATCCCCGTGCTGCAGTCCCCCATGTTGGCCCGTGCGCTGTATGCCCATGCCGAACTCGATCAGGCCATACCCGCCACGCTGTACACCGCCGTGGCCCAGGTGCTGGCTTATGTCTATCGCCTCAAAGCAGCCATGCGTGGCGAGGGCCGCATGCCCGACAGCCTGGTGGACCCGTACGTGCCTCCTGAACTCGATCCGCTGAACCGCACGACCGTGCAAGGCGATGCCCTATGAACACCTCCGTAAAGTCTCTTCAGCAGTGGGCGGGCACCAACGCTGGCGCACTGCAGGGTCTGTCAGCCCCGCTGCTGGTGGTGGCCATCCTCGCGCTGATGGTGCTACCCATTCCGCCCTGGCTGCTGGATGCGTTCTTCACGCTGAACATTGCCGTGGCGCTGATGGTGATGATGGTGGCTGCCTACATGCTGCGCCCGCTGGATTTCGCGGCGTTTCCCTCGGTCTTGTTGCTGACCACGCTCATGCGCCTCTCGCTGAACGTGGCGTCTACCCGGGTGGTGCTGCTGGAAGGCCACACCGGCCCCGGCGCAGCCGGTGCGGTGATCGAAGCATTCGGCCACTTTCTGATTGGTGGCAACTTTGCCGTCGGGTTGATCGTGTTTGCCATTCTGGTGGTGATCAACTTCGTGGTGGTGACCAAAGGCGCAGAGCGTATTGCCGAGGTCTCGGCCCGATTCACGCTGGATGCCATGCCGGGCAAACAAATGGCGGTGGATGCCGACCTGAACGCAGGCCTGATCGACGAGAAAGAAGCCAAGCGCCGCCGCTCCGAAGTGGCTGAAGAAGCCAATTTCTTTGGTTCGATGGACGGTGCATCCAAGTTTGTGCGTGGTGATGCAGTCGCCGGCATCTTGATCTTGCTCATCAATATCATTGGCGGCTTTGCCATCGGCGTGCTGCAGCACGATCTGTCGGCCAAGCAGGCGGCCGACAGCTACATCCTGCTGGCCATTGGTGATGCGCTGGTCGCCCAGATTCCGGGGCTGTTGATTTCTGTCGCAGCCGCCATGGTGATCTCGCGAGTCGGCAAGGACCACGACATGGGCCGCCAAATCGTCGAGCAGCTCTTCATGTCGCCACGGGTTCTGGGCGTGACCGCAGGCATCCTCGTGCTGTTGGGTTTGATTCCCGGGATGCCGCACATCGTTTTCCTGACCATGGGCGGCCTCTTGGGCTATGGAGCATGGCTTCTGTACGAGCGTCAGAAGGTTCCCCCAGAGGTTGAAGCCCCGCCTGCGCCCGTGAGCGATGGAGAGGCGACGTGGGACGACCTGCAGCCTGTGGACCTCCTGGGTTTGGAGCTGGGCTACCGCCTCATCAGCCTGGTGGACAAGAGCCGCCAAGGCGATCTGCTCACCCGCATCAAGGGTGTGCGCCGCAAGTTCGCCCAGGAAGTCGGCTTTCTGCCGCCTGCCGTGCATGTACGCGACAACCTCGAGCTCAAGCCCAGCGGTTACCGCATCACGCTGCGTGGCGTGGTGGTGGGTGAAGGCGAGGCCTTCCCTGGCATGTTTCTGGCCATTAATCCCGGGGGCATCACCACACCGCTGCTGGGCACGCCGACCACAGACCCCGCTTTTGGCCTCCCAGCACACTGGATCGACGAACGCCAGAAGGAAGCGGCACAAATGGCAGGTTTTACGGTCGTTGATTCCGAAACCGTGATGGCCACCCATTTGTCACACTTGATGCAAGTGCAAGCAGCCAAGCTCCTCAGTCGCACGGAAACCCAACAACTGGTGGAGCACGTCGCGAAGCTGGCCCCCAAGCTCATCGAAGAAGTGGTTCCGAAAATGGTCTCTATCGCAACGTTTCAGAAAGTCCTCCAGCTGTTGCTGGAAGAGTCTGTGCACATTCGCGATATCCGCACCATCATCGAAACGCTGGCCGAGCATGCTGGCGCGGTGTCCGACCCCGTCGAACTGGCCCGCCGCGTGCGCATTGCACTGTCGCCCGCCATCGTCCAGCAGATCTACGGCCCCACCCGCGAACTCAACGTCATCGCCATTGAGCCAGGCCTGGAGCGTCTTCTCGTGCAGGCGCTGGGCAACACCGCCGGGCCTGCACTCGACCCCGGCGTTGCGGACACCCTCACCCAAAGAGCTGCCGAGGTGGCGCTCAAGCAGGAAGAAATGGGCTTGCCTGCCTGCCTGCTGGTTCCCGATCAGATACGCAATGCCATCTCCCGCCTCGTGCGCCGCGTGGCGCCCCGGCTGCAGGTGCTTGCGCACAGTGAAATCCCAGAGACCCACACCATCCGTATTGGGCCGATCCTTAAAGGTGCATCAACATGAACATCAAACGCTTTACCGCCCCCACCTCGCGGGAGGCGCTGGCCAAGGCGCGCATGGCCTTTGGCGACGGCACGTTGATTCTGTCCAACCGCCCCACAGCCAATGGTGTGGAGGTCGTTGCGACAGCCGAAGACACATTGTCGGCACTGGATGGTGACGCAGGCAGCGCCTCTAACCCACCGCTTCTGGCCCCCAGGGCGGCAACTACCGCGCCAACACGCACCCCTCAGGCGACAGCAGCCATCAACCTCGCACGCAACCCCGTGGAGGAAGATACCGAACAGCTTGCTATGAGCACGCTGTCGTTCCAGGACTATGTGCGAGAACGCATGCTGCGCCGTCGCCATGAGGCACTCAACGGCCCCTCGGAAACGTCTTCGTTGTCGGAACGCAGCCGCAGCCAGGCGCCCGAACGTGAACGCATGCCAGCGCCTGCGGTGGCCCGACACAACCCGCTGCGTACGATTCCGGTGGATATTCCGGCGGAGGCGCCACGCCGTCGCCAAGAGGCTGCAAGCTCGAGCCTCATGCAGTCCAACAACCAGCAAAGCGTGATGCATGAGCTTCAAGCAATGAAGGAGCTGATTGAAGACCGCTTCAACACACTGTCCTGGCTGGGACAGGCACGTCAGAACCCGATCCAGTCCAACCTCATGCTCAAGATGATCCGCGCGGGCTATTCACCTTCGTTGGCGCGCGCTGTGCTCGAGCGCCTTCCGGAAGACCTCTCCGCAGGTGAGTCCGTGCGCTGGCTGATGGAAGTACTGGAACGCAACCTCAAGACCGATTTGGCGGATCCCCCCCTGTACGAACAAGGCGGCATCTTCGCGATGGTGGGATCCACTGGCGTGGGCAAAACGACCACCACCGCCAAGCTGGCAGCCATGTGTGCCCGCATCCACGGGCCTGGAAGTGTCGGCCTGATTACACTGGACACCTACCGTGTCGGAGCGCACGAGCAGCTGCGCACCTATGGCCGCATGCTGGGTATCGTGGCCCACCTGGCCCACGACCGTGCGGCCCTGCAAGATCTGCTGGGCTTGCTCAGTGGAAAAAAAATGGTGCTGATCGACACCACCGGGGTTGCACCGCGCGACCCGCGCAAGCGCGACATGCTTGACGTGCTGGACTTGCCGCATGTCAACCGGTTGCTTGTCCTGAACGCGGGCTGCCACGGTGACACGCTGGATGATGTGCTGACCGCCTTCAAGACCGATGGTTCGCAACAAGCCATCTTGTCCAAGGTGGACGAGGCGGTCAAACTCGGCCCCGCCATTGATGCACTCATCCGCCACCAGATGGTGCTGCGCGGCGTGACCAACGGTCAACGCGTCCCCGAAGACTGGGAGCGTGCCGACGCGCACAAGCTCATCAGCACATCCATGCGCGCGCCTTCGAAATCAGCGTTCGATCCGAAGGCCACGGATTTGAATTTCTTTTTCTCCCACTCCCCCGACTCGGTAACGGAGGGAGGGCTGGTCGATGCTTGATCTTGGTTTTCACCAGGCTGCCGGTCTTCACAGCTTCACGCCGCAATCCGGCGTGCGGGTATTGGCAGTGGCAAGCCAGGGCAATACAGGCAATGGTCTGGAGACGCTATGGCAGATATGCGCGAGCTTGCAGCGGCTTGGCTACCCGGTGGTTGTGCTTGATGGCACTGCGCAAGAGACCGAAGAAAGCCCGGGGCTCTTCCATCTCATGCAACAGACCCCGTGGGACGAGGGCGCACACCTGAACACAGGGGCCGCCGCATCGTCTCTGGCCGTGATTCCCGCAGCCCGCGGCCTCCAGTACCTCAGCCGAAACGCGGGCCGCGCTCATGCATCCCCGCTCGAAGGCCTGCTGCCCTGCTTTCGAACCTATGGGCTCGTGGTGTTGCATGCGCCAGCCGCCACGTTGGGGCCATTGTTGACGCACACGGCAACCATCCCGTTGGTGGTGATGGGCCGAGGCTCTGCGGGTGTCTTGACCAGCTACAAGAGCCTCAAGCAGATAGCGCTTCACACTGGTTTGCCTTGCATGGTGGCCGCGCTGCTTCAGGGGAACACAGCGTCGGAGCGCCGCAGGGCGCAGTTTGGGTTGCAAACCCTGCAGTCGTGTGCGGAGCGGCATTTGGGAGCCCCCGTGCGCACCACGACGATCGCAACCCAGAATCCCCAGGATCTGCAGCGCCTGGCCTTGCAACTCCTGGAGAATGCGGGCACGATGGACGAGGCGCTGACTGCGCCACCGCCCAGCAACATGACAGGAACACCTGCCCATTTTGTCCGGAGCCACTGATCTGATGTACACCGCCAAAGGCCAGCTTGATCGCGATGCCATGATTCGCCAGCACCTCCCGCTGGTCAGAAGAATTGCGCACCACATGATCGCCAAGCTGCCTCCCAATGTTGAGCTGGATGACCTGATCCAGGTAGGCATGATGGGCTTGGCAGAAGCGCTTTCGCGCTATGAAGCCGCGCAAGGCGTGCAGTTTGAGACCTTTGCCACCCAGCGCATCCGGGGCGCCATGCTGGACGAGCTGCGCGAAGGCGACTGGATGTCGCGCAGCTCCCGCAAAAGCCAGAAGGACATTGAGCAGGCCGTCAACCGACTGGAACAAAAGCTCGGGAGAAGCGCCCTGGAGTCAGAGATCGCCGCTGAAATGGGGATGACCCTGGTGGACTACCAGTCGCTGCTGGGCAAGGTTCGCGGTACCCAACTGGTGTATCTTGAGGACATGACGCGGGGCAATGAAGACGATGATGGTTTTCTGGACCGCCATGTGGCCGATAGCGATGCAGACCCGGTGGAGTTACTGCGGGACCATCGCCTCAAAGCGTCGTTAGTCAATGCCATCAAGGGCCTGCCGGAGCGCGAGCAGTACATCATGGGTATGTACTACGAACATGACATGAATCTCAAAGAGATCGCAGCGGTGCTGGGTGTCACAGAATCCAGGGTGTGCCAACTGCATAGCCAGTCCATCGCTCGCCTGCGCGCCAAGATGCGGGCGCATTGAGCGCTTACAGCACACATCACCAGCCCGCCCCCCTTTTTTCTTTTCATGCGCTCAGCACGTTGGGGCGACTGAACGCGCAGCACCCCGGCTATCAGCCCGCCGAGCGATAGATACGGGCGACACCGGGTTTGGCGGCACGCGCACCCAGACCATTGCTGTAAGTAGATGCCGGGTCTGCCGGAGGTAGCAATCCCGCGACTTGGCGGTCTGTTGTCACGGAAAGGCGGGCGAGACTCTCACGGTGCACCACCAGCATCGCGCCGACAGCATCCAACCGCTTTTGTATCGACGACGGCAGGGGCATGCCGCGTGTCGCAGACTGCTCCAGCACGCGAGCAAACTGCGCCGCAGCATCGCGCAGCGCCGTACTGTTTTTTTCCAGGGAGGAGGGGTCTGCCGCGAGAAGCGCAGCAGAAACTTTTTCGATCAGCTGCTCAACAGCTGTGAGGGATTCTTCCAGCAACATGGCCCATTGTGCGACGGATCATGTCAGCTGCAAAGACATATCAACTGAACAACTGAAATCAACCCCGCGAACGGGACAGAATCTCCTGCGCATTGGACAGCATCCGATCAGCGACCGCTTCTGCGTCCACAGAAAATTCGCCCTTCTCAATAGCCGTGCGAACCGACTTGACTTTGCTGGCATCAAAATCGCCTGTAGTGCGGCTGGATGGGCTGAGTGCTC
This sequence comes from Acidovorax radicis, assembly GCF_020510705.1. Classification (NCBI taxonomy): domain Bacteria; kingdom Pseudomonadati; phylum Pseudomonadota; class Betaproteobacteria; order Burkholderiales; family Comamonadaceae; genus Acidovorax; species Acidovorax radicis. The sequence goes on from NZ_CP075184.1 coordinate 4,393,603, forward strand.
GTGCAGCCATAGAGACCGTGACCGGCACACCGGCGGCTGACTTCGCCACAGCATCTTTGGCAGCCCCTTCAGCAGCAACCGCAGGGCTTTTGGCTTGCTTGGCAAGCCCTGCCTGCGCCAACGCGCCCGGGAGTTCCGGTTTTTGACCAATCTTCATCGCTCTCTCCACCACCCCGTTCGATGTGGGGCACAGTAGCAATGTTTTCGACTCATTTCGCCGGGACTTTAGCCATTTATTGCCTTGACATCCTTAAAGTGTGATGTCGACCGTCCCATTCTCGCTAACAATCCCGCTCACTACCTTGCCATTACTCATTCTTATACGTACAGTCTGACCGACTGCGCCCGCAGACATGGCCTGCCCCGCCGATGTAACGGCATAGCCGGGGCCTTGGGCAACCACACGGACCTGGGCGCCTGCGCGGAATAACAAAGGGGCTCGTACCATGGGCTGGCGCAAGGCCTGGCCCACCATCAGTTGCCGCGCCGCGACCTGCCCCACCCAGAGATCCGGGTTGGCCATGATGGGCGCGGAATCGGCAGCCCAGTCCACTTCAGCCTCGGTGGCATCTTCAGCCGTCAGCGTAGCACCGGGCGCGACATTACTCGTCAATACCCACGCGGGGCCAAACGCCTTGATGGTGACCGGCAAAAACACATTCCAGGCGGTGGCACCTTCCACACACCGAAGTCCCAGGCGCGTATGCCCCCACAGACGCGACCCCACCGGCAGATAGGGTTCGACCCGAGCACAAGGGGCCAGTCGCAAACGCGAGTCCAACGAACCAACAGTGACTTCCATGCGCAGCGGCAAACCTGCCGTTTGGTTGCGTGCCAATGTGTCATCCAGCCACCGCTGGGTCAACGGGCCAAGATCCACAGCCGGGTCGGCAGCTGCCTGGGCGTGGGCGGTACGCCCCCCCCCGAAGGCGGCAGCCAGTATTAATAGCCCAAGACCAAGGCCAATGAAACGCACCACGCGGCTCGCCCTGCTCGGCTTCGTTGGAGCAGCCGTCAGGGAAAGGGTGGAAATGGAAATGAGTGGAAGAACGGGCTTTGCCATGGTGACCTCCTGGGCGTCGCGCAAGCGTTGCCTCCAGAACCTTGTCAAGGCCATCCGCAAACGCTATTTCACAACCGGGACTATAGGCAATCAGCATGCACCCAAAACCCCGAACTACCCATCCAACTCCACGTTTTTTGCGCTTTAGAAAAAGGGCGCCGTTTCCATAATCGAACCACGCCAAAAAGCCCGCGGGGCTGGCGCCTTTGCAACCCATGGTGTGAGGCAAACATGCTTGACAAGATGACGAACCAGCTGAACTTTCACGGCAACGCGCTCCTGCTGCGTGCGGAACGTCAGCGCGCCATCGCCAGCAACATCGCCAACGCAGACACCCCCGGTTATGTAGCCCGTGATTTCAAGTTCGGGGATGCATTGCGCGAAGCCACCGGAACAGGCTCTGGCACCACCAGCCTTGCGATGAGCGGCTATGCATCCACCACTGGCGCGGGCACCACCGACGCGCGCCACATACCGCTGGCCACTGTTCAGACAAGCGCCAGCATCGACAAACAGGGTGCAATGGGCTACGCCGTGCAAACACAACCGAGCATGGACAACAACACCGTGGATCTTGATCGGGAACGTGCCAATTTCGTGGACAACTCCGTGCGGTATGAGGCCACGCTGCGCTTCATCAACGGTAACGCGAAGACCATGCTCAGCGCCATCCAGGGCCAATAAGTACGCCGCCCAGAAAGCGAGATCCACCATGTCCATGTTCTCCATCTTCAACGTCTCTGGCAGCGCCATCAGCGCGCAGTCGCAGCGCCTCAACGTGGTGGCCAGCAATCTGGCCAACGTCGATGCCGTTGCGGGGCCCGACGGGCAAGCGTACAAGGCACGCCAGGTGGTGTTTCAGACGGCGCCCATGGGATCCGAGGGCGCCGCTGGCGTTCGCATCAGCGGCATGAGCGAAAGCAATGTGCCGGGGCGTCGGGTTCACGATCCCAGCAACCCGTCCGCAGATGCGGAGGGGTACGTCACGCACTCCAACGTCAACGCGGTGGAGGAAATGGTCAACATGATTTCAGCCTCGCGCTCGTACCAGAACAACGTCGAGGTCATGAATACGGCCAAAACGCTACTCCTCAAAACCCTGCAGATGGGCCAGTAACCCTCGGGAGACCCCACCATGATCCTCAGTGCCACCAACGCCACGACCGCCACAGATTCATCGGGCACCAAAGCCAATGCGGCCACCGATCCAGCCGCCGCCCAGGACCGGTTCCTGAAGTTGCTGGTCGCGCAGCTCAACAACCAGGATCCGATGAACCCGCTGGACAACGCCCAGATGACCTCGCAGATCGCCCAGATCAATACGGTGACGGGCATTCAGCAGCTGAACCAGACCATGCAGAGCATGGCCACCCAGTTCAACTCGCTGCAGGTCATGCAAGGCACGGCGCTGGTTGGCCGCAACGTGATGACCGAGGGCTCGAGCCTTTCGATGGCCGACAAGACGGGCAAGGGCGGTTTCGAATTGAACTCCGCTGCCACCGGGGTGAAGATCGAGGTGATGACAGCCGGTGGCCAAGTGATCGACACCGTGGACATGGGCGCCCAAAGCGCCGGGCGCCACACCTTCGAATGGGACGCCAGCAAATACACCGGTGCCACCGATGCGCTGCAGTTCCGCGTCACGGCAGTCAATGGCGCGACCAAGATCGATTCCACCGCGCTCAGCCTGTCCAAGGTGACGGCTGCCGGTGCCGAGAACGGCCAGCTGGTACTGACCCTCTCCAACGGCAAAACCATCAACTACGACCAGATCAAGGCCTTGGTCTAGCCCCGCGTCGTTTCACATCTCGTCTATCAGGAGAACACCATGAGTTTTCAGCAAGGCCTGTCGGGTTTGAACGCCGCCAGCAAAAATCTCGACGTCATCGGACACAACATCGCCAACTCCAACACGGTGGGTTTCAAGGCCTCTCGGGCTGAGTTTGCCGAAATGGTGGCTTCGGCCATTGGCTCGTCCGGCGGCACCAACGCCGGCATCGGGGTGGAAGTCGGTGCGGTATCGCAGCAGTTCACGCAGGGCAATCTGACGATCACAGGCAACAGCCTGGACGTGGCCATCAACGGCAACGGCTTCTTCACGCTGACCATGCCCGATGGCACGCCTGCCTACACCCGCTCCGGCAACTTCAAGCTGGACAAGGAAGGCAACATGATCACCAATGACAACGCCAAAGTGATGGGCTACCCGGTGGATCCAGTCACAGGGCTGCGCTCGGGCACCGACCCCATTCCAATGGTTTTCCCCACGGCCGAGCCCATTCCTGCCAAACAGACCACCAAGATCACCGCGGCCTTCAACCTCCCCGCCACGGCAATCGATGCGGCCGGCGACCCAGCGGCCACGCCGCCCATCCCCGCGACGCCACGCGCCACGTATGGCACCTCCATCAATGTGTTCGACAGCCAAGGCGTGGCAAAGCCGGTGAGCCTGTATTTTCAGAAGACTGCCACCGACAACACATGGGATGTGTACGACGCGCTCGACGACCCTACGGCCGTGCCCCCTGTGGTGGCAACACCGATTGGCCAGATCACATTCGACAACAACGGCGCCATCACGGGCCCCGTGGCCACGCTACCCGCCACGGGTTTCGCGCTCACTCTGAACGTAAACCCCACACCACCGAACCCCAACAACCTGCCGGCCTTTAATGTGTCGGTGGGCCTGGACAAGGTCTCCCAGAGCGGCAACAAATTCGCCGTATCGAACCTGAGCCAGGATGGCTACACCACTGGCGAACTCACCGGTATCAACATTGAGGACAACGGGAAGATCATGACCCGTTATTCCAATGGCGTGACCCGTACCGAAGGTCAACTGGCGCTTTCAAGCTTCCGCAACACACAAGGACTGGCGTCGGTGGGCGGCAACAACTGGGTTTCAACCTTTGAATCGGGCCAGCCCGTGGTGGGCACCGCCACCGACGGCAATTTCGGCAAGCTGCGCTCGGGTGCGCTCGAAGACTCCAACGTGGACCTGACCGCAGAACTGGTGAACATGATGACCGCCCAGCGGGCCTACCAGGCCAATGCGCAGACGATCAAGACGCAGGATCAGATCATGTCCACCCTGGTCAATCTGCGCTGATCTGCGGATCCTTCACTGAACCCGACCAGGACACCGGAGCGCCCCCATGGACCACATCATCTATACCTCGATGACCGGCGCCAACGCCGCCGCGCACCGGCAGGCGGTGCTGGCCAACAACCTGGCCAACGCCTCCACCGGCGGGTTCCGCGCAGAAATGTCCACTTTCCGCTCCGTGCCGCTGCAGGGCGATGGGTCCAAGACACGCGTGTTTGCGCTGGAGGCAACATCTGGCCACGTCGAAACCCCCGGGCCGGTGCAGCGCACCGGGCGCAACCTGGATGCGATGGCTGCGGGCAACGCCTGGTTTGCCGTGCAAGGCCTGGATGGCACCGAGGCCTATACCCGCGCGGGCAACTTTGAAGTGTCGGCCACGGGCCAGATGGTCACGCCCACGGGTTTGCCAGTGCTGTCCGACGGCGGAGCGCCCATCGACGTGCCACCGGGCGCTGATGTTTCGCTGGGATCTGACGGAACCGTCACCGCCAAGACACCCGGCCAGCCCGCACAGGCCATTGGCCGGCTCAAGCTGGCGACCCCCACACAGGAAGACCCGCTCAAACGCGGCGACGACGGCTTGTTCCGCGCGACGTCCGGCGACCCGATACCCAGCGACGCCAATGCCCGCATGCTGTCGGGTGCGCTCGAGGGTTCGAACGTCAATCCCGTGGAATGCATGGTGGGAATGATCGCCGCATCACGCCAGTTCGAACAACAGATGCGGCTGCTGCAGACCGCCGAGACCAACGACAAAACCGCCAGCCAGCTGCTGAGCATGAACGGCTGATGCACCAGCGCCCCGCGCCGCATTGCCATAAGGAAGCACCATGATCAACTCTCTCTGGATCGCCAAAACCGGCATGTCTGCCCAGCAGACCCAGCTCGACGTCATCTCGCACAACCTGGCCAACGTCTCGACCACCGGCTACAAGCGCAACAGCGCGGTGTTCGAAGACCTGATTTACCAGAACCTGCGCCAGGTGGGCGCCAACACCACAGAGCAGAACCAGTTGCCCACCGGCCTGCACCTGGGCCTGGGCGTGCGCACCGTGGCGACCAGCCGCAACTTCTTGCAGGGCAGCCTGCAGGAGTCCAAGAACAACCTGGACGTGGCCATCAATGGCAACGGTTTTTTTGAAGTGACGATGCCCGACGGCACCCTGGGTTACACCCGCGACGGCTCGTTCCAGGTCGATGCACAGGGGCGCATGGTCACCTCCAGCGGCCTGCCCGTGGCCAATGGCATCACCATTCCGGCCAACGCAACGAGCATCAGCATCAGCGCAGAGGGCGCCGTGTCGGCCACGGTGCCGGGCAACACCCAGCCGCAGGCACTGGGCAACCTGGCCATGTCGAGTTTTATCAATCCGGCTGGGCTGGAGCCCATCGGACAGAACCTTTTCAAGGAATCCGCAGCGTCGGGCCAACCCCAGCAGGGCACACCGGGCACCAATGGCCTGGGGATCATCAAGCAGGGTTTTTTGGAGGCGTCCAACGTGAACGTGGTGGAAGAACTTGTCACCATGATCCAGACCCAGCGCGCCTACGAAATGAATTCCAAGGCGATCACGACATCGGATCAGATGCTGGCCAAGCTCGCCCAGCTGTGACCGTGGTCTTCGCGACAACGACAACGAATCCTTCGTTCAGGACATTTGCCATGCGGACTCCGAATCGATCGCCCCTTCTTCTTCGCGCCTTTGACGGGGTGCGCGCGCTGCGCGCTGGCGCATCCGCCGTGGGTGCCATGCTGCTCTGCGCAGGTTGCGCCAGCCTTTCGCCACCGCCGCCGGTGGACATCCTGCCGACCACACCACCGCCGCTGGCTGCAGCGCCACGCACACCGCCGCCGGTCACGGGCGGGCTGTTTCACAACGCCAGCTACCGTCCCGCGTTTGAAGATCGACGCGCACGCATGGTGGGCGACAACGTCACGATCCAGATCGTCGAGAACGTGACCGCCAGCCAGAAATCCTCCTCCACCGTGGACCGCACGTCCAAAGTCTCTGCCGGGGTGTCGGCCTTGCCGTTCACCAGCACCAAATTCACAGACAAGTTGGGCGTGGGTGCCAATTCCGGGAACGAATTTTCTGGCAAGGGCGGCACGGAAAGCGCCAACACTTTCTCGGGCTCCATCACGGCCACCGTGGTGGACGTGCTGCCCAATGGCCACCTGATCGTCACCGGTGAAAAGCAGATTGGCGTGAACCAGAACGTGGACGTACTGCGCTTCTCGGGCACCATCGACCCACGGTCGCTGCAGCCTGGCAGCATCATCGCCTCCACCCAGGTGGCCAATGTGCGCATCGAGTCACGCGGCCGGGGCGCCCAGGGTGAGGCGCAGACAATGGGCTGGCTGGGCCGGTTCTTCAATACCATCACACCGTTTTGATCCGCATCTCTCCTTGACGCGCCTTGCACGCAGCGCCGCAGACAGATGAGGTGCCTGCGGGGCGCTGAAGGGGGCTGCCGCTTATTGTTGCGCTGCGTCTGGTGGCGGCAGGCATGCCCACATCCCCAGCCCTGGTGTCGCACCGCGCTGGGGTCTCTACGGCCCCACTACCAAAGCAATCATAAAAAATGATAGCTGCTAGCGCTTACCCCATAAGCGCTAGCGCCTGCTTTTATTAAAATTTCACCTCACTCAGAAGCAGCCTGACGGGGGTGGCACCCGCCACCACGAACGCACGCAATAGGCTGGTGAACCCGCTTCTTTTTGGGTTTTAGTTCTTGCCATGGCCCACCACAATGGATGCCATGAAAGCCTTGCCCGACTCCCTTTTGCCCCGCCTCACACATACCCTGTGGGTGCTGTTGGCGGTCATGGCCGCGTGTGTGGCAGGCCCCGCACAGGCCTTGCGCATCAAGGAAGTGGCGGCCGTGCAAGGCGTTCGCAGCAACCAGTTGACCGGCTACGGCCTGGTGGTAGGGCTGGACGGCACGGGCGACCAGACCACCCAGATGCCGTACACCACGCAGGCCCTGTCCAACTACCTGCTGCAGATGGGTATCAGTCTGCCGCCGGGCACCGCTTCGCAGTTGCAACTCAAGAACGTGGCGGCCGTCATCGTCACCGCCCAATTGCCCGCGTTCGCGCAGCCTGGCCAGCAGATCGATGCGATCGTCTCGTCCATGGGCAACGCCAAATCGCTCAAGGGCGGCACACTGATCGTCACGCCCCTGCGGGGTGCCGATGGCGAAATCTATGCCTTGGCCCAAGGCAACATGGTGGTGGGGGGCGCGGGGGCATCCGCCGGGGGCAGCAAGGTACAGATCAACCACCTGAGTGCTGGTCGCATACCCCTGGGCGCACAGGTGGAGCGGTCTGTGCCCACCCCGCTCAACGAAGGCGACACCATCAACCTGGGGCTCAATGCCTCTGACTTTCAGACCGCTCGCCGCGTGGCGCAGGTCATCAACGCCAAGATGGGCAACGGCCTGGCCACGGCGCTCGATGGCCGCACCGTGCAGGTGCGCGCGCCGATAGAGCCCGGTGCCCGGGTGGGCTTCATCGCAGACCTGGAAGAGTTGCCCCTGGAGTTTTCGGCACCTGCCGCCAAGGTGGTCATCAACGCCCGCACGGGCTCGGTGGTGCTCAACCAGTCCGTCACGCTGGGGCCTTGCGCCATTGCCCACGGCAACCTGTCGATCACCATCAGCTCCACACCGGTCATCAGCCAGCCCAACCCCTTGTCGCAAGGACAGACGGTGGTGGCGCAAAAGAGCAACATCACCATCAACCAAGAACCAGGCAACGTTATCCAGATGCCTGCGTCGCCACAGCTGGCGGATGTGGTCAAGGCGCTGAACACCCTGGGTGCCACACCAGGCGATTTGCTCGCGATCTTGCAAGCCATCAAGGCAGCCGGCGCGCTCAACGCCGAACTGGAGGTGATTTAAATGAAGCACCCCCTGAGCCGCTGCGCGTCTTCCCCGTCTCTCGCTGCGCGGGAGGAGAACACCCCCAGTGCGGCGGGGCGGCCCTTGCGCGGGGGCGCTGACCTTGGGCGCGCCCGTTTCATGGGCTGCGGGTGGCGCGCAGCGCGATGGATCACTGACATGCCCTGGTGCATGTCGCAACAGGAGGCGTGACCATGGCCCTCACACTGCCCTCTTCGAGCACGGCCAGCCCATCGAATGCGCTGGCCGTCGACATCCGTTCGCTGAACAACCTCAAGTTCGAGGCGGGCACCGCCAACAGCGCCGCGACCACGCGCGAGGCCGCCAAACAGTTTGAATCGCTGTTCATGCGCGAGCTCATCAAAAGCATGCGCGATGCCACGATGAAATCGGGACTGATGGAGGGAGGCCAGGCAGACCTGGGGCAAGACATGCTGGACCAGCAACTGTCGGTCACCATGTCGGGCATGCAGGGGGGTCTTTCCGAGGCGATTTCGCGCCAGCTGTCGCGCCAGATGGGCGGCGGCGATCCGGCGTTTTCGGTGCCTTCCACCGTGAGCCTGCAGCAAGCCATGCCACGCGTTGCCGCTGCGGCCACCACCAGCACCTCTGCGCAAGCCGGCACCCCGGTGCCCAAAGGCCGGGACGATTTTGTGCAGCACCTGAGCGGCACCGCCGAACGCGTGGCCCAGGAAAGCGGCATCCCCGCGAGCTTCATGCTGGGCCAGGCGGGGCACGAAACCGGCTGGGGCAAAAGCGAGATCCGCAACAAGGATGGCTCCACCTCATTCAACCTGTTTGGCATCAAGGCCGACAAGGGGTGGACGGGCAAAGTGGCCGACATCACCACCACGGAATACATCAACGGCACCCCCCGCAAGGTGACCGCCAAGTTCCGTGCCTACGACTCTTATGAAGACTCGTTTCGCGACTACGCCAAGCTGATCACGGAAAGCCCCCGCTACGAAAAGGCCCAGGCAACCGCCAAGACCGGATCGGCCGTGGCCTATGCGTCCGCGCTGCAAAAGGCCGGCTACGCGACCGACCCCGAGTACGCCAAGAAGCTCAGTGGCGCCATCAACAGCGCGCTGCGTGCACAACGCGCCCAGGCGTGACAAGAGGTAAGCCATGAGTCTGCTCAACGTCGGCGCTCGCGCCCTCCTCGCCAACCAGGTCGCCCTGCAGACCGCCGGCCACAACATTGCCAATGTCAATACGCCCGGGTATTCACGCCAGACCGTGGTGCTGCAAACCGTGCAGGGCCAGTTCACGGGCGGCGGCTACATCGGCCAGGGCGTGGATGTGCAAACGATTTTGCGCAACCAGAGCGAACTGCTTACACGCCAATCGGCGGCCGCAGGATCCACGCAGGCCGCAGACACGGTGCGCGCCGAACGCCTGAGCCAACTGCAAGACATCTTCAGCGGTGGTACGGCCGGCCTGGGTGCGGCCATCAACGACATGATGAACGCGTTTTCTGACGTGGTGAGCAGCCCCACCGACATCACGGCACGCACGGTGGCCCTCACACGCATCGACGAAACCGCCGCGCGCATGCGCACAGCCGCAGACCGCCTGACCGAAATCGAATACACCGCCACAGAACAGCTCAAGAGCAGCATCAACGCCGTCAACAGCCTGGCGGCCCAGATGGCGAGCGTCAACGAACAGATTGCACGCGCCCAGGGCAACGGCCAGACCCCCAACGACCTGCTGGACAAGCGCGATCAGATCATCCGGGACATCAACCAGTACGTGCAGACGACGCAGATTCCTGCCGATGACGGCACCGTGGGTCTGTTTGTGGCGGGCAGCCAACCGCTGGTGCTGGGCACCACGGCAACCAGCCTGTCCATCGACGAAGCCAGCCAGTTCCCGGGCAGCGGACAGGTCAAACTGTATTTCAACCGACCCGGTGCTACCCCGATCGAAATGGACGAGAACGTGCTGGGCGGCGGCACGATCTCGGGCCTCTTGCGCTTTAACAACACGGACCTTGCCGAAGGGCGCAACCTGTTGGGGCGCATGGCAACTGCCATCGGCATGACGATGAACGCGCAGCAGAACCTGGGGCTGACGCTGGACGGCGCGGCCGGCAAGGATCTGTTCTCGGTGCCCGCCAGCATGCCCGGGTACACCAACGGGTCGGGCGTTGGTTCCGTTTCTTTCACGGGGCCCACACAGTTCGCCGCCTCGGACTATGAGATCCGCTTCACCACGGGCACCGCCGGGCAAGTCGTGCGGCTGTCGGACGGCAAGTCCACACCGTTCACCGACGCGGCCAACCTGGCCACACTGCAGATTGACGGGCTGAACTTCAACCTGACCACCCCCGGTGCGCCCGGTGAGCGCATGCTGTTCAAACCGTTCAGCACCGCAGCAAGCAACATCCAGGCGCTGGTGTATTCCCCCCGCGACCTGGCGGCGGCCAACCCCATCAATGCGGCCATGGGAACGTCCAACGGTGGCACCATGCAACTGGCAGGACTCAAGGCAACGGGGCTGCCGAATCCGCCAGGCCTTGTGCTGCCAGCCAACGCCAATGCAGCGGCGGTTCCACCCATTCTGGGCGGGGTTCAGCTGCAGTTCAACGCAGGCCCCCCTAGCACTTACGACGTGCTCGACCGTGGCACGGCACCGCCCACTACCTTGGCTGCGGCACAGCCCTATACATCTGGCGTTCCGATCTCCTTCAATGGGTGGGAGGTCACGTTGCAGGGCACCCCTAAAACCGGCGATACCGTCGTGATCGGCAATGCGCTCGATCCGCAATATGGCGATACCTTCACCCGCAACTCAGGCAACGCAACGTCCCTGATGGGACTGCGCGATGTGAAGATGTTCGACGAGGCCTCGCTCACCGACGGCTACGCCGGGGCCATGGCCCAGGTGGGCACCCGCACCCAAAGCGCGAAGTTCGCTGCCGATCTTTCCTCCACCATCGCCTCCAATCTGGAACGTGACCGCACTGCGGTCTCGGGCGTCAATCTGGACGAAGAAGCCGCCAAACTGATTCAATACCAGCAGGCATACCAGGCATCGTCCAAAATGATCCAGATTGCGCAGAGCATTTTTGATTCGCTGCTGCAGGGCCTGGGCCGCTGACGGCCGGCTACCAGCTAGGAGTTCGACATGAGCAACAACCTCTACCGGCTTGGCACCGCCAACATGTATGACAACGCGCTGCGCAACCTGGGCGCGCGCCAGACCAACCTCTCCAATCTGCAGGAGAACCTCACATCCGGCAAACGGGTGGTGCGCGCCAGCGATGACCCGGTGTCTGCTGCACAGGCTGAGCGGGCACTCAACCGCATGTCACGCATCCAGACCGAGCAGCGGGCACTGGAGACCCAGCGCAACGCCATCACGCAGGGCGAGTCGACCTTGGGTGATGCCGTGAATCTGCTCCAGAGTTTTCGCGAGCTGGTGGTGAATGCAGGCGATGCCACCCTGACCCCCAACGACCGCACCACCATTGCCAACCAGCTGCAGGGCCTGCGCGAGCAACTACAGAACCTCGCCAACCGCAAGGACACCAATGGTGTTCCGCTGCTCAGTTCGCTGGGTAGCGCCCTCTCCCCATTTCTGGGTCCTCAGAGCACCTCGCCCGACTACACCTTTCAAGGGTTGCCTGGCCAGACAGCCAGCACAGGCGTCACAGTGCCAGGTTCCCTGGATGGGGATGCGGCATTCATGTTCAACCCGCAGCGCGACGGTGTGTACACCGCCGGGGTCAGCACCATCCCGAGCACTCGGCAGCTCACCACGACCGCTATCACGCCGGTGGACCGCAGTCTGATCACAGGCGACAGCTACTCCATCACGTTCAGCGCGGTGGGCCCGGGCGCAACCACCGGCACCAGCACCGCCACGTACACACTCACCAACACCACCACGGGCGCCGTATCCGCGCCAGTGACGGTCCCCGACTTTCCATCCGACAAACCGGTCACCATCCCCGTGACGGGCATTCCAGGCCTGGCCTTCGACATCACGGGAACACCTGCGAACGGCGATGCCATCAGCGTGCAACCCAGCGCCAGCCTGTTCAGCACGCTGGACAGCGCCATCAACGGCATCCGCAATGCGCCCAACAACAATGGCGCGATCCAGTCCGTGGGACAGGCGCTTGCCAACATCGACGCGGGGCTGGAGCGGGTACACAACATGCGTAGCTACGCGGGTGAATTGCTCAACCGCGCAGACCGTATCACCGGTGACCAGGGCAAGCGCTCGGATCAGCTCGAAGCAGACCGTTCGCGCGCGGAGGATCTCGATATGATCAAAGGCCTCTCGGAATTCCAGAACCAGCAGGTGGGCTACGAGGCGGCACTCAAGTCCTATGCCCAGGTCCAAAAGCTGTCCCTGTTCAATTTCATCAGCTAGGACGCCGGCCGGAATGTGGGCAGCTAGAGCAAAAATTGCCCCCCTGCGGGCCATGGGGCGCCGACAATATCCCAGTCCGACAGATTCCCGAATCCTGCGCTCGAGGCGGAGAGGAGACCTCCCCTGGGCGCAGCCCCCCGTTACATTGCCAGAGAGCACATGGTCCAATCCGTCCTTGGCAGCCTGATTCTGGGCTACCGCCCCTTATGGAATTCCGCCCGCAAGCTGGCGGGCATTCAGCTGTTTGCACATAACGAGGCATCTGCCGTCGTCGATGCCGGCCATTTGTTGCGGACGATCCAGGAGCTGTGGACCGCCAGTTCGCCGCCTCTTTTGATCTCGGCGCAGACGCGCCAGTTGTTGTTCGATCTGCTGGAGAACGCACCGCGCGGCGCCCCCTGGATCGAGGTGCGTGGCGACTGGTTGTCAGACTCGGCCATTTACTCCCGCGTGAAAGCCGCGCACCAGCGCGGGCTGCGGCTGGTATGGCGGGGTGATATCGGCAAACTGCCCGAGCCTGACATAGCCCGTTGTTTTGACATTAGTTTGCTGACCCTGCGGCCAGAAGACGCAGTTGCTGCGCTGCAAGCGCCCCCCGCACGCACCGGAGCGCCCACGCCCAGCGTGGTGCTGGCCGGGCAGATGTATGAAAACATCGAGAGCCGGGCGCTCATGGAGCATTGCCTGGACCAGGGCAACGCGTTGGCATTGACGGGCTGGCCCACGGAAGATGTGCTCTACAGCATGCGCCACCACCCGCAGCAGCCGTCCCATGCCGTGATCTTCAAACTCATGAAGGCCATCGACGCAGAGCAGTCGCTGGAGACCTTTGAAGACATCATGGGTGAAGACCCCCTGCTCGCGTACCGGTTCATGGTCTACACCAATTCGGCGGCCCTCGGCCTGCGCACCGGCATTGACTCATTGCGCCGGGGCTTGGTGATGATGGGGTATAGCTCCATCAAGCGCTGGCTCTCGGACCAGCTGCCCCACGCCAGCACCGACCTCAATATGCAGCCGGTGCGCGAGTCGATGGTGATTCGCGCCCAGCTCACCGCCCGCCTGCTGGATGCGGGGATCGAGAACGACCTGCGCCGCGAGATCTATCTGTGTGGCCTGATCTCCCAGCTTGACGAGCTGCTGGGTGAGCCCCTGGGCACCATCTTGCGCCGCCTGCCACTGTCTGAGCGCATCTACGACGCGACGGTGCTGCACACCGGGCCTTACACCGCAGGGCTGCAAATGGCCTGTGCGCTGGAAACAGATGATGCCGCGGCGATCCGCCAGCTGTGCGAGACGTTCGAGATGGACCTTGAAGAGGTCAACCGCGCACTGCTGCGCGTGCTGTCAGATCTGGATGTGGAGCGCCCGACGGGGCGCCGCTGATACGGGCTCCGTCAGCGGCCCTGCTGTTCAGACCGAACGCGCTGAAAAACGCCCCAGAAAGTTGCGTCCTGCGTGGTGGCGAAGTTGATGCGCATCAGCGTGCTGGGCTTGCGTTCGGCGTGGAACAGCGCGCCGGGCGCCAACAGATAGCCTTCGTCGAGCATGCGCTGCGACAGCGCGTCGGTGTCCACCCCCGTCTCCACCCAGCCAAACAGGCCCACGGGCTCGGCCGCAAAGGTGCAGCCCGCGCCCAGCGCCAGCTTGACGCTGCGCGCACGCGCCGCGTCCAGCCGGGTGCGGATGCGCTCGGCATGGCGGCGCAATTGCCCCTGCTCGATGCACAGCGCCAGGGCCTTTTCGAGCAAAGCCGGCGTCGTCAGCGTGGCCAGCAGTTTGGTGTCGAGCAGTTGCTCCACCAGCGCCGGCGCCGCCGCCAGATAGCCAATGCGCCAGTTGGGCGCCAGGATCTTGGCAAAGCCACTCACGTAGATCGTGCGCTGCAGGCCATCGAGCGCCGTGAGCCGCGTGGCGTGCTCGGGCGCAATGTGGCTGTAGGTGTCGTCCTCCACCACATGAAAATTGTGCTGGTTGGCCAGTTGCAGGATGCGGTGCGCGCTGCCCGGCGTGAGGCAGTAGCCCGTGGGGTTGTGGAACACGCTCACGCTCACGTAGAGCTTGGGCTTGTGCACCTCACAGTATTTGGCCATCACTTCCAGATCCGGGCCATCGGCGCGGCGCGGCACGGGCAGGATGTGCATGCCCAACGCCGCCAGGCGCGCAAACTCAACGGCCCAGCCTGGCTCTTCGACCATCACCGGGTCGCCCGGGCGCAGCAGCGTGCGGCTCACGATGTCGAGCGCGTGTGTGGCACCCACGGTGGTGATGATGTGCTCGGGCACCGTGTGCACATTGAGCGTGGCCAGCTTCTTGGCCAGCAGGCGGCGCAGGCCCGCATCGCCCAGCGGCTCGCCATACTGCAGCGAGAAATCCTGCAGGCTGCGCGAGCTGGTCACCTTGCGCACCGCTGCGGGCATGAAGGTGGACTCCAGCCATTGCGGGGGAAACACGCCCATGCCGGGCTGGGGCTTGTCGCTGATCTTGTGAAACATGCCGCGAATGAGTGCCGTGGCGTTGACCGGCGATACCCCGCCACCGGCGCGCCCCGCCGCCCGCGCGGCAAACCAGTGGGCCGTGCTCCAGTTGGCGGCTGCGCTTTCCAGCGCCGGGTTCACGGCATGGGCATCACCATCTGCCGCACCGGCCGCACGACCACTTTCACGCACAAAAAACCCCCGGTTCTTGCGTGCCTCCACCAGCCCCTGCGCCAGCAACTGGTCATAGGCCGCTACCACGGTGGACGGGCTCACTCCGTTTTGCTGCGCGCACTGGCGCACCGACGGCAGGCGCGCCCCGGGCGCCAGCAAACGGTTGCGTATGCGCTCGGAAATCCGGGCAGACAACTGCTCAGTGAGCGACTGGGTGGATGATTTCATCAGCATGGCAGGGCTTGTGGGCTGTGTGTGTACTGTCTTCGCAACCAATACAGATTAGATACTGCGCTGGCCAACTGTACTGGTTCTGTATTGGTTTGCAAGATTACATTGAACCCACAGAACACACAAGCCCACCGCAATAGTGACCCCACCCATGAGCGCCGCCGAACTCACCACCCTGCTGCTGTTTTGCACCGCCATGAGCTTTTCGCCGGGGCCCAACACCACCTTGTCCACCGCGCTGGCCGCCAACCTGGGCCTCAAGCGCGCACTGCGTTTTTGTTTTGCCGTGCCTGCGGGCTGGACACTGCTCATGCTGGGCAGCGGCCTGGGCCTGGGGGCCCTGATCACGGGAGTGCCGGCTCTGCGCTGGGCCGTCACGCTGCTGGGCGTGGCTTACATGCTCTGGCTGGCCTTCAAGCTGGCCCGCGCGGGCCAGCTGACCACCATCGACACCACGCGCCTGAGCGTGACCTTCTGGCAAGGCGTAGGGCTGCAGTTCGTCAACATCAAGGCCTGGATGCTGGCACTCACGCTCAGCGCAGGCTGGGTGGTAAACGCAGCGGGCCAGCCGGCCACCAACCCGGGCGAGCGCCTGGTGATCATCTGCGGCGTAATGATGGTGTTTGCCTTCACCAGCAATTTTGTCTATGCGTTGGTCGGCTCGCTGCTGCGCCAGTGGCTGGCGCAAGGCGCACGCCTGTTGTGGTTCAACCGGGCGCTGGCCCTGGTGCTGGTGCTCACTGCGTATTGGATGCTGACGCTATGAACCCGGCCCAGGAAAAAGAAGCGCTGCTATGGGGCATGGTCGGCGTCACCTTGTTTGCCGCCACCTTGCCAATGACCCGCCTGGCCGTCGGCCCCACCGATGCGCCTCAACTGTCCCCCTGGTTCGTCACCTTTGGCCGCGCCGCCGTGGCGGGGGTGCTGTCCATCGGGTACTTGCTGTGGCAGCGGTCGCGTGGGCGCCTCAACGTTCCGGT
The DNA here is from genome assembly GCF_020510705.1 of Acidovorax radicis. NCBI lineage: Bacteria > Pseudomonadati > Pseudomonadota > Betaproteobacteria > Burkholderiales > Comamonadaceae > Acidovorax > Acidovorax radicis. The sequence goes on from NZ_CP075184.1 coordinate 4,409,923, forward strand.
GCGGGCACAGTGGCCCCTGCTGGGTATCACGGCTTTTGGGGTGATCGTCGGGTTCCCGCTGTTCCTCGCGCTGGCGCTGCGCCACGTGCCCAGCACCCACGGCGCCGTTGTCACCGCGCTGCTGCCGCTGTCTACCGCCGTACTGGGCGCGCTGTGGTTCAGGCAGCGGCCATCCACGGGCTTCTGGGCCTGCGCGGTCCTGGGCAGCGGTCTGGTGCTGGGCTTCATGGTGTGGCGCGCTGGGGGCTTTTACCTGGGCGCTGCCAACATTTATCTGCTGATCGCGATGACCACGGGCGCCTTGGGCTACATCGGTGGGGCGCGCCTTACGCCGAGCCTGGGTGCCGAGCAGGCCATCTGCTGGGTGCTGGTGTGCTGCCTGCCGCTGACCCTGCCCATTGCCTGGTGGTTCGCGCCTGGTGCGCCCTCGGCGATCAGCGCTATGGGCTGGTTGGGCTTTATCTATGTGGCGCTGTTTTCGATGTGGATCGGCTTTTTTGCCTGGTATCGTGCCCTTGCACTGGGGGCCGTGCGCGTGAGCCAGATCCAGCTCATACAACCCTTCCTGAGCCTGCTATTTGCCGTGCCGCTGCTGGGCGAGCGGCTGGATATCGTCACCTTATTTTTTGCACTGGCTGTCATTGCGACGGTGTTCGCAGGCAAGAAGATGCCCGTCCACGCAGCAGGAGCCGCCCCATGAAAATGCACGACATCCCGTTTGTCACCACGGACTGGGGCGGCCTCCCCCGCGAGGAAAAAAGCGCGCAGGCTGGCCAGGCCTTCTGGCGCACCCAGCAGTTCGGCGACCTGCGCGTGCGCATGGTGGAGTACACACCCGGTTATGTATCCGACCACTGGTGCACCAAAGGGCACGTGCTGTTGTGCCTGAATGGAGAGCTGCACACCGAACTTGCCGATGGCCGCCAGTTCACACTGACCGCCGGCATGAGCTATCAGGTGGCGGACAATGCGGAACCCCACCGCTCCACGGCCCCGAACGGAGCCACGCTGTTCATCGTGGACTGATTTTTTTCTGACGACGACTTTGCAACATGGGGGACCCGCTGAGGTCTACCCGCAGGAGAACGAGAGTGAAACTGAACGACCTTCCACAGACCAGCACCTGGACCCTGGCGCGCCGCGCCGAGCGCATGAACCCTTCGGTCATCCGCGAAATCCTGAAGGTCACGGAAAAGCCCGGCATCATCAGTCTGGCGGGCGGCCTGCCTTCGCCCAAGACTTTCCCCGTGTCGGCCTTTGCCGAAGCTTCGGCTGCCGTGCTGGCCAACGACGGCCCCGCCGCCCTGCAGTACGCCGCCAGCGAAGGTTTTGCCCCGCTGCGTGAGGCCATTGCCGACTTTCTGCCCTGGAACGTGGACCCCGAGCAGGTCCTCATCACCACCGGATCGCAACAGGCGCTGGACCTGATCGCCAAGGTGCTGATCGACACCGACAGCCGCGTGCTGGTCGAAACCCCCACCTACCTGGGCGCGCTGCAGGCCTTCACGCCCATGGAGCCTGCCGTGGTGTCCGTGGCCAGCGACGATGAAGGCGTTCTGATCGACGACCTCAAAGCCAAGGTGGGCACCGGTGCGAACAAGGCGCGCTTTTTGTACGTGCTGCCCAACTTCCAGAACCCCACGGGCCGCACCATGAGCGATGCCCGCCGCAACGAGCTGGTGCGCGCCGCCGCTGAGCTGAACCTGCCCCTGGTGGAAGACAACCCCTACGGCGACCTGTGGTTTGACAACCCCCCGCCTGCCCCACTCACGGCCCGCAACCCGGACGGCTGCATCTACATGGGTTCGTTCTCCAAGGTGCTGGCCCCCGGTCTGCGCCTGGGTTTCGTGGTGGCACCCAAGGCCGTGTACCCCAAGCTGCTGCAAGCCAAGCAGGCCGCCGACCTGCACACGCCTGGCTACAACCAGCGCCTGGTGGCCGAGGTGATGAAGGGCAACTTCCTGGACCGCCATGTGCCCACCATCCGCGCGCTGTACAAGCAGCAGTGCGAGGCCATGCTGACCGCATTGACCAAGGAAATGCAAGGCCTGGGCGTGCAGTGGAACCGCCCCGACGGCGGCATGTTCCTGTGGGTGCGCCTGCCCGAAGGCATGAGCGCGATCGAGCTGCTGCCCAAGGCGGTGGAACGCAACGTGGCCTTTGTGCCCGGCGCCGCGTTCTATGCCGACAACGCCGACCAGCGCACGCTGCGCCTGTCGTTCGTGACCTCTACGGTCGAGCAGATCGCCACCGGCATCGCAGCGCTGGCTGCGGCCATCCGAGATCAAAAGGGCTGACGCGACATGCTGAGACTCTGGGGTCGCCTGTCGTCCATCAACGTGCGCAAGGTGGTGTGGGCCGCGCAAGAGCTGGGCATCACGCTGCAGCGCACCGATGCGGGCGGCCAGTACGGCATCGTACGCGAGGCCCACTACCTGGGCCTGAACCCCAACGGCCTGGTGCCACTGATTGAGGACGAAGACACGGGCGCCGTGCTGTGGGAGTCCAACCCCATCGTGCGCTACCTGTGTGCGCGGCATTCCATGGGCGAGCTATATCCCGAAGCCCTGCGCGAACGCTTTGTGGCCGAGCAATGGATGGACTGGCAGCAGACCACGCTGAACCCGGCCGGGCGCGACGCGTTCATCCAGTGGATACGCACGCCTGCCGCCCAGCGCAACGATGCACTGATTGCCGCATCGGTGGCGGCCACCGAGCCCCTGCTGGACCTGCTGGACGCCCACCTGGCGCGCCAGCCGTTCATGGCGGGTGAGCGTTTCACCATGGCCGACATCCCGGTGGGCTGCGAGATCCACCGCTGGTGGGGCCTGCCGATGGACCGAGCCGCAAGGCCCCACCTGGAGCGGTGGTACCACACGGTCAGCATCCGCCCCGGCGCACGCGGGGTCCTGGACCAACCGCTGTCCTGACCACACACCACCATGCGCCAGCGCCCCTTCAAGCAAATCGATGTCTTCAGCGACCGCCCCGGCTATGGCAACCCCGTGGCCGTGGTGCTCGATACCGATGGCCTGGACGACAGCGACATGCGCCGCTTTGCAGCGTGGACCAACCTGTCAGAGACGACTTTTCTGCTGCCTCCCACCGAGGCCGGGCGCGCAGCGGGGGCCGACTACCGCCTGCGCATCTTCAGCCCCAATGGCGAGTTGCCTTTTGCGGGCCACCCCACCCTGGGCACCTGCCACGCCTGGCTGCAGGCGGGCCACACGCCGCAGCTCAGCGGCATGGTGATCCAGGAATGCGCACTGGGTTTGGTGCGTATCGCACAGGCCGATGGCACCCTGGCTTTTGCGGCACCGCCGCTCAAGCGCAGCGCCCCCAGCCCCGCGCTGGTGCCGCTGATTGCCAGCGCCCTGGGCCTGCGTCCGCAGCAAATTTTGGGCGCGCAGATGCTGGACAACGGCCCCGTGTGGCTGGGCCTGCTGCTCGACAGCGCCGACACGGTGCTGGGCCTGCACCCCGACCACGCCCGCCTGAAGGACCTGGGCCAGGATGTGGGCGTGATCCATGTGGGCCCCGCCGCCAGCAATACGGCGCAGCCCGGCGTGGTGGTGCGCGCCTTTGCCGCCCCCATGGGCAACCCCGAAGACCCGGTGACGGGCACCCTCAACGCCAGCCTGGCCGAATGGCTGATTGCCGATGGCCTGGCCCCCCGCAGCTACCTGGTGGCCCAGGGCGAGTGCCTGGGCCGCGCGGGCCGCGTGCACATCCACCAGGACGACGCGCGACAGATCTGGGTGGGCGGCCGTGCGGTCACCTGCATTGAAGGCACGGTGCTGCTATGACCGGGGTCCCACAGCCAGCAACACCGCGACCCAGCGGCTAAGCCCCCCCTTCGGGCGCCAACAGACGCCCACCGAACGCCCCAAAAAAACACCGCGCTCCGTGCCCGGTCAGCCCCCGGCGTGCACTGCTTTCCACCCTTTCACGCATTCACCCATTCACCCATCGCTTCACGGCTTTTCTCCACTAGGACTCTGACCACCATGCACCAACGCCCGTTCCAGCAAGTCGATGTATTCACCGCCACGCCCTACCGTGGCAACCCCCTGGCCGTGGTGCTGGACGGCACCGGCCTGTCCACCGAAGCCATGCAGGCATTCACCAACTGGACCAACCTGTCCGAAGCCACCTTCTTGTTGCCCCCCACGCCCGAAGGCCGCGCCGAGGGTGCCGACTACCGTGTGCGCATCTTCTGCCCCGGGCGCGAGCTGCCCTTTGCCGGCCACCCCACGCTGGGCAGCTGCCACGCATGGCTCAAGGCAGGCGGACAACCCCAGGTGGCGGGCAAGGTGGTGCAGGAATGCGGTGTGGGCCTGGTCACGCTGCGGCAGGATGGCGAGCAACTGGCCTTTGCCGCTCCACCCCTGATCAAAAGCGGCCCACTGGCCGAAGACGACGTGGCGCTGATTGCACGCGGCCTGGGCGTGGCGCGCAGCGACATCCTGCACCACGCCTGGTGCGACAACGGCCCCAACTGGCGGGGCGTGATGCTGCGCAGCAGCGAGCAGGTGTTGGCACTGAAGCCTGACGCCAGCATCCTGGGCCAGCTGGATGTGGGCGTGGTCGGGCCAACCGCTAAAGGCAGCGCATCCGCGCCACGTGGCAAGGTCGGCGTCATCGGCAGCACCGACGCCGAAGGCATCGCCTTTGAAGTACGCGCCTTCTTCCCCGGCAACAACGGCCTGGCCGAAGACCCCGTCACCGGCAGCCTCAACGCCGCGCTGGCCCAATGGCTCATTGGCGCCGGGCTGGCCCCCGCGCAGTATGTGGCCGCCCAAGGCACCTGCCTGGGGCGTGCGGGGCGGGTGTATGTGCAGCAGGACGGCGACACGATCTGGGTAGGTGGCAGCTCGGTCACCTGCATGGCGGGCGAGGTGCTGCTGTGACCACCGCCGCCACCCAGCCCCCACCCTGCGTGGACCACCTGATCGTGTTGGCTACAGACCTTGCCAGCGGCGTGGCCTGGTGCGAACGCACGCTGGGCATCACGCCAACGGCGGGCGGCGAACACCCGCTGATGGGCACGCACAACCGCATCTTCAACATCTCCAGCCCGGCGCATCCGCGCGCCTACCTGGAGATCATTGCTATCAACAAAGGAGCTGCCACCGCAATACCAGCAAGCGCCAACCGCTGGTTTGACATGGATGATGCCGCCTTGCAGCAACAGGTGGCAGAGCACGGCCCACGGCTCATCCACTGGGTAGCCTCCGTGCCCGACGTGGCTGAGCGGTGCGCCGCACTGGCGGAGCGGGACATTGAGCGCGGCGCCATCGTCACCGCCAGCCGCCCCACGCCGAATGGCCTGCTGCAGTGGCAGATCACGGTGCGCGACGACGGACTGCGCCTCATGGGCGGTTGCCTGCCCACGCTCATCCAGTGGGGCGCTGCACACCCGTGCGATAGCCTGCCCGCCAGTGGCGTGCAATTGCAGCAGCTCACGCTGCAGCATCCACAGGCCGCCACGCTGCAGGCCGCATGCGAAGCCGTGGGGGTGGCGCCATCCGTCACCGTCACACCCGGCAACACGCCCCGACTCACCGCGCAGCTCAGCACGCCACGGGGCCCTGTCACCCTCTCGTCGTTCACCACCCAGGAGTAACCACCATGCTTTTTTCTCCGCAAGAACTACTGCTCTTCGCGCTCGCCGCCCTGGTGCTGGTGCTCACGCCCGGCCCCAACATGGTGTATTGCGTCTCGCGCAGCCTCACCCAGGGGCCACGCGCCGGGCTCATTTCGCTGACCGGGGTGGTGCTGGGTTTTGTCGTGCACCTGCTGGCGGCGGCACTGGGGTTGACCGCGCTGCTGGCCGCCGTGCCCCTGGCGTTTGACGCCATCCGCTACGCCGGTGCCGCCTACCTGCTGTGGATGGCCTGGCAGGCCGTCAAACCCGGTGGCACCGCGCCTTTTGAAGCGCGCAACCTGCCGCACGACAGCCCGCGCACGCTGTTCCTCATGGGCTTCATGACCAACCTGCTCAACCCCAAGGTGGCCATGTTCTACCTGTCGTTCTTCCCGCAGTTTCTACACCCCGAGCGCGGCCAGTTGCTGCTGCAGAGCCTCACGCTGGGCGCCGTGCAGATCAGCACCAGCGCCGCCGTGAACGCCCTGCTGGTGCTGGGCGCCGCCCGCGTGGCACTGTTCCTCAACCGCAACGCCGCCTGGATGCGCGCCCAGCGCTACTTCATGGGCACCGTCCTCGGTCTGCTCGCCCTCAAATTGTTGACTGAAAAGAAAGCCGCCGCATGAACACCCGCCTCGACATCGCATCCCTCCTGCCCACCCTGGCCGACATCGAAGCCGCTGCCGAGGTCGTTTACCGCGACTTCGCCGCCACGCCCCAATACCGCTGGGGCCTGCTCAGCCAGCGCCTGGGCACCGACTGCTGGCTCAAGCACGAGAACCACACGCCCGTGGGCGCGTTCAAGATCCGTGGCGGCCTCACCTACTTTGACCAGCTCGCCCAGCGCGGCGCCCTGCCCGCCGAGGTCATCAGCGCCACACGCGGCAACCACGGCCAGAGCATGGGCTGGGCCGCGCGCCGCCACGGCGTGGCCTGCACCATCGTCGTGCCGCGTGGCAATTCGGTGGAGAAGAACGCCGCCATGCGCGCCCTGGGCGTCACACTCATCGAACATGGCGACGACTTCCAGGAGGCGCGTGAGCACGCCATGGCATTGGCAGCAGGCGGCGCCCACATGGTGCCCAGCTTCCACCCCGACTTGCTGCGCGGCGTGAGCACCTACTGGTGGGAATTTTTGCGTGCCGTGCCGCAGCTGGATGTGGTGTACGTGCCCATCGGCCAAGGCTCGGGCGCATGCTCGGCCATCGCAGCCAAACTGGCGCTGCAGCACCCCGTGCGCGTGGTGGGCGTGGTCAGCAGCCATGCCACCACCTATGCCGATTCGCTGGCGGCGGGGCACGTGGTTGAGGCACCTGTGACCACCCAGCTGGCCGACGGCATGGCCTGCCGCGTGGCCGACCCCGAGGCCCTGGCCGTGATGACCCCACACATCGACCACATCGTGCAAGTCAGCGACGCCGAGGTGGCCGCCGCCATGCGCGCCCTGTTCACCGACACCCACAACGTGGCCGAAGGCGCGGGCGCTGCGGCCTTGGCGGCAGCGCTGCAGGAGCGCGACCAGCTCCAGGGCTTGCACGTGGGCCTGGCGTTGACAGGCGGCAACGTGGACGCGCCCATGTTCAGTGAGGTTCTGGCGGGCTGAAGCCCTTGCGTCCTCAGCCCAAAAAGCTACACATTTAATAGCATCGGTCGCTTTTGCGACAAACGCCTGCGGCGGGTTCTGATCACAATCCGCCGCATGGGAACCCTCTACCTTGTGCGCCACGGCCAGGCCTCGTTTGGCGCGGAAGACTACGACCAGCTCAGCGCTCTGGGCCGCCAGCAGGCGGTGCGCCTGGGCGAACACTGGCGCGCACGCGGCTTGGGGTTTGACGCCGTCATCACCGGCACGCTGCGCCGCCACACGCAGACGCTGGAAGGCATTGCAGAGGGCCTGCAAACCACGCCCAATGCGCTGCAGTTGCCCGGACTCAACGAATACGACAGCCACGCACTCATCGCCGCCATCCACCCCCAGCCCCTGGGCCCGGCCGACACGCCCGAGCGCTACCGCGCGCACTTCCGCATCCTGTGCGACGCGCTGGCGCAGTGGATGGCAGGCGTCATCAGCCCCCAGGGCATGCCCAGCTGGAACGAATTTTCGGCTGGCGTACGCAGCGCGCTCGACCACGTGCGCCACCACCACGCGGGCCAGAACGTGCTGCTGGTGAGCAGCGGCGGCCCCATCTCCACTGCCGTGGGCGAAGTGCTGGGCACGGCGCCCGAGGTGACCATTGCGCTGAACATGCGCATCCGCAACAGCGCGGTGACGGAGTTCTCGATCTCGCCCAAGCGGTTGATGCTGCAGACGTTCAACACGCTGCCCCATCTGAACGAGCTGGAGCATGCGGCGTGGGTCACGCATGCGTGATTTCCTGAATGTGAGTGTTTTTGGCCTCTAGCGCCTATTGGACAAGCGGCAATAGCTATTGAAAAGATAGCATTCAGTCATCAAGGGACGGAGCCCTTGCCGAATGTGGGACTTCAAAAACGAAGGCCGAGGCGTTCGCTCGCAAGCGCAGATTCTCCTATCGCCTCCTCCGCTATCCTCGGCAAATGCCCATCCCCGACTACCAAACCTGCATGCTTCCCTTTCTCCAGTACCTGTCGGATGGTGCGGAGCACTCCCTTCGCGATGCCGAAGAGAGCTTGGGGGAATATTTCAAGCTGAGCCCAGCGGAACGGGCTGAACTTTTACCCTCTGGTCAACAAGGCGTATTCAAGAATCGGATAGGGTGGGCCCGCACATACCTGAAGAAGGCCGCACTCCTTGAGTCACCAAAGCGGGCTGTCTTCAAAATTACAGAACGCGGCGCCAAGGTACTGGCCTCAAACCCCACAAAGATCGACGTCAAGTATCTGGAGCAATTTCCTGAATTCATCGAATTTCGGGACGCATCCAAGCCCGAAATCAGCACTGCAGCAGCAGTCGAAATACCCCAAACCAAGACCACGCCCGAAGAGGCAATTGAGCTGGCACATCAAGGTCTGCGCGAACAACTTGCGGCAGAACTGCTCAGTCGCATCCTTGGCTGCTCGCCAACGTTCTTCGAACAGCTGGTGGTAGAACTACTCGTCAAGATGGGCTATGGGGGGTCTCGGCGCGACGCGGGCGAACGAATCGGTCAAACGGGAGATGGTGGCATCGACGGCATCATCAAGGAAGACCGGCTCGGACTAGACACTATCTTCATCCAGGCAAAGCGCTGGCAAGGATCGGTTGGACGACCCGAAATTCAGAAATTCGTCGGTGCTCTGCAGGGCCAACGAGCGAAGAAGGGCGTGTTCATCACAACATCAAGCTATACAGCAGATGCTGCGGACTACGCCACTCGTATCGACACCAAAGTTGTCCTCATTGACGGCAAGCAACTTGCAGGACTGATGATCGACTTTGACGTTGGGGTGTCTCCCGCCGCCACGTACGTTGTCAAGAGAATCGACTCGGACTATTTCGAAGAATCTTAGAGCTGTGCTTGCCATCGACAATGGCAGCAGGTTAATGGGGAGAGGCACTGCTCACCAAGGTAGACAACGGCAACGCCTGCAGCTCCTGCAGCAGGGCCACCAGTTGCTGCGCTGCAGCGTCCACCACCGCCCACCCCTTATCGGCCGTGGCTGCGGCCGCATTGCCCACGGCACCGGCCGGGTGGTAGTCCTGCATCTGCCAGCCCAGTTTGGCACTTTTGCCGTTGCCCAGAATGGCGTAGCGCTCCGAACGGTCCTGCGAGGTGGAGCGGAAGTTTTGCGCTTGCTGCATGTGCACCGTGGCGGGCGCCAGGTGCAGCATCATCGATGTTTCGATCTCGCCCGCGTGGATGCCAAAGCGGTGCTCCTGGGCGCTGAACTGGCCCGCCACCGCGTCGGGCAGCGGCAGGCTGAACCAGCTGGCGCTGTAGACGATGAGGTCGCAGCGCGTGCGCAGCTCGCGCGCCACGATGTCCATCACGCTGACCTGGCCGCCGTGGCCGTTGAACAGCAGCAGCTTCTTGACGCCCGCGCGGGCCACACATTCACCGATCTCGGTCCACAGCGCAATCACCGTGGCAGGCGACAGCGTGAGCGTGCCGGGAAAGCGAATGTGCTCCGGGCTCAGGCCCACGTTCTGCGGGGGCAGGAAGAGCACAGGCAGGTCGGCGGGCAGTTGCGGCAGCGCGGCATCGATCACGCCCTGCAGCAGCGTGGCATCCACCGACAACGGCAAATGCGGGCCATGCTGCTCGACGGCGGCCACGGGCAGCACCGCCACCACCTGGTCGACCTGGCCGCTGTGCTGCAACGCGGCAAAGTCGCGGGTGGACAGGTTGGCCCAGAAACGCGAGGGCAAGGAGAGGGGGGCGGGTTGGGGCGCGGCGGCAGCGGTCATGCCGCGATGTTAGAGCCTGTTCAGGGGGTGCGTCACTTCAGCATCATCTTGCCCAGCCAGACCAGCAGGTGCCCCGCGCCCATCACCAGCAGCGCGGTGGACGCCAGCCCACTGACCCTGCTGCCCAGGCCACGGCGGCGCTGCCACGCGCGCACCACCAGCGCCACCACCCAGCCCACGGCGGCCAGCGCGGCCCACAGCATCCACATCAGCCCCACGCCGATGCAGCCAAAGCTCTCGCAATACAGCGTGAAGCTGTAGTACGACAGCGCCACCAGCAGCCCGCACAGGCCCAGCAGCAGCACGTCCAACGTGCGTGAGACCCAGACCGCCGTGCGCGAGATCGGGGCCGAAGAAGACGACAGCGGCGGTGAAGGCAAAGGCGTGTTCATGAAAAAAGCCGAGGGTGGAGTGGTTCTGGACAGGGTGGCAGAACCCCCCGCAATTCAGCATAACGCCCGTCCACCCGCATCGCGCCGCCGCCCATCCCGCTACCATCACCGCATGACCCAAGACCTCTTCCGCCAAGACGCCTACCTGCGCGAATGCAGCGCCCACATCACCGCCATCACCGATGTCGGCATCGTGCTGGACCAGACCGTGTTCTACCCCCTGGGCGGCGGCCAGGCCGGTGACAGCGGCGTGCTGGTGCTGGCAGACGGCACCGACATCGTGATCGCCGACACCCGCAAGGGCAAGGACGCCGACGGCAACCCCACCAGCGACATCGTCCACATCCCCGCCGCCGGGCAGGAAGACCGCGTGGCGCAGCTCACGCCCGGCACCACCGTCACCGCCCGCATCGACTGGGAGCGCCGCCACCGCATGATGCGGCTGCACACCACCAGCCACCTGCTGTGCCATGTGGTGCCGCAGCTGGTCAACGGCTGCTCCATCACGCCCGACTACGCGCGGATGGACTTTGCGATGACCGACCCGCTGGACAAGGAGCAGCTGACTGCCGCCATCGCCACCCTGGTGGCTGCCGCGCACCCACTCACCGTGGCCTCGATCAGCGATGAAGAACTGGACGCGAACCCCGCGTTGGTCAAAAGCATGAGCGTGCAGCCCCCGCGCGGCACCGGGCGCATCCGCACCATCCGCATCGGCGGCGAAGCCGACGCGCCACCGATCGACCTGCAGCCCTGTGGCGGCACGCATGTGGCTAACACGTCGGAGATCGGCGCCATCGTGGTGACCAAGATTGAAAAGAAAAGCGCGACCACCCGCAGGGTGGTGCTGGGCTTCGCCCAGTGAGCGAAGCGAAAAGCGCTTTTCTTTGGGGCGGAATCATTTGCACGCAGTGCAAGTGAGGCCGCACCAAAAGCCCTCGCCGTAAACCACCACCCGCAGGGTGGTGCTGGGCTTTGCCCCATGAGCGCAGCGAAGAGCGCTTTGGCAGCGCCGCACAGATTTTCCGCGAGGGGGCTCACTCAGGCGCTGTTGCAACGCCTTACCTTGGCTGCCGAACAGCAGGGACAATAGCGGTCCGCGCTCGGTCCTGGGGTTGTGCGGCTTGAGGTGCTGGTTTTCCGGCCCCGGGCTTGCAGGGACTGCGCCGCCCACTTTTGCCTGTTGCCGCCATGCCTTTCTCTTTGCGCTCTGTGTCTTTAGCCTCTGTGCGCCAGCACCGCTGGTTCCGCCTTGCCTTGCGCGCACTGGCCGTTTTGGTGGCGTTGTGGCTGATCACCTGGCTGGCCGTGCCGCTGCTGGCCAAGGGCCCGCTGGAGCGCCTGGCCTCTGAAAAACTCGGCCGCACCGTGACGGTGGGGGCCATCGACTTTCAGCCCTGGAGCCTGGAACTCGCGTTGCGCGACGTGGCCGTGGCCGGGCTCGACGGCACGCCCGCCCAGCTGACCATTGGCCGCATTTATGCCGACGGCGAGCTGCAGTCGCTGCTGCGCCTGGCACCCGTGGTGGACGCCTTGACCGTGGAAGCACCGGTGCTGCGCCTCACGCACCGGGGTGAAGGCCACTATGACGTGGACGACATCATCGCCCGGATCACCGCGCCGGCAGAGCCTCCCGAGCCCGACGCGCCGCCTGCACGCATGGCGCTTTACAACCTCACGCTCACAGGCGGCAGCATCGACTTCATCGACCAGAGCGTGGGCAAGACGCATGAAGTGCGTGGGCTCGCCTTCAAGCTGCCTTTCATCAGCACGCTGCCCTCCCAGCGCGAGGTCAAGGTCGAGCCCCACCTGTCTTTTGCGCTGGATGGCAGTCGCTTTGACTCTTCCGCCGAAGGCACGCCTTTTGCCCAGGCGGGCAAGACAGACGCGCATATTCGCCTTGACGGCCTGAACCTCGCGCCGTATCTGGCCTATCTGCCGGCCGATCTGCCCATCCGGATCAAGGGAGCGGTGGTGGATGCCGATGTGAAACTGGCCTTTGAGCAACACCCCCGGATGGCCGTCAAACTGAGCGGCATGGTGCAGGCGCATGACGTGGGCATCACCGAACGGCAGGGTGCGCCGCTGCTCAGTTATGAACGTTTGCGCATCGACATGGCCGATGTGCGCCCGCTGGACCGCGTGGTGCGACTGGCGCAGATCGAGCTGACCCGCCCGGTGCTGACGGCTGCGCGTGACGCGCAAGGCCAGCTCAACCTGGCGCAGTTGGCACAGCCGACTCCCAGTGCCGTTCGGCCGGCCAAGTCATCGCCCGCCGTGGGTGCCCCGACCGAGCCGCCCGCCACGGCCCCTCCCCTGCCCACCACACCCGCCGATGGTGCTTCTGCGCCGCAGCCCGCTGCCAATGCGGCGCGCCCCGCCAGCGCCCCCCATGCAGCGCCCGCGCCCGGTGCCCGGGCTGCGTCATCCGCCAAAGGCCAGCCCCAACCCGCCGCCCCGTGGTCGGTGGACGTTGCCCATGCAGTGGTGCAGGGCGGCACCTTGCGCTTTACCGACCAGACCACACAACCCGCAGCCGACCTGCAGGCCACCGATTTCGCGTTGGATGCCAAAGGCCTTGTTTTGCCTTTTGCCAGCAAAGAGGCCAAACCCGTCGCCTTCAAGGGCGGCTTCAAGCTGCAAGGCAGCGCGCTGAACTTTGCGGGAGAGGCCACCGACCAGAAAGCGCAGATCCAGACCACCCTCAGCGCACTGGATCTGCAACTGGCTGCGCCCTACCTCGCGCAGACACTGTCGCCATCTGTCACCGGCCAACTCACTGGCGACATTGGCGTGTTGTGGCAGGCCCCCACAGCGCAAGCGGCGCAGGGCGGGGCCACGGGCGTTACCGTGACGGCCGGCCCCCTCGCGCTGGAAAAGCTGGTCATGAAACAGGGCAAGGTCACCGTGGCCAGCCTGGGCAAGCTCGAAATGGCCGGCGTGCAGATACCGCTGGACACCCGCACGGCCACGCTGGAACGCCTGGCCATCAGCGAGCCCCAGGCCACCGTGGAGCGCAGTGCCGACGGGCGCTGGATGTTTGAGCGCTGGATGACAGCGGCGCCGAAGACGCCAGCGGCCGCACCTGTCGCCCCTGCCAACAACCACCGCACCAACGACGCCCCCTGGGCGCTGCGCGTGGCCGATTTTTCCGTGCAGGGAGGCGCCGTCTCCTTTGCCGACAACGCCCAGGCGCGCCCCGTGGCACTGGAGCTGAGCGCGCTGGGCATTACGGCCCGCAACCTGGCGACTGACGGCAGCAAGCCCGAGGCCTTTCAGCTCTCGGCCCGCGCGGCGGCGCCGGGCAAAGGCAAAAGCGCCGGCAAGCTTGACTACAACGGCACGCTGGCGCTGCAACCCCTGGCCGCACAGGGCAAGCTGGAGGCTACGCGCCTGCCGCTGCACACGCTGGACGGTTACCTGGCCAGCCAGCTCGCGGTCGAGCTGCTGCGCGCCGACGTGGGCTATCGCGGGCAGGTGGCCGTGACACAGACGGACAAGGGCGCGCACCCGGGCATCAGCCTGCGCCTGTCGGGCGATGCGGTGGTGGAGGAACTCAAGGCCAACAGCACGGCCGCCTCCACCCCCAAAACCGAAGCCCAAGTGGGCGAGGAACTGCTGGCCTGGAAGAGCCTGAACCTGCGCGGCCTCTCCGTAGCCACCGCACCCGGCACCGCGCCGCGCGTGGAGGTCAAGGAGACCAGCCTGGTGGACTTTTTCGCGCGCATCGCCATCAACGAGGCGGGCCGCATCAACCTGAGCGACATCGCCAAGACCCCGGCCGAGGCCAGCGCCGCCAATGCCGCCAGCGCAGCCAATGCCACGGCCAATGCAGCGCCTGGGGCCACGCCAGCAGCGGCTACCGCCACGGCCACGACGCAAGCACCCGCCACGCCCGCTTCGGCAGCCCCCCCCCTCGTGGCCCAGGCCGACCCGCTGGCGCCGGTGGTGATCTTCGGGCCGGTGAGCCTCGTCAACGGCAAGGTGCTGTTCTCGGACTTCTTCATCCGGCCCAACTATTCCGCCGACCTCAGCGAGCTGACGGGCAAGCTCAGCGCGTTCTCGTCCGAAGCCCCGGGCGGCGAGCACGGGCTCGCCGACCTGGAGCTGCGAGGCCGCGCCGAAGACTCGGCGTCGCTGGAGGTCACCGGCAAACTCAACCCCCTGGCCAAACCGCTGGCGCTCGACATCACGGGCAAGGTGCGCGATCTGGAGCTGCCGCCACTGTCGCCCTACGCGGTCAAGTACGCCGGCCATGGCATCGAGCGCGGCAAGCTCAGCATGGACGTGAACTACAAGGTGCTGCCCAATGGCCAGCTCACGGCCAGCAACCGCCTGGTGCTCAACCAGCTGACCTTTGGCGAGCCGGTGGAGGGCGCGCCCAACAGCCTGCCCGTGAAACTGGCCGTGGCCCTGCTGGCCGACCGCCAGGGCGTGATCGACCTGGACCTGCCCATCAGCGGTTCGCTCAACGACCCGCAGTTCCGCATCGGCCCTGTGATCTTCAAGATCATCGTCAACCTGATCGGCAAGGCGCTGACCTCGCCCTTCAGCCTGCTGGCCAGCGCCTTTGGCGGTGGTGAAGAGATGAGCAGCGTGCCTTTTGCCCCTGGCAGTGCCGCCCTCGCTCCCGAGGCGCAGAAAAACCTGGGCAAGGTGGTCAAGGCCCTGACCGACCGGCCCGCCCTCAAGCTCACCGTGACCGGCATGGCCAGCCTGCAAGCCGAACGCGAAGGCCTGCAGCGCGAGCGCCTGCAGCAGATGGTGCTGGCCGAAAAGCGCCGAGCCAGCCCGACAGATGCGGCCCCCGAGGCCGAGCCATCCCACACCACGCCAGCCACCAGCACCAACACAGGCACCGACCTCACCGCGACGGCCACCGCAGAGGCGCCCCCCGCGCCGCCCACCATCTCGCCCGCCGAGTACCCCGCACTGCTCAAGGCGGTGTACCGGCGCGCAGACATTCCCAAGCCGCGCAACCTGCTGGGACTGGCCAAAGACCTCACCGTGCCCGAGATGGAAGCCTTGCTGCTGGCCCAACAGCCCGCCACCGAGGCCATGGCCGTCGAGCTGGCCACGCAGCGCGGCCAAGCCGTGCGCGCCTACCTGCTGTCGCAAAAACTGCCGGCCGACCGGCTTTTCGTGGCCGCCCCCAAGGCCGGCAAGCAGCCCGAAAAATGGGCGCCCCACGCTGAGATGAGCCTGGCGACACAGTAGAAAGATAGAGAGGCCTTTGTGTCGCCCCTTGCCAGATTGGTGCGCCGCCCCCGTGGCACGGCCTGGCGTCGCGCTGGCATCTGGGGCTGCGGGCGGCACGAAGCACAATGGCCCCTTGAAATGGAATGGATGACCAGGCGCCGGAACCAAACCCGCCCGCCCCGCTCCCACACTGCAACCATGCCCCACCGTTTGCTCCACCGCCTTGCAGTTACTCTGCTTTTGATAGCTGTTAGCGCTTTATGGACAAGCGCTAGAGCCCAATTTAGTCCCAAATCTGGTGCCACAGACAGCAGCGTGGTCACCACCCCCTATGTGCGGGCAGAACTCGTCGCCCACGCGCCCCAGGGCGTGGCCCCGGGCCAGCCGCTGTGGCTGGGGTTGTCGATCACCCACCAGCCCGAGTGGCATACGTACTGGAAGAACCCGGGCGACTCGGGCCTGCCCACCGAGCTGACCTGGGCCCTGCCCCCCGGCCTGGACGCTGGCGACATCGCCTGGCCACTGCCGCGCAAGATCCCCATCGGCAACCTGGCCAACTATGGCTACGAGGGCACGGTGCTGCTGCCGGTGCCGATCACCGTGGCCAGCACCTTTGCACCCGGCCCGCTGGCGCGGGAAGCCACCATCAAGCTGCATGCATCGTGGCTGGTGTGCCGCAAGGAGTGCATTCCCGAAGAAGGCGATTTCACGCTGCAACTGCCCATCAAGAGCACGACGGCGCTCCACGGTGCTGCGTTTGATGCGGCGGCCCGTGCGCACCCGCAGCCGGTGCTGGCCAACACCGCTGGCATCGTGCCCGACAGCCAGGCGCACATCGCAAACGGCGATAGCCTGCAGGTCAGCGTGCAGGGCCTGCCCGTGGCGCTGCGCGGCAAGACGCTGGACCTGTTCCCCGAAACCGCCGAGGTCATCGACAACGCTGCGCAGTGGAAGCAGGCCTGGAACGGCAGCGTGTGGACCGCGCAGATTCCCCTGTCCGCCCAGCGCAGCGCCAGCCCCAGCCTGATGCCCGTGGTGCTGGCCGAGCAGTCGCCCGCACATGCCACCGGTCCCGACACGCGCACCGGCTACCGCGCAGAGCTGAAGGTGCTGGGCGCCTGGCCGCAGGTCGCGTCGGTGGCCAGCGTGTCGCCCGCGCTGGAGGCCGCGCTCAAGGCGAATGCAGCGCAGGCAAGCGGCGCTGCAACCTCAACTGCGGGCTCTGGCGCCTCGTCCCTCACCCTCACCGCCGCGCTGCTGGGCGCCTTGCTCGGTGGCCTCATCCTCAACCTCATGCCCTGCGTGTTCCCGGTGCTGGCGATCAAGGTGGTGGGCTTCACACAGCATGCGCAAGACCGGCGTGCGCACCGCATCAGCGGCATCGCCTACACAGCGGGCGTGGTGCTGTCGTTCATCGCCCTCGGCGCGCTCATGCTGGGCCTGCGCGCGGCGGGCGAGGCGGTGGGCTGGGGCTTTCAGCTGCAGTCGCCCGCCGTGGTGGCATCGCTGGCGGCGCTGTTCACGCTGATCGCGCTCAACCTCGCGGGCGTGTTCGAGTTCGGGCATTTCCTGCCGTCCTCGGTGGCCAGCCTGCAGGCACGCCACCCGGTGGCCGACAGTTTTCTCACCGGCGTGCTGGCCGTGGCTGTGGCCTCGCCTTGCACGGCGCCGTTCATGGGCGCATCCCTGGGCCTGACCGCCACGCTGCCTGCGCCCCAGGCGCTGGCCGTGTTCGCCGCGCTGGGCATCGGGCTGGCACTGCCGTATCTGGCCGCGAGTTTTGTCCCCGCCGTGGCCCGCGCGTTGCCGCGTCCCGGCGCGTGGATGGACAGCTTGCGCAAGCTCATGGCCTTCCCCATGTTGGCCACCGTGGTGTGGCTGGTGTGGGTGCTGGGGCAGCAAAGTGGCATCGACGGCGCGGGTGCATTGCTGATCCTGCTGGTGGGCCTCGCGCTGGTGGTGTGGTCGCTGTCGCTGGCCGGGCGCGCGCGCCGGTGGATGGCGGGCGTGTCTCTCACCACGATGGCGCTGCTGATGTGGTCGTTTGGCCCCCACGTGACCACCCAGGCCGCCGCCCCGCTGACACAGACCGGTGGCGTTGCGGCGGGCTCCGATTGGCAACCCTGGAGCCCCGGCGCCGCCGAGCAGCTGGCCGCCACCGGGCGCCCGGTGTTTGTGGACTTCACCGCCGCCTGGTGCGTCACCTGCCAGTACAACAAGAAAACCACGCTGTCCAACGCCGACGTGCTGGCCGACCTGAAGTCCAAAAACGTTGCGCTGCTGCGCGCCGACTGGACCCGCCGCGACCCCGCCATCACCGCAGCGCTCGCCGCGCTGGGCCGCAGTGGTGTGCCGGTGTATGTGTTCTACGCGCCGGGGCGCCCGCCAGTGGTGCTGACCGAGGTGCTGGGTGTGGATGAGGTGCGCGCGACCATTGCGCAGCTGTGACACCGGCACATGGGCCGTGGTTTCAGACAATCGCCCAGCGCCCTTTCCGTTCGCCAGCCGGCATTGGCCTTCTGCAAAAACCCATGCCCCATGCCCCATGCCCCATGCCCCATGCCATTTGATCCTGCCACCGTCCAGTCCATTTTCAGGGGCACCCGCACGATTGCCGTGGTGGGCCTGTCCCCCAAGCCCGAACGCGACAGCCACCATGTGGCCGAGTACCTGCAGCGGCAGGGCTACCGCATCGTGCCAGTCAACCCGATGGCGACCGAAATCCTCGGTGAGCGCTCCTGGCCGTCGCTGACCGAAGCGGCACGGCACCACCACATCGACCTGGTGGATGTGTTTCGCGAGAGCGCTGCCGTGCCGCCGATTGCCGACGAGGCCATCGCCATCGGTGCCAAGGCGCTGTGGTTGCAATTGGGCGTCTGCCACGATGCCGCGCGGGCCAAAGCCCAGGCGGCCGGTTTGCTGGTGGTGCAAGACCGCTGCACGCTGGTGGAGCACCAACGGCTGCGGGCCGCCGGGATGCTGCCCTAGTCCACTGATCTTCTGTACGGGCGCGCGGCAGGGACCTTCGTCGCCCTTAGCCCGATGTAACGAGGTGCCACGCACCGTGCGTTTGCGGCCCGGGCGGCACGTGGATTGAAGGACATCGTGCGACCATCGCCTCAAAACACGGTTCCGGCGATATCCTCAAGCGCTGGCTGGCACGGGGCCACCCGTTTGTGAAGCCGTTTCTACGGTCTGGCTGATCCGCCCCACGACCCGTACCGCCTCAACCCAACCCATCGTCGCCCCATGTCGCAACACTCAACCTCGTTATGGAGCCCCTTGCGCCAGCCCGCGTTTCGCGGCCTGTGGATTTGCGGGGGGGTGTTTTTTGTGGGCAACGGCATGCAGACCATGGCGGCTGCGTGGCTCATGATCGAACTCTCTGGCTCGTCGTTTCTGGCGGCGCTCGTGCAGACAGCGGTGTTCATGCCCATGTTTTTGCTGGCGCTGCCCGCCGGGGTGTTGGCCGACACCACAGACCGGCGCCGATTGATCTCAGGGGCGTTGATCGCGCAGACCGGTGCCTGCGCATTGCTCGCGCTGTTGACGCTCAAGGGCTGGGGCGGATCGGCATCCGTGTTGTTTCTGGTGTTCATCTGCGGCTGCTGCACGGCGGTGTTGACGCCCGCCTGGAACTCGTCGGTCATCGACCCCGTGCCCCGCGACGAATGGCCCCAGGCCATCACGGCCGTGAGCATTGCCTACAACGCCGCACGCGCCGTGGGCCCCACCATGGCGGGGCTGGTGTTTGCGCAACTGGGCGCGGGCTGGGTGTTTGCGATCACGGTCGCCACCACGGTGGTGATGTGGGAGTCCATACGCCGCTGGCCACCCAAAGCCCACCCGCCCTCCAAATTGCCCGCCGAGCGCTTGTGGGGCGGCACGCTCAGCGGCCTGCGGTTTGCCTGGCATTCGCACATGATCCTGGCGCAACTGGTGCGCGTGATGGCCTTCAGCGCAGCGGGCTCAGCCCTGTGGGCGCTGCTGCCCGTGATCGCCCAGCGGTTGGGGACGGGCGCCGAAGGGTTTGGTTTGCTCATGGGCTGCCTGGGCACCGGTGCAGTGGCCGTCGGGCTGGTGCTGGGGCGGCTGCGCGCGCGCTTTGGGCTGGAGATCATCGTGCGCACCGCAGGCCTGGTGTTTGCCGTGGCCATGCTGATGGCTGCGCTCACGCAGATGGCGTGGTTCGTCTATCTGTGGATGCTGCTGGCGGGCGCGGCCTGGATGTCGGCCATGTCCACCTTCAACACCGCCACGCAAGCCAGCGCGCCACAGTGGGTGCGCTCGCGCGCGGTGGCCATGCACATGGTGGCGGCCCTGGGCGCCTTTGCGATGGGCTCGGCATTCTGGGGGGCATCGTCTGACCTCCTCGGCCTCACGCCCACGCTGTGCGTGGCGGCGGCGCTGATGGTGGCAGGGCTGCTGCTGGCCCGTGCCATGCCACTGCGCATGGGCGCGCTGCACGAGGTGACCCAGGCCACGCCCTGGGACGAGCTTTTTATCGAGGCCGAGCCCCTGCCCGAAGCCGGCCCCGTGGCCGTGGAGGTGAGCTATCGCATCGCCCCAGGCACCGATGCGGCTTTCCTGGACACCATCAGCCGCATGAAGGCGCCACGCCGGCGCGACGGCGCGACGTTCTGGCGGGTCTACAAGGACCTGGGCGACCCCTCGCGCTATGTAGAGCGGTTCATCGTCACGTCCTGGGCCGACTACCTGCACCAGCGCGCCCGTGCCACCATGGCCGACCAGGCGCTGGAGACCGAGGTGCGCACCTTTCTGGCGCCCGGCGAGGTGTCCACCATGTCGCACTACATCGCTGAAAGATAGCGCCCCCTGAGCCGCTTCGCGCCTTCCCCCTGAGGGGGACGCCACCCGTGGTCCGGCAACGCCGGTTCCACGGTGGCGCTGGCACAGGCGCGCCCTTGGCACAGATCAGCCGAGCCCTGCGCCCACCCTGCGACAATGGGAGCATGAGCTTTGCACCCCTCTCCAACGACACCTTCCTGCGCGCCTGCCGCCGCCAGGCCACTGATTACACTCCCCTGTGGCTCATGCGCCAGGCGGGCCGCTACCTGCCGGAATACAAGGCCACGCGCGCCCAGGCAGGCAGCTTCATGGGCCTGGCCACCAATGTGGACTACGCCACCGAAGTGACGCTGCAGCCACTGGAGCGTTTCCCGCTGGACGCCGCCATCCTGTTCAGCGACATCCTCACGGTGCCCGACGCCATGGGCCTGGGTTTGAGCTTTGCCGAGGGCGAAGGCCCGCGCTTTGCCAAGGTGGTGCGCGACGAGGCCGCGGTGGCCGAGTTGGCGGTGCCTGACATGGACAAGCTGCGCTATGTGTTCGACGCCGTCACCAGCATCCGCAAGGCCCTCAACGGCCGCGTGCCCCTCATCGGGTTCTCGGGCAGCCCCTGGACGCTGGCCTGCTACATGGTGGAAGGCAAGGGCAGCGACGACTACCGCCTGGTCAAGAGCCTGATGTATGCCCGCCCCGACCTGATGCACCGCATCCTGGCCATCAACGCCGACAGCGTGGCGCAGTACCTCAACGCCCAGATCGACGCAGGCGCCCAGGCCGTGATGATTTTTGACAGCTGGGGGGGCGTGCTGGCCGATGGCGCGTTCCAGGAGTTCAGCCTGGCCTACACCCAGCGGGTACTGGCGCAATTGAAGCGCACCGGCGTGGATGGCACCGACGTGCCGCGCATCGTCTTCACCAAGGGCGGCGGCATCTGGCTCGACGACATGAAGGACATCGACTGCGAGGTGCTGGGGCTGGACTGGACAGCCAACCTGGGCAAGGCCCGCGCCATCGTCGGTGGCCAGGCCGGCGGCCCCGGCAAGGCGCTGCAGGGCAACATCGACCCCAACGTGCTGTTTGCGCCCCCTGCGCAAATCGAGCAGCAGGTGCGCCATGTGCTGGACAGCTTTGGCACACCGCACACCGACCGCAGCACCACGGGGCCCACCCATATCTTCAATCTGGGCCACGGCATCAGCCAATTCACCCCGCCAGAGCATGTGGCGGCGCTGGTGGAAGCCGTGCACAGCCATTCGCGCGCGCAGCGCCAGGGCTGACCACGCCGGGGCGGGGCGGCCGCCCCGCCCAATGCCCCACTTATGCACAAAAACGGAGCAGCGGCGCCTCAAAAATGGCACCAGGATATCTGGCGGACACGCTGAGGGAAATATTCTCCTCACGACGGTAAGTTGTTGATTTTATTGAAATTTATTGATTTGCCATTTTTGCGCGCAACCCAGCCAAACCACGGTCTGTCAAGGACTTGCAGCACAAAACCCAAGGATATCAACAAAGTTATCCACAGGAATTCTGAATTTCTTCAAAATTCACTGTTAAATCAATGACTTGCGGCCTAAACTGCAGAAAACAGTGAACATCCGCAACCCGGACTAGCACAGATTTGGTGATTTTCCGGGCTTGACGAATCACCCATGTCCGACTTATGCACACAAATCGTGATGCGGCGCAACATGGATGCCCCTTGCGGCCCTAGCACAGAATCAACGCATCAAATTCTTCAGATGATTGATTCATAACGATTTTTTTGCCTTGCCGAATTTCTGGGCAATGTGTTCCAAGCCAGCATCCATGCGGCTTGGGCCGGGGTCCGCAGAGGATGTCAACAAAGTTATCCACAGAAAATCGGGATTACTCACACACCACCAACAAATCAAGCACTTAGCCGTGAAACCTCTACGTAGCATCCACATGCTCCCGTAAATTACCCTCCACCTCGTGCCCACACCCGCCACCATCGTCCACATCGCCCTGCAAACCCCGTCCCACAGCGGTGTGGGCGATCTGCTGAGCTATGCCAGTGAGCACCCGCTCACACCAGGCACATTGGTGCGTGTGCCCCTGGGGGCCCGTGAGGTGCTGGGCGTGGTGTGGGATGCCGACGAAGCCACGGGTGAACTGCCTGATGGCGCCACCCTGCGCGCCATTGCCGGGGTGCTCGAAGGCGTAGCCCCGCTGGACCGGCATTGGCGCCGTCTGGTGGCGTTTGCGGCGCACTACTACCAGCGTGCGCTGGGCGAGGTGGCCCTGGCCGCGCTGCCGCCGCAACTGCGCGACCTGAAGCCCGAACAGCTGGCACGCCGCCTGCGCCGCCCGGCCAAAGCGGCAGGAGACACCTCGGATGCTATTCAAAACATAGCACTCACCGCTGAACAGGAGAGCGCCAGGGCCCGAATTGCTGCAGAAAAAGGTCCGTTCCTGCTGTTTGGCAGCACCGGCAGCGGCAAGACCGAGGTGTACCTGCGCTGCGTGCAGGAGATGCTCGAAGCCGACCCGGGCGATGGGTTTCCGGCCCAGGCGCTGGTGATGGTGCCCGAGATCAACCTCACCCCCCAGCTCGAAGAGCGCTTTGTAGGCCGCTTCGCCCCGCGCTTTGGCCCCGGCGCCGTGGTCTCCCTGCACAGCGGCATGACCAACCCGCAGCGCCTCAAGAGCTGGCTGGCCGCCCACAGCGGCAGCGCGCGCATTGTGCTGGGCACGCGCATGGCCGTGTTTGCCAGCCTGCCGGGGCTCAAGCTGATCGTGGTCGATGAGGAACACGACCCCAGCTACAAGCAGCAGGAAGGCGCCCGCTACTCGGCGCGCGACCTGGCCATCTGGCGCGGGCGCGAGCAAGGCGCCAAGGTGCTGCTGGGGTCGGCCACCCCGTCATTGGAGAGCTGGCACGCCAGCCGCCCCCCCACGCCCGAAGACCCCGAGGGCGGGCGCTACGTGCGGCTGCACATGCCCAGCCGCATTGGCTCCAGCGCGGGGGCTGGCGCGCTGGCCCGCGTGCGGCGCGTGGACATGACCCAGCAGCCCCGGCGCGCGGTGTTCAGCGCCCCGCTGCTGCAAGCCATCACCGAGCGCGTGGCGCGCGGCGAGCAGAGCATGATCTTGCTGAACCGGCGCGGTTACGCGCCCGTGCTGCACTGCATGGACTGCGGCTGGAAAAGCGACTGCCCGCACTGCAGCGCGCACCAGGTCTTCCACAAGACCGACCGCACCCTGCGCTGCCACCACTGCGGCTTCACCGTGCGCGTGCCCCACCACTGCCCCACCTGCGGCAGCCCCGACATCCACCCCATGGGCCGGGGCACCGAGCAGCTCGAAGAACAACTGAGCGCCCTGCTGCGCAACGTGCAGCGCCCGGACGGCAACCCCGCCCGCATCGCCCGCATCGACGCCGACACCACCAAGGCCAAGGGTGCGCTGGAGGCCCAGCTGGCCCAGGTGCACGCTGGCGAGGTGGATGTGCTGGTGGGCACGCAGATGATTGCCAAGGGCCACGACTTTCGGCGCATCACGCTGGTGGCGGCCGTGCAGCCCGACGGCGCGCTGTTCAGCAGCGACTTTCGCGCGCCCGAGCGGCTGTTTGCGCTGCTGATGCAGGCGGCGGGCCGCGCTGGCCGTGACGCGGCCTACATGGCATCGCAGGGGACCCAACCCGAGATGTGGATCCAGAGCTTTCACCCCCAGCACGCGGTGTACGAGGCGCTGCGCACGCACGACTACGAGGCATTCGCCGCCCAGCAACTCCAAGAGCGCGAAGAGGCCGCCATGCCACCCTTTGCCTACCAGGCGCTGGTGCGTGCCGACGCGCGCACCCAGGAGGTGGCGCAGGGATTTCTGAGCGCCGCCACCGCCGCCGCCCACGCAGCAGGCCTGCCCGGGCTGGAACGGGTGACCTTGTTCCCGCCCGTGCCGCTCACCATCCAGCGTGTGGCCAATGTCGAGCGCGCCCAGATGCTGATGGAAAGCAGCAGCCGCGCGGCACTGCAGCGCTTTCTGGCCGCGTGGCAGCCAGTGCTGCAAACCACCCGCAGCCAACCTGGGCACAAAGGCTTGATACGCTGGCTGGTGGACGTGGATCCGCTCACCATCTGATCCGGTGGACCGGGCTCCCGCACGGCCACCGGATCGCAAAAAACGCCCAGCGGGTCAATTTATGGTCTTTTTTGGCTCTTCTAGCGAATAGTCGTGATGGAACTCGCCGCACGTCTGAAGACGGCGATTTCAACGTACGACATTTATCGAGTGCATCACTAGCATTCGCTAGAAGAGCCTCTTTTTTGGCTCCAGCGCTTGACCATCAAGCGCCAACAGCTACAAAA
Source organism: Acidovorax radicis (assembly GCF_020510705.1). NCBI lineage: Bacteria > Pseudomonadati > Pseudomonadota > Betaproteobacteria > Burkholderiales > Comamonadaceae > Acidovorax > Acidovorax radicis. The sequence goes on from NZ_CP075184.1 coordinate 4,434,667, forward strand.
ACAGAAGCACCCAGCGCCATACCACGCTATATTTCAGCGCATGCACCTGCTGCCCCTGCCCCCCACTGCCGCTGCCACCGGAGACGCGCCGTGACCCCCTGGGACCTGCCCGCACCCGTGCACGGCCTGGGGGCCGCGCTGGCCGTCGGGCTGCTGATCGGCCTGGAACGCGGCTGGCACCAGCGCGACCTGAACGAAGGCGCGCGCGTGGCCGGGCTGCGCACCTTCGCGCTGACAGGGCTGCTGGGGGGCGTGCTTGGCAGCCTTGCGCCCACGTTCGGGCCCTGGCCGCTGGTGGCCGGTCTGGCAGGCCTGGCACTGCTGATGGCGGTGGCCTACCTGCGCAGCGCCCAGGCCACGGGCGGGCTCAGTGCCACCACCTCGGTCGCGCTGCTGCTCACGCTGGCGCTCGGCGCCTATGCCAGCTCGGGGGCCATCGCCCTGGCGCTGGCGGCAGCCGTGGTGGCGACGGTGCTGCTGAACCTCAAGCCCACGCTGCATGGCTGGCTGCGGCAGATCGAGCACCGCGAGCTCACTGCGGCACTGCAGTTGCTGGTGCTGTCCGTTGTCATCCTGCCCTATCTGCCCAACGCGGGCTTCGGGCCGTATGCGGCGCTGAACCCGTATGAGCTGTGGTGGGCGGTGATCCTGATCGCCGGGCTGTCGCTCGCTGGGCATTTCGCGGTGCGTATCGCCGGACCCCACCGGGGACTGCTGTGGACGGGCATGCTGGGGGGCCTGGCCTCTTCGACCGCAGCCACGCTGGCCCTGGCGCGGCGGGCGCGCCAGCAACCCGCCCTGGCCGATGCGGCGGCCATAGGCGCCCTCGCGGCCAGTGCCATGATGTTTCTGCGCATGGCCGTGTTGCTGGGCGCCATCCACCCTCCACTGCTGCGCACCTTTGGCGCTGCGCTGGTGTTCACGGGCGTGGCCATGGCAGGCCTGAGCCTATGGCAGTGGCGCCGCCTGCCCGCACAGCCGCCCCACAGCGATGACGCTGTGGAACAGATTCCGCCGTTTGACCTGGGCAGCGCATTGGGTTTTGGCGCCTTTCTGGCTGCCATGGCGGTGCTGATGCCCGCTGCCCGGGACTGGCTGGGACACGGCGGCATCTATGTGCTGTCGGCCATCTCCGGCCTGGCGGATGTCGATGCCACCGTGATTTCGATCGCACGCCTGCAAAGCGCCAACGACGTGCCGGTGGTTGCGGCGGTCACAGCACTGGGGCTGGTCACCCTCACCAACATGATCACCAAAGCCACCATCGCCTGGGTCACGGGCGGCGCCCTGCTGGGCCGGGCGGTGGCACGCGGCTATGCGCTGTGCATGCTGGCCGGCGCACTGGTGCTGGCGCTGCTGGTGATGGCGGGTTAGTTCGCTGCGCTGCCTTGCCCCGCCAACACCCCGCCGTTCGTGGATGGGCCGTCGTTTTTGGCAGGGCGCCCTGAACACCGTTTGCACGCTTGCACGGTTTGCGCATCGCAAAAAATAGGGTGATTATTGGCTCTGAGGCATATCCCACAAGTGCTACCAGCTATCAAAAGAGAAGCAACCCATTCAACGATGCCAACGCGGTGGATCGACAGGGGAGCGCCATCGGCCATCAGGCACCAGGCACCAGGCACCAGGCAAAAGAAAAGCGCACCCATCGGGTGCGCCTTTTTTGACGGCCTGCGTGCCATGACGGCGCAACCGGTGGGTTGACCTCACCGGCCGTGGCCGCCAACACACGGCTCGCCGCGCAGTCTTCTGGCGCTTAGCGCCTGTTCTTACAGCGCGCCGTCCCCCAGCACGATGCCCTCGCGGCGGGGGTCTACCCCACCCTCCAGGCGGGGCTGTCCGTTGCGGGTGGTCCGGATGATGGTGGACACGCCGCTCGATTGCGCCGCGTTCGAGACCGTGTGCCCCTTGGCCCTGAGGCCCGCGATCAGCCCGGTCAAATCCAGCGAGGTGTTGGCACCGTCCACATTGGTGGTGGCGCTGTTGGACGCACCGATGTTGACCAGCGACGTGGCCTGTTGCGCGTCAAGCCCCCAGTCCAGTGCGCCGACCACGGTCTTGAGCACGTACTGGATGATGTTGCCGCCGCCGGGCGAGCCGGTCGCCATCACGAAGTCGCCGGGTTCCGTGCCCTTGAATACCAGCGTGGGGGCCATGGTGCTGCGTGGGCGTTTGCCAGGGGCGACACGGTTGGCGATCGGTGTGCCCGCCGAATCCACAGGTTGCGCCGAGAAGTCAGTGAGCTGGTTGGTGAGCAAGAAGCCCCCGACCATGTGGAACGAGCCCATGCTCGACTCCACGGTGGTGGTCATCGACACCACGTTGCCATAGGCGTCCACGATGGAGAAATGGGTGGTGCCCTTTTCCACCGTCTTGTCGATACCCAAAGGAACGTCGCCCAGGTTGCCGGCCGCCGCCACGCCCATCGAATTGCCGTCGGGGGCAATCAGGGCGGCGCGCTGCTTGAGGTAAGCCTTGTCTAGCATGGTGGGCACACCCTTGCCCGGCAGCGGGATGAAGTCGGTGTCAGCCACATACTTGTCGCGGTCGGCATACGCGAGGCGCTCTGCCTCAGACACCAGATGCACGCCCATGACGCTGGGCACCCCGCCCTCGTTGGCAGGGTTGGCGGGTGCGTATTTGGACAGGTCGAAATTTTCCAGAATGCCCAGCGACTGGGCGATGGCGATGCCCCCCGACGACGGCGGCGACATCGTGCAGATGTAGTAGCTGGCGCGGTAGGTCGTGCAAACGGGATCGCGCTTTTTGGCCTGGTAGTTCTTGAGGTCGTCCACGGTCATCAGGCTGGGCGTGATGGGCGTTTTGCCGCTGTCGTCGCCCACCGATTGCGCCGCCTTGGCCACAATGGCTTGTGCAATGGCACCGGTGTACAAGGCGTCAGCCCCGCCAGCGGCAATGGCACGCAATGACTGCGCGTAGGGCAGATTGGTGTTGACGGTGCCGGCAGCCCGGGGGGTGCCGTCTGCGTTGAAGAAGGCCGCCACGGCATTGGCATCGAGCCGCAGGTTGGCCGCGTTGTCGCTGATGGCCGAGCCCATGCGGGTCGGGATCTTGTAGCCATTGGTGGCCAGGTTGATGCCCTCGCCAAACAATTCGTCCCAGCCCAACTTGCCATGGTCCTTGTGGGCCAGATCCAGCATGCGCAAGACGCCTGGCACCCCAATGGAGCGGCCGCTGCGCCGCGCGCTGGGCACAGGCGCCGCAGACGTGGGCGTGGCCTGGTCCTGGCGCACCAGGTAATAGCCGGTGGCGGCAGCGGGGGCGGCCTCTCGGCCGTCATAGGCGGTGACCTTCTTGGTCTGCGCGTCGTAATACATCATGAACGCGCTACCGGCGATGGTGCTCGACTGGGGCTCCACCAGGCCCAGCACCGCTTGCACGGCCACAGCGGCGTCCACCGCCGATCCACCGGCCTTCAGGACATCGCAACCCGCTTTCGTAGCCAATGGCGTGTTGGCAACCACCATGTATTTGCTCGACTGCTTGGCCTTGTAGCCCAAGCGGTAGCCCGAAGCCGCCTCTGGAGCGGCCGGGTCGCCCGACAGACCCGAACCCACCACGACAGGTGCGCCGGAGCCAGACACCACGGAGCAACTTTGGGCGTTGCTGTCGACCACCAGATCGGAGTTTGAACCACTCCCGCATCCGTAAAGCGCCAGTGAAAGCGCAATAGGCGTCAGCGCCCACAAGAAGACCTTCTTTTTCATTTCACACTCCTGTCTGTCGTTGAGAGAATTCCTCGGCAACCTGCAGAGGAGGAAGCACCGTCATGCAAGCAACGTGCCGAACCCGTGTTTCCCCTCCAACAAGCACCCGGACTTGAAGTCCCATCGCAAACCACAGGGATCGAAAATCAGTGCGGGCAGGCGCCAGTGTGCCCACCGCGTCCGGCCTGCGCAACCAACGCAGCGTTTGTATCGCGCAGGTGCGCAATGCCACGGCCCCCGAAAGCCCCACGAACGCCCGCGCCGTGGACACCAGGAGGACGCGCCCTTTGCTAGCGGTCGTGCCAAAAAAAGGGCGCCTCAGCGCCCTTTGGATTGCGACATGCGCCGTTCAGCGTCTTACTTGGCGCAGGCCTTGCCGTGGTCGGCGTGGTAACCCTTGGCCTTGGCGTCGGCTTCGGTCAGGTATTCGCCGGCCTTGGTTTTGCCGTAGTACTTGGCGCCTTCGCAGTGGTAGGTCTTGGATGCCGTGTTGACCCAGACCTTCCCGGCGCCACCGCCAGCCGCTGCCGTGGTGGGCGCTGCCGTTTTGGCGGCAGGTGCTGCGCCGGTCTTTGCCACAGGCGCTGCTGGGGTCACGGCAGGAGTCACTGCGGGTACAGCGGCCGGGGTCACCGCTGGCGTTTTAGCCACGGGGGCCGCAGTGTCCTTGGTGGAAGGAGCAACCGGGGCAGGCACTGCGGCACCTGGCTTGATCGCGGGTGCGGCGGTCGTTTGGGCAAAACCCGTGGCGGCGCAGAACAGACCCATCGTCACAGCCAAAACGCGAAGTTGAGATTTCATGGTGATTCCTTCAGGGGGGTTGGTCTACAGAGGCTCAAACCTTTGAGACTCTGTCACCACAACGCCCTGGCCTGCGTTAGGTTGACCCGTGCTTCTCGGATATATCAGCGGGTGTTGCAGTGCGCCTTGACGGGCAGACCGCCTTGACATGGCAACAGCTTGGCCGGGGCCACCGGCACGAACTGCAGTCCCTGCGGCAAGCGCTGCAGCGCCACAGAGGCCGAGCGCCGCAGGCTCATGGCGGCGGCTCGCGCAGCGGGCTGCGGTCTTCGTCGTGCGCCACCAGGTACGTGGGCCGCCGCTTGACCTCGTTGTAGATGCGGCCGATGTACTCGCCCAGGATACCGATCGACATCAGCTGCACGCCCGAGAACAGCATGATGCTGGCCGCCAGCGTGGGCCAGCCGTCCAGAGGGTTGCCGAACACCAGCGTGGCGACGGCGATCCACAGCCCATAGGCCAGCGCCCCAGGTGTCGCAGATTGAAGCTGGAGACACCGCCCGCACGCTCATGCGGCACGAACGGCAGTGCGGCCGACCTGAACCCCACCCAGGCGTAGAGGCCCTTCATGAAGCGGTTGCGCTCGGGCAACGCCTTGAGGGCATCGACCACCTTGCGATCCATCCAGCGGAAGTCGCCCGCGTTGGGCGGCACCTTTCTGGCGTATGGCGCGCAATGGCGCAAGCGCCCAGAGCGCGGCAACGCGCCGACTGGCGCTGCGGGGGCGAACTCGGCCTGAAAATCTGCAGGGGGTATCGGTGGGCGGAAAGGCCATCGTTGGATCCCCACGGGGGTCATTCAGGAAGGGCGCACGCACGCGGCGGGCACATAGGTGCGCCAGTGCATGGTGAGCGGCGCGGCCTCGCCCTTGAACGGCCAGTCGGTCTGCCATTGCCCCTGCTGCACGACGAGGCCGATCTCGGCCTGCGCGCGCTCCACCATCGGTGGCGGCTCGGTGGCGCTATCGCCGTCCAGCCGCATCCACAGGGTGCCGTGCTCGCGCAGCCGTTGCGGCGTGATCCAGGGCGAGAAACGCGCATCGCCGGTAATGAAGACCGAAGGTCGGCTAGGCAGCTGCGCCGCGATCAGCCCCGCCGTCCAGTAGTCGCCCGAGACCGAGAAGCGGGAGAGATGTAGGAGAAGAACGCGCCAGTGTAAAGTTCTTGTGACTAGCTTCTTGTGACCAGCTGGTAGCTCGAAAGCCCCAAGAAGCCCCTGCGGAGCGCCGGGGCGAGGAGCGCTCTGCCCCCTGAAAAACCGTCAAGGCACCAGCAGCGTCACGGCCCCCGAAAAGCTCAAAAACGCCAGCGCCGTGGACACCAGAATGATGCGGGCGATGCGCCCGTTGTGGGCGCCGAAGCGCTCGGCCAGCAGCGAGACATTGCTGGCGCTGGGCAGCGCGGCCAGCAGCACCAGCACCGTCAGCGCAAAGGGTGTGAGCGGCACGCCCAACGCCATGGCCGCAGTGCCCACGCCCCACACCAGCAGCGGGTGCGCCAACAGCTTGGCCAGGGCCACCGGCACATAGTCGCGCGCCAGGACCTGTTCATGCGCGTTCATCTGCGAGCGGGCCAGCACCGCGCCGATGGTGAACAGCGCCACGGGCGACGCCGCATCGGCCAGCATGGCCACGGTTTTATCAGCCGGGCCGGGCAGCTTGAACTGCAGGGCCGACGCCAGCGCACCCAACGCGATCGACCACGGCATGGGGTTGGTCGCCATGCCCTTGAACGCGTTGCGCAAGGCCACGCCCACACCGTGGGTGCCCGCCCCGTCAAGCCTCGACAGCGCAATGCACAGCGAGCTGGTGATGACCATGTCCACCACGATGGTGACGATGGCCGGGCCCGCGCTTTGCGCCCCCAGCAGCGCCACCAACAGCGGCACGCCCATGAAGCCCGTGTTGGGAAAGGCAGCCACCAGCGCACCAAATGCGGCATCGTTCCAGCCCATGCGTGCATTGCGCGTCAAGGCCACGGTAGCCCCCACCATGACCAGCGCACACAGCAGGTAAACGCCCGCTACGGCGGGGTCGAGCAGCTGGCCGATGGGCGTGCTGGCGCCAAAGCGATACAGCATGCATGGCAGCGCAAAAAACAGCACAAAGGCGTTGAGCCCCGGGATGGCAGGCTGGGGCAACACCCCGCGCCGGGCGGCAAGGTAGCCGCACAGCACCAGCGCGAAGAAAGGAAACGTGATGAGCAGGACAGGGAGCACGGCCGCTATTGTCCGTGGTGCCGCGCGTGGCATGGCGCAAGGCGCACGCTGGCAGCCAGCACAAAGTCAGGCGGGGGGCCTCGCCGATGGCGAACAGCGTTGACGGACACGCAGGCACGCCCACATGCCACGGCACACGCCATCACCAGCGCCCGCGCGGCTAGCCCACGCACCGCACGCGCCCGCCTCACTGCTTGCGCTGGACGATGAGGTTGCGTTTGGCGTCTTCGGGGTAGGCAAAGGTGATGGAGCCGTTCTTGACCATGCCGATCACCAGCATGTTGTTCGTGATGGCATCCTTGTCCTGCACGCTGAAGGGCTTGTCGTAGGTGGACACGACGCCGTAGTAGGTTTTCATCTTGCCCTCCAGCGACGCCTTGATGGCCGGACCACTCAGGTTGCCGTCGCGAATGCCGAGAAACGAATACATCAGCAGATACGTGGCGTCGTAGGCATTGGCGGCAGCCATGGGCACCGCCACCTTGCCATGGTATTTGCGGGTGTAGCTCGACAAAAAGGAGGCCCGGCGCTCGTTGCTGGGCTCGGCAATAAAGGTCTGCACCATGAGCGCGCCCTCGGCCGCGTCCTTGGCTCCATCGAGGAAGAAGGGGAACGACAGTGTCCACGGGCCCACCTGCGGCACCTTCCAGCCCAGCGCCTTCTTGCCATTGGCGATGACGGCGTTTTCCTGGCCCACGGTGTAGCTATAGATCACATTGGCGCCCGCGTTGCGCGCAGCCGTGAGTTCAGCCGACAGGTCCTTCACGCCCAGTGCAAAGCGCGAGACATGGACAGGCTTGAGGTTCTTGGCCGCCAGGGCGGCCACCACGTCGTTGTAGCCACCCTCGCCATAACCGGTGGTGTCGGCGAACACAGCCACCTTGTCCCAGCCACGCCGGGCAATGTCCTCCACCATGAAAGGCGCCTGCAGCGCATCGCGCCCTGTCACGCGAAAAATGTAGCTCTCGGCGGCAGGGTATTTGGCCGTGACGGCCGTGCCGGTGGCGCACGGCACGATCAGCGGCGTTTTCGCGTCCTGGAACAGGTCGATCGCCTTCATCGCCACGCCAGTGTTGCAAAAGCCGATGGTGGCGACCACCTTTTCCTTGAGCAGGTCCTGACTGACTTTGCGCCCCTCTTCGGGGCTGGCGGTGTCGTCCTTGACCACCAGCTCCAGCGGCCGCCCCAGGTAACCGCCCACGGCGTTGATCTCGTCCACGGCCAGCTTGATACCGTTGAGCATGGGCACGCCAAAGTCTGCCGACGCGCCGGTGAACGGCCCCACCACGCCGATGCGCACGGGGGCCATGGCACCCGTCTGGGCGTTTGCCTGAAGGGCCGTGGCCAAAAGCGCCAGCGCCAGCGCCAGCAACGCGGCCGGGCCCTCCTGCGCAAAGCGCAAGGCCAAAGTACTGCGGTGAGCGGCGGAAAACGAGGGGGCAGGCAAACGCATCACGGGGCGGCTCTTTTCTAAAGGAATGTCGTTGAGACCTGGAAGTATCAAAGTGTCAACAGCCTCCCGACAGCGCGTTTTCCCGCGGTTAACCGGTCCACAGGCCACGGACGTCAGAATTTGCTCAGTTTTCTGATGCGCATCAACTTTTTGCGCAGCCCCTCTGCCGGGTGACTGTCCAGGGTGCAGGTGCTCTGCGCGCAACGCATTCGCAATGCCTTTTCACTGCCCTTTGTTTGCGGGTGGGGTGCGCGCCCCACCCTGCGGGGGCAGACACCCACGGTATGATCCGCCACCCCACCGAAGGCCTTGCCCTGCGCCTTCGCGCCATGCGCCCCTCCTCCCCCTGCCTTGCCTCGTTTCACATGTCTGCCGGTCTCAATCTCGCCCAACTCCAGGCTGTCCACTACACCGATGGCGCCTGCCTGGTGCTGGCCGGCGCGGGTTCGGGCAAGACGAGGGTGATCACCCAGAAGATCGCCCACATGATCGAAAAAGGGATGGATCCCAAGCGCATTGCAGCCATCACCTTCACCAACAAGGCCGCCGCCGAAATGCGCGAGCGCGCCAAAAGCCTGATTGGCCGCCGCGCCAAAGATGTGCTGGTGTGTACGTTCCACGCCTTGGGCGTGCGCATGGTGCGCGAAGACGGGCATGTGCTGGGCCTCAAACCCCAGTTCAGCATCATGGACGCCGACGACGTGACGGGCATCCTCAAGGAAGCCTCGGGGGGCACCACCGACCTGGCCACGGCGCGGCAATGGCAATGGGTCATCAGCAAGTGGAAGAATATGGGCCTGAGTTCGGAACAAGCCCTGGCCCAGGCGGCGGACGACAACGAACGCATCATCGCCACGCTGATGGCACGCTATGAAGAGCGCCTGTCGGCCTACCAGAGCGTGGACTTTGACGACCTGATAGGCATGCCGCTGCGCCTGCTGCGCGACTACCCTGAAGTGCGCGCCAAGTGGCAGGCGGCGCTCTCGCATGTGCTGGTCGATGAATACCAGGACACCAACGCCACGCAGTACGAACTGCTCAAGCTGCTGGTGGGCGAGCGTGGGCATTTCACCGCCGTGGGTGACGATGACCAGTCCATCTACGGCTGGCGCGGCGCCACGCTGGACAACCTCAAGAAGCTGCCCATCGACTTCCCCGCGCTCAAGGTCATCAAGCTGGAGCAGAACTACCGCTCCACCAGTGCCATCCTGCGCGCGGCCAACAACGTGATCGGGCCCAACCCCAAGCTGTTCCCCAAAACCCTGTTCAGCGAACTGGGCGAGGGCGAGCCCGTGCGCGTGGTCGATGCCGACAGCGAAGAGCACGAAGCCGAGCGCGCCGTGGCCCGCATCCAGAGCCTGCGCGCGGCCAGCAACCCACCGCCGGACTGGAAGAGTTTTGCCATCCTGTACCGCGCCAACCACCAGGCCAAGCCATTCGAGAAGGCGCTGCGCAAGGCGAACATCCCGTACAAGGTCTCGGGCGGCACCAGCTTTTTTGACCGCGCCGAAATCAAGGACCTGTGCGCCTGGTTTCGCCTGTGGATCAACAACGATGACGACCCGGCGTTTTTGCGCGCCATCACCACACCCAAGCGCGGCATCGGCCACACCACGCTGGCCTCGCTGGGGGCGTTTGCCACGCAGCACAAGCAGAGCATGTTCGGCGCGCTCTTCAACGGCATGCTGCCGGCAGCCGTGCCCAAGCGCGCCATGGATGGTCTGCATGAGTTCGGCCGTTATATCAATTACCTTGAATACAGCGCCCGCCGCACGCATGGCGCCGAAGACGCCCGCGCCTTCCTGAACGAGTGGCTCAAGGAAATCGGCTACGAGCAGCACCTGTACGACGGCGAAGACAGCGAAAAGGTGGCCGCCGCCCGCTGGAGCAACGTGATGGAGTTCTGCGACTGGATGGCCCAGCGCGCGGGCGGGCAGATCGACGACACCTCGGGCGCCGTGGTGGCCAGCGAGACCAAGAGCCTGCTGGAGGTCTCGCAGACCATTGCGCTGCTCTCCACCATCAGCGAGCGCGAAAAGGACCAGGACATGGTCACGCTGTCCACGCTGCACGCGAGCAAGGGGCTGGAGTGGCCGCATGTTATTTTGGTCGGCGTGACCGAGGGCATGCTGCCCTTCAAGCTGGACGACGACGAAGGCCGCCAGCACAAGGTGAGCGATGACACGCTGCAGCGCCTGCAGGAAGAACGCCGCCTGATGTACGTGGGAATCACCCGCGCCCAGCGCACCCTGGCCGTGAGCTGGACCAAAAAACGCAAGAAAGGCCGCGAGATGGTGGCCGCGCAACCCAGCCGCTTCATCGCCGAGATGGGCCTCGATAAAACCACTGCGCGCGAAGACCCACGCGAGAAACTCAAGGCCCTGCGTGCCGAGTTCGCCGCGAAGGCGCTCGCCGCCAGCGCGGCCCCACAAGCCTGATATAAGCCACGGCGCCACAGAGGCCCGCTCCCGATCAAACCCCACACGTCCCTACGATGGCAGGCAACACACCTTCGGCTCCGTCCACACGCTGCAGTCGTACCGCTTGGGCGTTTGCTGCATCTTTCGTAGCTATCAGCGCTTATCCTACAAGCGCCAGCAGCCAGATTGTTTCAGAATCCACAAGCGCGTGCCCAGCGGCGGCGGACATGGGTCACCAGCATCTGCAGGGACTCTGGCAAGCACAGCTGCAACAGCCGCAAGACGGGGCGGCGGCCAGTGCCCCACCCGCCACAGCCACCCTTCGGCTGGGCCCGCACCCCGAACTGGCACAGAGTGTGCGCGGCACAGTGCAAAGAGACGGCATCACGGCACAGGTCAGCGGTGATGTGAATGAAGGCGATCTGACCCTGGAAGAATCAAACAACGGAACGAACATCAGCGCAACCTGGACAGGCCGGGTTGTGGATGGCAGTTGCGGCAAGGAAATAAGAGGAATATGGAACAACGCCACTCCCAACCCCACTCAGCAGTCAGCACCGTTTGTGCTGCGCAAACAGGCGGCCTGGCAATGAGGCCCGCAGCCTCTCGCCACCGGGTGGCCGCCCTGGTCCTGGCAGCGCTGGCCCCTACCGGCGCGGCGCTGGCGCAGCAGCCTGCAACCACTGCCGGGGCCACCGGCGGCGCCGACAGCGCACTGCGCCGCTGCACCGCAATGTCCAGCGACAACCAGGCGCGCCTTGCCTGTTTTGATGCCTGGGCCGCGTCGAACAACACGCCCACGTGGCAAGCGCCTGCAGCTTCGGCTTCCGCGAATGCGGGTGCAAACGCCGGCGCCGATGTGAACGCCGTGCCACCACCGGTGGACGCCACCCTGCCTGCAACCCGCGTCATTGACGTGGCCCACACTGACGGCTGCCGCGACCCCCAATACAGCGACCTGTCACGCTTTTGGGAGCTGGAATCGGGCACCGACTGCGGCACCTTCAGCTTCCGGGGTTACCGCCCCATCACCGTGTCGGTAGTGGCAGGCAGCAACGTGAACCGCGAGCCCACGTCCGATGCCGAAGGCAACTCCGCCACCGAATCAACCCCCTATCGCCGTACCGAAAACCGCATCCAGCTGTCGGTACGCACCAAGATCGCCCAGGGCCTGTTAACCCAAGGCAATCCCACATTGAAAGACTCGGTGTGGTTTGGCTACACGCAGCAGTCGTACTGGCAGCTGTTTAGCCCCGACATATCGCGCCCCTTCCGCGCCACCGACCATGAGCCCGAGGTCATGTATGTCTACCCCACCACAGCCACACTACCGTTTGGCTGGAAGTGGCGCTACAGCGGCATCGGGCTGGTGCACCAGTCCAACGGACAGAGCAAGCCCCTGTCGCGCAGCTGGAACCGTGTGTACCTGATGACCGGCGTGGAACTCGACAACCGCTTCAGTGTGAACGCCCGCCTGTGGCGGCGCATTCCCGAGAGCGCGGGCAGCGACGACAACCCGAACATCAGCGACTACATTGGCCGTGGTGAGTTGTCGGCGTTATGGAACTACGACAAGAACAACACCGTGGGGGCTACCGTGCGCAGCTCGTTGTCCAGCGCTGGACGCGGATCGGTCCGTCTGGAGTGGATGCAGGCCCTCGGAACAGGGCTCTTCGGCAGCAAGAGCAACCTGCGCCTGCACACCGCGCTGTTCACCGGCTACGGCGACAGCATGATCGACTACAACCACAAACGCACCGTATTCAGCGTGGGCCTGAGCCTGGTGGATTTTTAAGCAGGTACTTCCCCCTGAAGCGCTTGCGCGCCTTCACCGCTTCTCTCGAATTGCGGCGCAATTCGGGAAGGGGAACGACGCCCTCGCTGCGGGGCGGCCCTTGCTCGGCGTCCCGAGCCTGGGACTGCACCAGTCTCACAGGCTGCGTGCAAAGCGACGTGCCGCACAGCTCACGCCTCAGCATTGCTCACAACTCGTTACGACATCCTCCTCAAGATTCGCCGGATGGCGCCGACACGCCGCCACAATGGCACGCGCATCGGATCCGTTGTGGCAAACGAGGCAGAGGCGCTCGATAAGAGCCGTGTTCCCACCGTTTTACCTGCCATTGCCCATCCCGTGCGCCCTCGAAAATGCCTACAGAGAGGAACACCCATGGACATGCAATACCAGCTCAAGGCAGGCAGCTACTACCTGTACGACATGCGCGACACGCCCAGTGCCGTCACGGGGGAACGCCGGTTCAAGCTCAAGACCGACACCGTGGCCATTGCGTTCGATGTGCACACGGGCGAGGTGCACCAGCATGGCAGCCCCACCCGCATCCAGTCCTGGGCTAACAACACGCGCCGGCGCCTGCGCGCTGCCGGGGCGCAGGACGTGGCCAACGACATCGTGGTGGTGTCGGGCCCGCTGCCTGTGGACGAACTCAACAAATGCCTGTGGGTGAGTGGCTATGTGCGCCGCATGTTCTCGCGGCTGGCCACCCTGCCCCATGGCAAGTTGCAGCGCCCATCGGAGCCGTTTCGCAAGGCGGCTTGACCGGGCGCCTCTCGCTCCACTCCCCAGCAGGGCCGCACACAGCGGCCCTTTTTTTTGGAAACGCCCCGACAGAACTCAGGCGTCTGTGTCCTCGGCCACGTCGCCTTCCGCTGCATCCGGCACCTCGGCATGTTTGACGATGGTCACGGGCACCGGGCTGGCATGCGCCACTTCCTGCGAGACCGAGCCCAGCAGCGCGCTGGTGATGGCGCCCTGGCCTTTGGCGCCGATGACGACCATGTCGCACCCCGAGCTCTCAATCATGTCCACCAGCGTGTGGGCCGCGTCACCCACCCCCACATCGGTTTCGTAAGGGATTCCAGCCGCGTCCAGCAGCGCGCGCGCCGGGGCCATCAGATGCTCACCCGCCTCCAGGCTGGCGGCGGCGATCAGGTCTGGATCGCGGGTGGTCACCAGTTCGTACAGCGTGGCGGGTTCCTGCACGTGGGCCAGGACCACGCTGGCCTTCAGACCCTGGCGCATCAGTGTCAGGGCATGGTGAACACCATCCAGGGAGGGTTCGGAGCCATCCACGGCGATGAGGATCTTGAGCATGTTGTTCTCCTTGCAATACGGTCAGGCCAGTGTAGCGAAGCACCGCGCAGCGAATGCGGCATTACCTTGCGCCAGGTCAGGGCAGTTCGTCTGGGACAATGCGCCCCATCATGCTGCAGTTCGACCTTCTCAAAACCGACCCCACCAGCCACGCACGCCGTGGCACCCTCACGCTCAACCACGGCGTGGTGCAAACCCCGATCTTCATGCCCGTGGGCACCTATGGCACCGTCAAGGGCGTGATGCCGCGCAGCCTGCACGACATGGGCGCGCAGATCATCCTGGGCAACACCTTTCACCTGTGGATGCGCCCGGGCCTCGACGTGATGCAGAGCTTTGGCGGCCTGCACGGCTTTGAAAAATGGGACAAGCCCATTCTGACCGACTCGGGCGGTTTCCAGGTCTGGAGCCTGGGCGCCATGCGCAAGATCACCGAAGAAGGCGTGACCTTTGCCAGCCCCGTCAACGGCGACAAACTCTTCATGTCGCCCGAGGTGAGCATGCAGATCCAGACCACGCTCAACTCCGACATCGTGATGCAGCTCGACGAGTGCACGCCCTACGAAACCAAGGGCCACCTCACCACCGAGGCCGAAGCACGCAAGTCCATGGAGATGAGCCGCCGCTGGGCGCTGCGCAGCAAGGCCGAATTCGAGCGCCTGGAGAACCCCAACGCCCTGTTCGGCATCGTGCAAGGTGGCATGTTCCAAAACCTGCGCCAGGACTCGCTCGAAGCGCTGGTGGAGATGGACTTCCCCGGCTACGCCATTGGCGGCGTGAGCGTGGGCGAGCCCAAGGACGAGATGCTCAGCATCATGGCGCACACGCCCCACCGCCTGCCCGCCCACAAACCGCGTTACCTGATGGGCGTGGGTACACCCGAAGACCTGGTGCAGGGCGTGGCCGACGGCGTGGACATGTTCGACTGCGTGATGCCCACGCGCAACGCCCGCAACGGCACACTGTTCACGCGTTTTGGCGACCTCAAGATCCGCAACGCGCGCCACAAGGCCGACCACCAGCCGCTCGATACCAGCTGCACCTGCTACGCCTGCGCGGGCAGCGCGGGCGTGTCGTGGGACGACGGCGGGCACGAAGGCTTCAGCCGTGCTTACCTGCACCACCTGGACCGCTGTGGCGAAATGCTGGGCCCCATGCTCACCACCGTGCACAACCTGCACTACTACCTGAACCTCATGCGCGAGGTGCGCGAATCGCTGGACGCGGGCGCGTTTGCGCAGTTCCGCGCGCGCTTCAAGGCCGAGCGCGCGCGCGGGGTGTGAGGCCCACCGGTCACTTCAATCACTATCAAATAGATAGCTGTTAGCGCTTTATCCATAATCGCTTGAGGCCAAAATCATCCCAAAGCCAATCCACCCATTGCTGCGCTGGCCAGCCCGTGTGTTGACCGGGCTGGTCAGCGGGCTGCTGGCGGTGATCATCCTGTTCGAGGAATGGGGATGGGAGCCGCTTCAGCGCCTGCTGGCGCGCATTGGCCGCTGGCCTGGGCTGCGCTGGATCGAGGGGTTCGTGCGCACCCTCCCGCCCTGGGCTGCGGTGGTCATGTTTGTGGTGCCTGCAGCACTGCTGCTACCCATCAAGCTGCTGGCGTTGTGGGCCATCGGGCGTGGGCATCTGGTGCTGGGCATGCTGGTGATCGTGGCCGCCAAAATCGTGGGCACCGCCGTAGTGGCGCGCCTGTTCACGCTGACGCAGCCAGCGCTTATGCAGCTGCGCTGGTTTGCCTGGGCCCACGCTCACTGGATACGCCTCAAACACGCCGTGCTGGAACGCGCCCGCGCCTCCTGGGCCTGGCGCGTGGCGCGCGTCATCCAGCGGCAGTGGACGCTGCGCTGGCGACACTGGCTCAGGCGCTAGGCGCCTGGGTGCCGCAGCAGCGCCCCAGCCCCACCTACCCGCTTGGAGCCCTGCGTTCGCTGCCTTTTTCTGTCTATGCGTGTATGGGTGTGTGTGGGTGCATATGAGCACTCACCCGGATTGACGGCGTAAAAAAAACCTGCTGCAGGAAACGGCAGGTTTTTTGGCGCGCCGGGCGGGCGCCGGTGCGCCGGTGCGCCGGTGCGCCGAGCCTATCAGTCGCGCAGTTCAGGCGGCAACGTGCCGCCGTTGGCGGCAATGCTTCGCATGACCTGCTTGTGCAGCCAGATGTTCCACGCGGCCGAGCCGGGTTCGTCGCTGCCGCTGTAAAGCAGTTCGCCCGCCAGCTCCTTGCGCGCGGCCAGACTGCTGTCCAGACCGAGCAGCTTGAGCAGATCGACGATGGAGGTGCGCCAGTTCAGCGCACTGGCTCCCGGCATGGCATCCAGGATAGGCGCCACGTCGCCCAAAGGGATGGACGCTGGCGCCGCAGGTGCGGCAGCAGCCGGTGCGCCAGCAGGGTCGGCTGCAGGTGGCGCGGGCACCACTTCGGCTGCGTTTGCAGACGGGAAAATCTTCGAGAAAATCTTGGAAAAAAAGCCCATAAGTACTCCGGCAGAGAGGTTGAAGAGGGTGATGACCTACGGCCCCCGGGCAAACCTGGGCGCCGCATGCCGTTGTATCACGCCGACGGCGCCGCCTGCGTAGGCCGGGGCCCTACATTCGCGCCCGTGCCGCACGCATGGCAGAACTTGGCGAATGCGCTCTTGCGCGTGGAGCACACACCGCAGTGGTCGAACAGGCCGATGCCGCAGTGTGGACAAAAGTCGATCTTTTCGTTCTTCAGGTCCACCGGGCGCTCGCAGCCCGGGCACACGCTTTTGGCCAGCCGCGCCAGCGCCACGTCGTAGCTGAGCTCCTTGCGGCGCTCCTGGTCGGGCAAGGTCTCGGCCAACTTCTGGCGCTCCAGGTAGCGATTGAGCGCCAGGATCGCGTAGCGCCCGACCACGGCGGTCACCCCAATGCCCACCACGTAACGCACGTAGCCGCCATAGCTGGGCAGGTAAGGCACCAGCTCGACAAAGAACGCAAACAGCGCAAAAAAGATGAAGCCCCACACAAACGGCCAGTAGGTGCCTTTGCGCTTTTTGACGAACAGCCAGCCCGCAATGGCCAGCAGAGGCAGCGTGAGCGCGAGGCGGTACAGGAACACACGCAGCTCGACCTTGCGCAGCTCGGCCTGCATCTTCACGTAGCCGTCCGCCTCCAGCTTGCTCAGGCGCTGTTGTGCAGCGGCAGCGCCCTGTCGCGCGTCCAGTGCCGCCTGCTGCTGCTGCTCGACGACCTGCTGGGCCTTGCGCTCCACGGGTTTGAGGGCGTCCAGCGCGCGGGTGCGCGCAAGCACCTCGGGGTCCTGGTCCGCACGTTGCGTGGCGCTGCGCGTGGCCAGCCAGTTGTTGAAGGTTTCGCGTTCCGCCTGCATTTCGCTGCGGGCCTTGCTGCGCTGCAGTTGGGCCTGCTCCAGAGCGGTTTGCGCGTCCTGCTCTGCCTGGCGGGCCTCCTTGACCTGGGCGCGCAGCTTGTCGGCCGCCGGTTTGTCCAGAAAATCATCCACCCGCAAGGGCGTCTCGACCTTGGGCAGGTCGCCCACGATGGTGCCGCCCAGGCCGATGAGGAAACCGGCAAACACCAGCGCCACCAGCCACAGGCCGCGCCGGAACCATTTCTCAGACAGTCTCAGAGATTTGCTCATGGTCTTTTTTTCCTCTAAATACTATGCATTTGATAGCTGATAGCGCTTTATGGACAAGCGCTACAGGTCATTTCCAGGCTCTTCTAGCGAATAGTAGTGATGGAACTCGCCGCACGTCTGAAGACGGCGATTTCAACGTACGACATTTATCGAGTGCATCACTAGCATTCGCTAGAAGAGCCCATTTCCATTCAATTTCTGAGCACCAGCACCACAGGTGCCGATGCCAGCTGCGTGCGCTGCATCCAGGCCAGAACCGAATCCACGGTGATGGTTTCAATGCGGTCGGAAAACCGCTTGTCGCCCGGATGATCGTCAAAGGCAATGTTCGCGGCTGTCACCCGACCGCCCATGCGGGTGAGCGGGCCGAGCTTGAGCGTGGTGGGCTCGTAGCCCTTGAACTGCAGCCAGGCCTGCGCCTGCGGGCGCGAGCGCACCGTGGCGGGCTCCATCGCCAGCGCCAGGGTCTCCAGCGCCCACTGGTTGGACTGCTGGTATTTTTGGCCCCAGGCATAGCTGACCATGCTGTAGGGCGCATGCTGCAGCGTCTTCGTGCGGCCTTTGTCCTGCAACACGGCCAGCAGGTGCTGCTGCACCTCGGGTGTGGGCACGGCGTATACCGCCTCGTAGCGCCACAGGTCATCCAGGAAGAATTCGCCCAGCCCCTGCCGATAAAGGTGCCCCACCGCCGTGCCACATTCATTGAGCTTGTGGGCCACGCGCCAGGGGCCCTCGGGCGTTTTATAGGCCCAGCCAAAGTGCGAATAGCGCAGCTGGTATTTGCCCAGGTCCTGCCCGGCCCGGCCCAACGCCACGACCTGCGCCCCTGAACGCGCGTTTTCCGCGTCCAGCGCCGCCGAGGTCTGCTCGGCCAGCTTCATGCCGCGCTCGATCACCTGCGGGGCGATGGGCTTGCGCGACTCGCACGAGCGGCCCGCGTGGGCAGGAACGGTTGCCGCAATCGCGACAACAGCTGTCAGTACCGCGAGCCCACGGCCCATGAAACTGGCGCGACCAAAGCGAGGGATGCCGAGCAAGGGCCGCCCCGCAATGAGGGCATCGTCCCCCTTCCCGTAGCGCGCAGCGCGTAGAAAGAAGGGGCTGAAGGCCGCGGCTCTAAGCGTGCCTGCGCACGCTTGGACGGCCTGAAGAGCTGCCGCCTGCGGCGGCCAGCACCGAGCGATATTGCGGCTCAGGGGGTTGTACTTCATGGTCACAGCCGCTCGTTGTGCAGCAGGGCACGGCCGATGGCATTGGGCACAAAGGCAATCGCCTCGCCCGCCACCGACAACACCACCCCCGTGCCGATCACGCTGCAGGTGACCACAGTGCCCACGCCATAGGCCGACGCGGCCAGGCCACGCCCGGCGACTTCCACACTCACCTGCGCGCCGTCCGACGCGCGCTCGAGCAGGTACACCGTGCCCGTGGCCGAGGCTTCGACCACTTTCACCGTCAGCACCGCGCCCCCCACCGACAAAGCCACGGGCACGGTGGCCACAGCACCGGCTGCGGCCGAGGCCACCGAGGCCGTGCCCACCACTGAGGCCACGGGCAACAGCGACAGTGCTGCCGATGCCTCACTTTGGGCGCGGGCCGGCGCGGCGGCCAGCGCACACCACAACCCCGCAGCCAAAAGCCATGGCGCTACCTGGCGAAAAGGGAATCCAACTGTTTTCTTCATGTTTTCACTCCATCCATGGGGTGCAGCACGCCGTCGGCGCTTTGCCCCCATCCCATTGGTTCAAGACAATTTGAGACAACCGGTGAGCATCCGCCATGGCTCCCCGGCGGACGCCTAAATGTCACGATGCGTTGTTACCAGACGTTGCCGACTGTGGGCTGGATGCCTCACGACGGCCCTGCAAGCGCGCCTCGATCAGGTCGGCCTCATGGCGGTCACGCAGCATCTTGGCCAGCGTGAAGGCCGTGGTGATGAGATACAGCCAGCTGACCCCCATGAAGGCCTTGTAGGTGACGTTGATCTCCATGCCCAGTAGCCCCCAGCCGGTCAGGCCCATGGCCACGGCAAAACCACCCCAGACCACCAGCTTCCACAAAGGCGTGTCGCCGCTGCCGGTGCTGCCACCGTTGCTGCCAGGTCGGCGTTTGCTCCCTTCGTTGTCTCGCACAAACTTGGCAAGAACAAAGGCAGCCGACAGACAGAACACGTAGCCCATCACCATGAATGCCTGCTCCAGTTGCGCACCCGGCAGCCAGGCCAGCCCCACGGCACACAAAAACACGGCGATGCCAAAAGAGATCCACACCTGAAACTGCCAGGCACGGGTGTCACGCTGAAAGAGGATAGGCAAGGTAGACATACAAGCGGGTGGCCACTGCGGGCTTTGGTTGAACACGGAACGCATGATGCCCCCGCATCCCACCATTCGCCCCCGCCGAATTGCACCAGTGGCCGCTGCGTGGCCATTGGGTATCGCATGGCGATACTTTCAGGCCACCCACAACGGCACATGGGCGACATGCCGACACCCGCATGTCTTCCACAATCGTGCCCAACGTGGCCCCGGCGACCCGCCTGTGGCCTTTTCATTCCCCCAACGCAGACTGCAGACTGATGCGGAGACACCCCCTCATGACCAAACCCTTTGACCTCGTCGTCCACGGCGCCACTGGCTTCACCGGCCGCCTGGTCGTTGAATACCTGCTCCAGCGCTACCCCGCAGGCAGCGGCCTGCGCTGGGCCATGGGCGGGCGCAACGCCGACAAGCTGGCTGCCGTGCGCGATGAAGTGGGCGCACCGGCCGACACGCCGCTGGTCGTGACCGACACCAGCAACCCCGCCAGCCTGCAAGCGCTGATGAACGCCACGCGCCTGGTGCTGACCACCGTGGGCCCTTACCAGCTGTATGGCAACGAACTGGTGGCCGCCTGCGCCGCCAGCGGCGTGGACTATGTGGACCTGTGCGGCGAGCCCGCCTGGATGCGCCAGATGATCGACGCGCACGAAGCGGCGGCCCAGGCCAGCGGCGCGCGCATCGTTTTCTCGTGCGGGTTCGACTCGATCCCGTTCGACCTGGGCGTGTTCCTGCTGCAAAAGGAATTTGCCCAGCGCTTCGGCCACGCCGCGCCCCGCGTGCGCGGACGGGTGCGCAAGATGAAGGGCACCTTCTCGGGCGGCACCGCCGCGAGCCTGAAGGCGACCATGGCCGCATCGGCTGCCAACCCTGCCGTGCTGGACCTGCTGAAGAACCCGTTCTCGCTCACCCCCGGCTTTGAAGGCCCGCGCCAGCCAACCGGCCACAAACCCATGGTGGATGAGGCGTTGGGCGATGGCATCTGGGTCGCACCGTTCGTGATGGCCGCCATCAACACGCGCAATGTGCACCGCTCCAACTTCCTGTTGCAGCACGCCTACGGCACCGATTTTGTGTACGACGAAATGCTCATCACCGGCCCCGGTGAAAAGGGCGAGGCCATCGCCAACGCGGTGGCGGGCGACAAGTCGCTGGGCTCAGACAAAGGCCCCAAGCCGGGCGAAGGCCCTTCGCGCGAAGAACGCGAGAACGGGTTTTACGACGTGCTGTTCCTGGGCACCGACGCTGCCGGCAACACCCTGCGCGTGGGCGTGAAGGGCGACCGTGACCCGGGCTATGGCTCTACGTCCAAGATGATTACCGAAGCTGCGGTGTGCCTGCTGCAGGATGCCACTGAGACGCCCGGCGGCATCTGGACCACGGCGCCCGCGCTGGGTGACAAGCTGATCGCACGCCTGCAAGCGAATGCGGGGCTGAGCTTCGCGGTCGAGTCGGCGTAACACCCTCTGAACTTCTCCACGGTTTGGTCCGTTTTCGCACCACGCTGGTCCTGAAACGTCCGGCCACCGACTCGATCCATCCCCGAGAATGCAGGGCATGAACACTGCCCTGCGCCCCCGCGACCTTGCCTTGGCCCTGCTCGTCATTGTGGTCTGGGGCCTCAATTTCGCCGTCATCAAGGTGGGCGTGGCCGGTGTGCCGCCCCTGCTGCTGGGGGCGCTGCGCTACCTGCTGGCGGCGTTTCCGGCGCTGCTGTTCGTCAAGCCGCCCAAGGTGCCCCTCAAGCTATACCTGCTGTACGGCATGACCATGGCCGTGGGGCAGTTTGCGCTGCTGTTCACCGCCATCCACATCGGCATGCCCTCGGGCCTGGCCTCGCTGGTGCTGCAGGCGCAGTCGTTCTTCACCCTGCTGCTGGCGGCCTGGTGGCTGCGCGAGAAGTGGCAGGGCAACCAGGTGGCGGGCCTGGCGCTGGCGGGCTGCGGGCTGGTGCTGATCGGCAGCGCGCATGGGGCCTCCATGCCGCTGGCGGGCTTTGCACTGACCGTGGCGGCAGCGGCACTATGGGGCTGCGGCAACATCGTCACGCGCGCCGTGGGGCGGTATGGGCCAATGAACCAGTTTGCCTTCATCGTCTGGTCCAGCGTGGTGGCGCCGCTGCCGTTTGTGGCGCTGTCCTTGTGGCTGGATGGGCCCGCCACGGTGTGGGCTGCCGTGCAGCACCTGTCACTCCAATCCATGGCTGCCGTGGCCTACATCGCGTGGATTTCGACCCTGCTGGGCTTTGGGCTGTGGACCTACCTCATGTCACGCTACCCCGTGAACCGCGTGGCACCGTTCACGCTGCTCGTGCCCGTGGTGGGCCTGACCACGGGCTGGGTGGTGTTTGACGAGCAGTTGTTACCCGTGCACTTTGCGGGCGCCGGGCTGCTGATGGCGGGCCTGGTGGTCAACCTGTTTGGCGGCCCGGCCTGGGCCGCCATGATGGGGCGGCTGCGCGGCGCCCAGTAAACGGTCGGACGCAGGCCGCTACACCGCCAGCGGTAACTCGGTGGTCGAGAGCACGTTGCGCAACACCATGAACGAGCGCACTTGCCGCACACCGGGCAGATAGAGCAACTGCTCGGCGTGCAAGCGATTGAAGCTGTCGTTGTCGCGCGTGCGCACCAGCATGAAGTAGTCAAACTCGCCGGTGACCACATGGCATTCCATGCAGCCAGACACCTTGGCCGCTGCCTTTTCAAATTCGGCAAACGACTCTGGCGTGGAGCGGTCCAGCACCACGCCAATCATCACCAGCATGCCCGCACCCACGGCCTGGGGGTTGAGCAGCGCCACCACCTTGTCGATGAGCCCCAGGCGCTTGAGGCGCTCCACCCGGCGCAGGCAGGCGGGGGGGCTCAGATGCACCTTCTCGGCCAGGGCCACATTGGACAGCGACGCATCACGCTGCAGCTGGCGCAGGATGGTTTTATCGGTGCGGTCCAGCTCGGCCGAGACATCGACTTGCGGTGCATTCTTGGCACGAACTTTTATTGCGCACATTGTTTATTCGGAGAAATATTTTTCGCTTCCATTATCTTTCATAAAACTTAAACGCTGAAATTCAGACTAATTTTGCAACCACTTGATGAGCGTGTTTTTCTACGATGAAGGCACTGCAAGCCAGCCCTTGCACCCACCCCTTTCATCGACCGGAACACCGCCATGAACCTGCAGAAATTTCCCCGCCACCCGCTCACCTTCGGTCCCTCGCCCATCACGCCGCTGCCGCGCCTGTCGGCCCACCTGGGCGGCAAGGTGCACCTGTATGCCAAGCGCGAGGACTGCAACAGCGGCCTGGCCTTTGGCGGCAACAAGACGCGCAAGCTCGAATACCTCATCCCCGAGGCGATTGATGGCGGCTACGACACACTGGTGTCGATTGGCGGCATCCAGTCCAACCAGACGCGCCAGGTGGCCGCTGTGGCTGCACACCTGGGCATGAAGTGCGTGCTGGTGCAGGAGAACTGGGTGAACTACTCCGACGCGGTGTACGACCGCGTGGGCAACATCGAGATGAGCCGCATCATGGGCGCCGATGTGCGCCTGGACGCCGCGGGCTTTGACATCGGCATCCGCCCCAGCTGGGAGCAGGCGATGGACGACGTGAAGAAGGCCGGTGGCAAACCCTTCCCGATTCCCGCAGGTTGTTCTGAGCACCCGTACGGCGGCCTGGGCTTTGTGGGCTTTGCCGAAGAAGTGCGCCAGCAGGAGAAAGAACTGGGCTTTCAGTTCGACTACATCGTCGTGTGCTCGGTCACGGGCAGCACGCAGGCGGGCATGGTGGTGGGCTTTGCGGCCGACGGGCGCGCGCGCAAGGTGATCGGCATCGACGCCTCGGCCAAGCCCGAGAAGACCCATGCGCAGATCCTGCGCATTGCCCAGAACACCGCCAAGCTCGTGGAGCTGGGCCAGGAGCTGACCGCCGAGGACGTGGTGCTGGACACCCGCTACGGCGGCCCCGAGTACGGCCTGCCCAACGAGGGCACGCTCGAAGCCATCCGCCTGTGCGCGCGCCAGGAGGGCATGCTGACCGACCCGGTGTACGAAGGAAAGTCCATGCACGGCATGATCGACATGGTGCGCAAAGGCGAGTTCCCCGAAGGCTCCCGCGTGCTGTATGCGCACCTGGGAGGGGTGCCGGCGTTGAACGCCTACAGCTTTCTCTTTCGCAACGGCTGATGCACCGCCGCCGAGCGAAACCGAAGCACAACGGCTGGCCCGGCTGGCCGGGCTTTCCGTGATCTGAGCCACCTGCACAGCCCCCTCAAGACCTGCGCACGCCGCGGGGTCTTCCACCACCATGGCCTCGTGCCCTCATCGCCAGGGTGGCCTCGATAACTCCGTAGTAGCGACAGGCCTGGCCAGAGCGAGACGAAGACTGGCGCGCCTTGCCCTTGTTCGCAGCAGCAACGCAGGGTAAACCACCCGCACCAGAAGGACCGCCACATGAAATGCGCACAGCCAAATAGACGCACCAGCGTCGCCATGTTCATGGCAGCCATCGCAGGGTTGGGTTGGGGGCACATGGCGCATGCCGATGGCTACCCCGCCAAACCGGTGCAGCTGGTGGTGCCCTTTCCACCCGGCGGCGCCGTCGACATCGTGGGCCGGCTGATCAGCAAAAAGCTGGGCGAACGCCTGGGTCAACCGGTGGTGGTCGAGAACAAGGCGGGCGCGGGCACCATCGTGGGCGCATCCTTCGTGGCCAACGCACCGGCCGACGGCTACACGCTGCTGATCAGCTCCGGATCGACCTTCACCGTGAACCCGGCGCTCAACAACAAAGTGCCGTACGACCCGGTCAAGAGCTTCGAGCCCGTGGGCATGGTGGCGCGCGTTCCGCTGATCCTGCTGGCCCACCGCGACGTGCCGGTGGCCAACCTCCAGCAACTGATCGCGGCGGTGAAGCGCGCTCCAGACAAGTTTTCTTACGGCTCTTTTGGCAGCGGCACCACGGGCCATTTTGCCGCCGAGCTGATGTGGTCTGCCACCGGCGTCAAGCTGATGCACGTGCCCTACCGGGGCAGCGCACCCGCCATGAGCGACCTGATCGGCGGGCAGATCCCGTTCAGCATCGACACGGTGGCCGCCGCGCTGCCGCAGCTCAAGGGCGGCAAGATCAAGCCCATCGTGGTCACGGGCGCCGCGCGGGCCACGCAATTGCCCGACGTGCCGACCGTGGCAGAAAGCGGCTTTGCGGGCTTTGCCGCAGATTCGTGGCTGGCCGTCGTGGCGCCGCGCGGCCTGCCCGCCGATGCCAAGGCCAAACTCGGCAAGGCCCTGGCCGAGACCATGGCGGATGCCGAGATCCGCAGCAAGCTCATCGCCAGCGGGCTGGAGCCAGCCTATGCCAGCGGCGATGCCGTGCTGGCGCAGATCGAAGACGAACTGCCGCGCATGCGGGCCATTGCGCAGCGCGCGAACATCCGGGCGGAGTGATCGCGGCCCGCATGCGCGGGCCGTTGACGAATCAAGTTCAGAGCAGGCGCGCCACGTGCTCGCGCAGCACAGCAGGCTGCACGTCGCGCGCGGCCATCGGTGCGCCCACGTTCAGCCCCACCCGGCTGTAGACCCCCCGGCGAAACGGCCGCACCATGGCGCCGCCTTTTTCGATGCGGCTGAAGTACGAGCCCCACAGGTTGGTCAGCGCCATGGGGATCACCGGGGCGTCGACGCCCTCTTCGCGCGCACGCTCGATGATCTTCATGATGCCGCCCTTGAACTCCTGCAGCTGGCCATCCTTGGTGATGCCGCCTTCCGGAAAGATGGCCAGCAGGTCACCCTCGCGCAGCACCTGCGCGGCGCGGTCAAAAGCGGCTTCGTAGGTTGTGGGGTCTTCCTTGTACGGCGCAATAGGAATCGCCTTGGCCAGGCGGAACAGCCAGCCCAGCACCGGCACGCGGAAGATGCGGTGGTCCATCACGAAGTAGATGGGGCGCGGGCTGGCGGCCATGAGCAGCACGGCATCGACAAAACTCACATGGTTGCAGGCCAGGATGGCGGCGCCCGTGGTGGGCAGGTTTTCATCGCCCTGCACCTTGAAGCGGTAGACGAAGCGCGACGACACCCAGGCCACGAAGCGCAACAGGTACTCAGGCACCAGCATGAAGATGTAGAAGGCCACCACCGCATTGGCGATACCGGTAAACAAAAAGATCTGCGGCACGGTGAACCCCGCGCCCAGCAAGGCCCCCGCGATGAGCGAGCTGGCGATCATGAACAGCGCGTTCAGGATGTTGTTGGCCGCGATGATGCGCGCGCGGTGCGTGGGCTGGCTGCGCATCTGGATCAGCGCGTACATGGGCACGCTGTACAGGCCCGCAAACAGGCTCAGCAGCGCCAGGTCAAGCATCACGCGCCAGTGCTGGCTCTGCGCCAGGAAGGCCGCCAGGCCCATGATCTCCGACGGCGGCAGGCTGCGCGACGCAAAGTACAGATCGATGGCAAACACGCTCATGCCAATGGCACCCAGCGGCACCAGGCCGATCTCGACATGGCGGCGCGAGAGCACCTCGCACAGCAGCGAGCCGATGCCGATGCCGATGGAGAACACCACCAGCAGCAGCGAGGCCACCTGCTCGTTGCCGTGCAGCACTTCCTTGGCCAGGCTCGGGAACTGGCTCAGGAACACGGCGCCGAAAAACCACATCCAGCTGATGCCCAGCAGCGAGCGGAACACCACGATGTTCTCGTGCGCGAGCTTCAGGTTGCGCCAGGTCTCGGTGAAGGGGTTCCAGTTGATGGTGAGACCCGGGTCGGTGGCAGGCACCGAGGGGATGAACTGCGCCACGGCGCGGCCAATCAGCGCCAGCACCACGCACGCCACGGCCACGGTGGTGTGGCCGATGCCAGGCAGGGCCACCAGCAGCCCGCCCGCCACATTACCCAGCAAGATGGCCACAAACGTACCCATCTCGACCATGCCGTTGCCGCCCGTGAGTTCGCGCTCATTGAGCACCTGGGGCATGTAGGCAAACTTGACCGGGCCGAACAGCGTGGAGTGCACGCCCATCAAGAAGGTGCACAGCAGCAGGATGGGAATATTGCCCGCGATGAACCCGACCGCCGCCACCAACATGATGGCGATCTCCAGGTTCTTCACGAAGCGGATCATCTTCGTCTTGTCGAACTTGTCGGTGAGCTGGCCCGACGTGGCCGAGAACAGCAAAAACGGCAGGATGAACAGCGCCCCGATCACCAGCCCCGCCATGGCAGGCGGCAGCCACGACACGCTGAGCTGGTAGGTCACCATCACGGTGAACGCAAACTTGAACAGGTTGTCGTTGGCCGCACCCGAGAACTGCGTCCAGAAAAACGGCGCAAACCGCCGCTGGCGCAGCAGGGCAAACTGGTTCGGGTCCTCGTGCGCGGGCGCCCTGCTGGCGGAGGGGGTTTCGGGGTGCATGTTTTCTCCTCGTTCCGATGGATTGGCTGTGTTTTTTGTGTTGCTGTGTCCAGCGCCCTGCAACTCAGGCGCGGAGCTGGCGGGCGACACCCACGGTGTGGGCGCCATTCTGCCCGGATGGCGTGACGCGCAGCGCGCCCTTGGCGACGCTGCGGCGCAATGCCGCCAGTGCCAGCAATACCGGCCAGGCAGCGCCCGCTGCCAGCACATGCTTGAGGCTGTGGCCCGACACCCACTGCGCCGTGGCGTCCAACACGGCGTGGTCGGCGGCCTCGAAGAGTTTGGCCAGGGCATACATCGCGATCACCGCCCCCAGGTGCACCGCCAGAGCACCCTGGCGTCGCGGCAACAGCGCCAGAGCCGCCACCACCACCATGCCGCCCAGTTGCACCACGGCCCAGGGCATCACGTTGCCAGACCGCGCCCACCACCACACGGCCAGGGGCCCGGCCACCAACACAGCGCCCGCCGCCCCCCAGCCTGCCCTGCGGCTCACCCGGCCATTGGCTGCGAGCCCCAGCAAGCCCGCAAACGGCAGCACCATGCCCAGCCGGTCCCACAGCAGGCCTGCATCCTGCGGTTGCCAGTGGTACGCCGTCGAGCCCACAGCCGTCGCCACCAGGCCCGCAAAAAACAACACCGCCAGCACACGCGAGCACCCATCCAGCCCGCCGGGCGCCACGCGCCGCAGCGCGGCCAGCCCCCATAGGCCCGCCAGCGCAAACGGCAGGTTGCTCAACACATCCCCTGCGCAAGGGATGCCCCATAGCACCCTCTGGTCTGCAAACCCATGCTGGTGGCTGCTGTCCAGCCACACCGGCCCGAACACGGCGGCTGCCAGCAGCGCGGCGGCACCCAGCAGCAGCCACAACTCCTGCCTTGTCAGGCCTGCGGAGGGTTTTGGTTTCTGAGAAAGGGCGTCGCGATAGGTCATGGTCGTTGCATCCATAGGCAGCTGATTGATGCCGCGCAGTGTGTGTGATGCCGCCGCGTTCATCGCTCAAAAAGCAGCACAAAGGGCTACCCGATCTACCTTGAGTATTGATAATCGATACCCATGAGCACCACCGCCGACCTCGTTCTCGCCCTCAAGAAGGAACTCAAGACCGCGCAGATGACCTACGCCGACCTGGCGCAGGCGCTGGGCATGGCCGAGTCCAGCGTCAAGCGCATGCTGGCCAAGGGCGACATGCCGCTGTCGCGCATCGACGCCATCTGCCGCGCACTGGCGCTGGACTTTGCCGACCTGGCGCGGCGCGTGGCCGACGAACAACCCCTGCTGAAAGAGCTGGGCCAGGAGCAAGAGCGCGCCGTGGTGGCCGACAAGAAGCTGCTGCTCATGGCGATCTGCGTTTTGAGCCAGTGGACGCTGGAGCAGGTGACCACCACCTACCGGCTCACCGAAGCCGAGGGCATCAAATACCTCGCGCAGCTCGACCGTATCGGCATCATCGAGCTGCGCCCGCTGAACCGCTACCGCCTCAAACTCGCCAAGACCTTTCGCTGGCGCCCCCACGGCCCGGTGATGAACTACTTCCGCGACCACGCACTGCTGGACTACTTTGCGGGCGGCTTTGACGGCCCGGGCGAAGGCGTGCTGCTGGTGCATGGCGCCATCAGCCGCAGCCTGGCGCCCGCCTTCATGGAACGCATGCAGCGCGTGGCGCAGGACTTTGCCCAGCAGCACCTGGCCGACCAGAAGCTGCCCGACCGCGAGCGCGAGGGCTACACCCTGCTGCTGGCCATGCGCAGCTGGGAGTTTGAGGCGTTTGCGTCGATGCGGCGATAACCCCTGCCCAGAGGGGAACAACGCCCTCGCTGCGGGCGGCGCTGGGATGGCGTTCCTGGCCTGGGCCGCGGCAGTTTTTTTGCGGGTGGAGTGCGACACCGCCCCTACAGCGCGGGGCGTACATTACTACACTTTTTATAGCTGTTTTCGCTTTACCATCAAGCGTCAGAGGCCTATTTGGCTTGGATCTTCGAGTGCAAAAATAGACACCAGCGAGGACCGTCTTTGCCGGATTTCCAGCCCACCCCGCGCGGCCTCAGGAAACACAACTTCACAAGACTTCGCAGTTCGCCTACACCCGCTTGACGCAGCGTCCGCACCATCAAGTCTCCGGTTCCGCAAGGAGCCTTTTTGAGGAGATCATCACCATGGCCCGCAACGCACTCGCCGCTGTTTCTATCGCACTGCTGTCGCTGGGCGCCGCTACGGTGGCGCAGGCGCAGGCGCAGACCAGCGCCACTGTTGTCATCCAGTCTGGCTCGCCCCACTACCAGCGCCCCGCGCCGGTGATGGTGCAGTACCAGGCGCCACCACCGCCCCGCCATGAAGCCATGCCCCGCCCCCGCCGTGGCATGGCGTGGGTACCCGGCCACTGGGAATGGCGCGGCCACCGCCATGTCTGGATGCAGGGTTACTGGGTGAAGGCCCGCCCCGGCTATCACTACCGCGAGCCGCGGTGGGAGGAACATGGCGGCCGCTGGAACATGCAGCCCGGGCGCTGGGACCGAGACGGCGACGGTATTGCCAACCGCCATGACCGCGACCGCGACGGTGATGGCGTCCCCAATCGCCGCGATCGCCGCCCGGACAACCCTTACCGCCAATAGCCCGCTGAACCCATCCACCACAGCCGCAGCGTGGGGCGACCTCACTGGGCCTGGCCACCAACCATGGCCTTCGCCTGACACACCGCCCCGCGCAATACCTACACGGTGAGCCCAGCCACGCGCTCACGATCTACCAGCCAGCCAGCCCGCTTGCTTTCGCAAGCAACAACATACAGACAGGAGACCTTCATGGCCCGCCACACTCTCACCGCAGCCTCTTTCGCCCTGTTGGCACTGATGGCCTTTGCTCCCGCACAGGCCGCCACGCAGGGCACTGTCATCATCCAGTCGGGCCAGCCCGAACGCATGCACCAGGCTGCGCCTACCTACCATGTGATTCCAGCGCCACCACCGCCGCGCCATGAGGCCATGCCCCGCCCTCGCCGTGGCCAGGTGTGGGAAGAAGGCCATTGGGAATGGCGCGGCAACCGCCACCAATGGGTGCGGGGCCACTGGGTGAAGGCGCGCACGGGCTACCAGTATCGCCAGCCCCATTGGGTCGAACGTGATGGCCGCTGGGAGATGCAACGCGGCGGCTGGGACCGTGACGGCGATGGCATCGCCAACCGTGCCGATCGGGACCGCGATGGCGACGGCGTGCCCAACCGCCGCGACAACCAGCCCGACAACCCACGTCGCAATTGATGGAAAGAGTCACCGGTCGGCATGCTCTGTGCACGCCGTGCCGGCCTCAGCCCAGCTGCAGCTCAGCGTGGCCCAGGCCCGGGAAGTCGGCCACCACCAACGTGCCCGGCGCCACCATCACGGTGCCGGTGCATGAACCCGTGGTCACCCACTGACCCGCGCGCAGCCCACCCAGGCTGCGTGCGCCCTCGTTGGCCAGCCACACCAGCAGTCGCAGCGGGTCGCCCGCCGGGTTGCCCCAGGCAGCGTGCTGCACGGCCACGGAACCGTTCACCGACAGGCTGCACCCTTGCGACAGCGGCTGCACTGCGGCCACATCCTCTTGGCCCGATCCGACGATCAGCGCGCCATGGCAGGCCTGGTCGGCCAACCGGCTCCACTCGCCTTGCTGGGCCCATGCGGCAAACCGTGTGTCGCACACCTCGATCGCCGCACGCACCGAGACCATGGCCGCCAGCACCTCGGCCGCGCTGTAGGGCGTGGCACGCGGTGGCAGGTCGGCGCCCAGTTCGTACACCAGCTCAGCCTCTACCCCCACCACGGCAAAGCCTGCCACAGGCAGGCGCACGGCCGAGCTGGCTGGCGCCACAAACACCGAGTCACGGGTGAGCGCGGCACGCGCGGGCAGGGCCTGGGGTGATGCAGCGCCCACCTTCCAGCCAGCAATGGCCCCGCGCTCGCGCACGACCACATCCTGCACGGCATAGGCCTCGGCCGCATCGCGCGGGCGCAGCGCGGCCGGCAGATCGAGTGGCCGAGGTGTGCGCCCCTGGCGCGCCATGGTGAGCACGGCGGCACAGGCCTGGGGATCAAAAGCGGTATCGGGCATGGAACAACATCCTGGGGTGGGTCAAGTCGGCGGATTATGGCGACCCCGGGCACACGCCAGCATCAGCAACGATTGCCGTTCATTAGCGCGCACAGGTCCGTTCTGGCGCTGCCATGCCGCCTAGAATCGACCCCGCAGGAGAGCACGGCGGGCCACAGGCTCACCGCTGCACCGAAGGCGCAAACTCCCATACACGCTCAGGTCCCGTACTGCACCATTCATCAAAGCCGTCTGGAGAGCCGCCCCAACCTGTGACCAGCGTTGTGGCGCACCGAAGGAGCAAACCGCGCGCCATATGGGCCGTGCGGTGAATCTCTCAGGTACCAAGGACAGGGGGAGCGGCAGCTTGGGCAGACATGCGCCCGCTGCACGCTATTAAATTCATAGCTTCCAGCGCACGTCTTTCAAGCGCCAGAGCCCAGAAAGGCTTTGAAAATCATGCGCGTGATCGTTTTGGGCGCCGGCTTGCTCGGCGTGACTTCGGCTTATTTCCTGCAACAGCTCGGCCATGAGGTGACCGTCATCGACCGCCAGGGTGCGCCCGGTGCGGAGACCAGCTTTGCCAACGGCGGCCAGATCTCGGTGAGCCACGCCGAGCCCTGGGCCAACCCCAGCGCGCCGCTCAAGGTGCTGCAGTGGCTGGGCCAGGAGGACGCCCCCCTGCTGTTCCGCCTGCGTGCCGACATGCGCCAGTGGTTGTGGGGCCTGTCCTTTTTGCGCAACTGCACGCCGGCGCGCACGCGCCACAACATCGAGCAGATCGTGCGCCTGGGCACCTACAGCCGCAGCGTGCTGCAGCAGCTGCGCGCGGCCACCGGCATTCAGTATGACCAGCGCACGCAGGGCATCCTGCACTTCTATACCAACGCCAAGGAGTTCGACGGCGCCCTGGCCCCGGCCGAGCAGATGCGCGCACTGGGCTGCGAGCGCCAGGTGATCAGCGCCGACGAGGCCGTGCGCATCGAGCCCGCGCTGGCCCCCATGCGCCCGCAGCTGGCAGGCGCCACGTTCACGGCCGAGGATGAATCCGGCGACGCCAACCAGTTCACGCGCGAGCTGGCCAAGCTGTGCGAAGCGGCAGGCGTGCAGTTCCGCATGGGCCACCACATCACCGCACTGCGCGAGGTGGGCGGGCGCATCGACCACGTGGAAGTGACCAATGCCGAAGGCCGCTTCGAGCGCGTGCGTGGCGATGCGTTTGTGCTGGCCATGGGCTCGTTCAGCCCGTTGCTGGCGCAGCCACTGGGCATCCGCCTGCCGATCTACCCGGCCAAGGGCTACTCGGTGACCATGCCGGTCAAGGACGCATCCAAGGCGCACCAGGTGAGCCTGACGGACGATGAGTTCAAGCTGGTGTTCTCGCGCTACACCAGCGAGCGGGGCGGAGACCGCCTGCGCATTGCGGGCACGGCGGAGCTGAACGGCTACAACCGCGACCTGAACCCCGTGCGCTGCGAGGCCATCGTGCGGCGTGTGGAGCAGCTCTTCCCCGGCGCGGGCGACGCCAGCCAGGCCCAGTTCTGGACGGGCCTGCGTCCCGCCACGCCCAGCAACGTGCCCTTGATCGGCGCCACCAAGGTGGCCAACCTCTTCCTCAACACGGGGCACGGCACGCTGGGCTGGACGCATGCCTGCGGCTCAGGCCAGGCGATTGCCGACATCGTGAGCGGGCGCGTGCCCCAGGTGGATTTCGACTTTCAGGGGTTGGCGCCAGCGCCGTCGTACCGCACACAAAAGGCCATGGCCTGAGCGGTTTTTGGCGCGCGGTACGCCGGGATGCGACTGGCAAACACCTTGCCGGGCCATCACGCCATCGGCCATGCCGTGAACACCGGCAGGGTCTCCGCCTGGGCGGCATAGGCGGCCAAGGCGGGATAGTGGGCGGGGTTGGCGTGCGCGGGCACCAGCAGCCGGGCGAAGCTCCAGGCCACGGCCGCACTCAGGCCCGCTTGTCCGATGGGTTGCCCCCCGGCGGGCGCCGGGGGCGCGGCGCTGGCCAACCCATGCTCCAGCCCGGCCCAGGCGGCCTCCAGCTGCTGCTCGACGCGCTCCAGCCAAGGCGCGTGTCGCTTCTCGGGCGGGCGCAGTGCGTTCTCATAAACGATCTGCACGGCCTTCTCGCACGCCGCCAGCGCCAGCCCGGTGATGCGCAGCGCTTGCAGCCGCTCCGGCAACTCGGCGGGCCACAGGCTGCGCGCGGGGCCGGCCACGGCCTCGGCATAGTCAATGATGAGGTTGGAGTCCATCAAGACCGTGCCATCTGGCGCGACCAGCGTGGGCGCCTTGACCACCGGGTTGATCGCACGAAACGCCTCCATCGTGCTGAACACCGAGACCGGCCTTGACGTGAATGCCAACCCCAGCAGCGACAAACTGATGGCCGTGCGCCGCACATAAGGCGAATCCAGCATTCCCACGAGCTGCATATGTAGTCTTTCTTTCAAATAGTCAGATGCACAAGGCTATAGCGCAAGCCACTCGGGCACTATCGATTTTTTCTTTCATGTTCTGTTAGAAATACTGACATGAATACCGATTACCCGTCTACCCACGCACTGCGTTGTTTTGAAGCCGTCGCACGGCTGGGCAGCGTGACACAGGCCGCCGCCGAACTGCACGTGACCCACTCGGCCGTGAGCCAGCAGTTGCGCCAGCTGGAGACACAGCTGGGCTTGGCGCTTTTTGAGCGTGCGGGGCGGGGGCTACGGCTGGCTGAAAATGGCCGCCTGTACGCCCTGCAGGTGCGCGCCGCCCTCCAGGACATCGGCAACGCCACGCGCGTATTGCGCGTGCTGCCCCGTGCGGGCGAGCTGGTCGTGGCGCTGATGCCATCGTTCGGGCTGCACTGGCTGCTGCCCCGGTTGCCAGATTTTCAGGCGCGCCACCCTGCCCAGCGCATCCGGCTGCTGGCAGGCCTGGAGGTACAGGACTTGCGCCAGGGCACCGCCCACATCGCTGTGCGCATGGGCGCCGGCCCGTGGGACGGGCTGGAACAAGAGCCCTTGTTTACCGACGAGCTGCTGATGGTGGCCGCACCCCACTTTCGGGGAGGCGCACTGCCACGCACTGCCGCCGAGGTGCTGGCTTGCCCGCTGATCCGCTCGGCCGAACCCTGGGCGCCCTGGTGTGCACGCGCCGGGCTGCCCGAGCCACCGCCCGGCGCGGGGCTCTGGATCAACGACTCCAACCTGTCACTGGAGGCCGCACGCCTGGGCCAAGGGGTGGCGCTGGAGCGCCATAGCGTGGCGCAAGGCCTGCTGCAGCGCGGTGAGCTGGTGGCGCTCACGGACCTGCGCGTGCCTTACGCCTATCCCTATTGGCTGGTGTGGCCACCGGCCACGGCCACGCTGGTGGCCGACTTTGTGCAATGGATGCGGCAGCAGGCCGCCAACAGGCTGTAAAAACGCCTTCCGGCCCTTCCGGCCCTGCCATCCGGGCGCCGCTGCGGCCCGTACAACGCGGGCCAACATGGCGTTTTTCCTCATGTCATCGCAGCTTCTTACAATAAGCTGCATATCAACACCCAAGGGCACATAGGCGCCCTTTGTATGGAAATCGCAATACTGTTCGCTCTCATTTTTCTCAACGGCCTTTTTGCCATGTCCGAGATCGCGCTCGTCACGGCCCGCAAAGTCCGTTTGCAAAAGATGATTGATGAGGGCGATAGCGGCGCCGCCGCTGCCGTGAAGCTGGGCGAAGACCCCACCCGCTTCCTCTCCACCATCCAGATCGGCATCACATCGATTGGGGTGCTCAACGGGATCGTGGGTGAATCCGCCCTGGCGGCCCCGCTGGGGGTCTGGCTGGCATCGCTGGGCGTGCCCCAACCATCCAGCGGCTACATCGCCACCGGGCTGGTGGTGGTCATGATCACGTATTTCTCTATCGTGGTCGGCGAGCTCGTGCCCAAACGCATTGGCCAGTCCTACCCCGAAACCTTTGCCCGACTGGTGGCTCGGCCCATCAACTTCCTGGCGCTGGCCACCAAGCCGTTTGTGCTGCTGCTCTCTACCTCCACCCGCACGCTGCTGCGCCTCATGGGCGTCAAGGAAACCAGCGGCAGCCCGGTGACCGAGGAAGAGATCCACGCCATGCTGGTGGAAGGCACCACGGCGGGGGTGATTGAGTCGCATGAGCACACCATGGTGCGCAACGTGTTCCGGCTGGATGACCGCCAGATTGGCTCGCTCATGGTGCCGCGCGGCGACGTGGTGTGTCTGGATGTGGATGCATCGTTTGAAGACAACCTGAAGTGCATCGAAGAGTCCGACCACGCACGCTTTCCCGTGGTGCGGGGCGGCATGGACAACATCCTGGGCGTGATCAACGCCCGCCAGTGGCTGTCGCGCACGCTGCGCGACAAGGCCCACGGCGGCCTGCCGGAGCAGCCGCTGCAAACCGCTCTCTACGTGCCCGAAACCATCACCGGCATGGAGCTGCTGGACAACTTCCGCCTGTCGGATGTGCACATGGCGTTTGTGATCGACGAATACGGCGAGGTGCAGGGCATCGTGACGCTGCAAGACCTGATCGAGGCCATCACCGGCGAGTTCCAGCCCCGCGACCCCGAAACGTCATGGGCGCTGCAGCGCGAGGACGGCAGCTGGCTGCTGGACGGCCACATCCCCGTGCCCGAGCTCAAGGACCGGCTGAACCTGGACACCGTGCCCGAAGAAGAACGCGGCCGCTACCACACCCTGAGCGGCATGATCATGCTGCTGACCGGCCGCCTGCCCAATGTGACCGACACGGTGCAGTGGGAAGACTGGAAACTCGAAGTGGTGGACATGGATGGCAAAACCATCGACAAGATCCTGGCCACGCGCCTCACGCCCGAGGACAAGACCGAAGCCACAGACCACCCTGCGGCCTGACGCCCCCTCACCACCAACCACAACACCGCGCCCCCAGCACGCAGACGGCAGGCGGCAGACATCGCTGTGGCGCCGACCTGTGCGGGGAAGTGGGCCTCCGTTCAGGACGGGTTCTTGTCCTCGTCTACAAAAACGGTCAGCACGCCGGTGTAGCCATACAGGTGGTGGTGCGCGATTTCGCCGCCCGCAAAAAAACCAACCAGCGGCACATCGCCCAAGGCATGGCGCACGATCTGCAGCTCGGCACTGGGGCCTCCAAAATGGGGGCCTCCACGGCCTGAACAGCTCACGTAAATCGCGCCACAAATCCGCCGCCCGGACTGCGGCAGCGCACCAGCCCCCAGCGCGCCAGGGGCCGTTGCCAGCCCCCCATCCTGCGAGCCGGGCGACACGAGGTATGCGGGCTCCAGCTCTTCGGGCGAAAGCTCTTCGCGGATCTCGGCGCAGATGCGCATCAGGTCGGCGCGCGCAGCCCCCACGTTGCGCTGGCAAAACGCCAGGTGCATGCCTGCCTCGACCTGGTCGGCCAGCGCAACACCACGGCGTGTGCCATCGAGACCCACGATATGGCGCACGCGCGTGTCCGTGCCGAAATGCCCCGTGCGGCGCTGGCCCAGGGGTTGATCACCCGCGTTGACCAGCCCTGCCAGCGTGGAGCGCACCTTGCGCAGCGCGGGCTGCGGATCTCCGTCGAGGCTGACGCCCAGCGTATCGAGCAGCACATCCAGCGCTGGCTCGCCGTCCAGCGCGAGCACCACGTTCTCCTGCGCCGACGTGATGGTGCGCAGCGGCCCCACGGGTTGGCAGCCCTGGGTCACACGCGACACCAGCGCCACCCCGGCACCAAACGCCACGCCCGACAGGCCGCCATCAAACACCCCGCTGGCCTGGCCCTGCCCGGCCATGTTGCCGTCGCCACCCACCGCAAACTGAACGCTGGCCGTACGGCTGGCGCTTAACCCCCCAAACAGATAGCCCGTGTCGGTGCGGGCGGCCATTTCGGCCAACAGCTCGGCCAGCTCGGGCGTGTGGCCGTCGGCGTGCACCAGGGCCGTGTGGGCCACAAAGCCACTGCCCGGCCGGAGCGCGTGCGCGGGCAGCGGCGCCACACCAGAGAACACGCGGTACTGATCAGCCGGCACATCGAGCAGCATCACCGAGAGCGCGGGCTCGTCAAAGTATTCGGCGTTGTTGGCCGACACGCCCACCCCCACGGTGCCGCTCCAATCGGTGACTTCGGGCAGCTCGCCGCTCAGATAGTCAAGCAGATCTCCTGCCTCATTGGCATAGTGGTCGGTGATGTAGAGCAGGCCCAGCGTGGGGGCCTGCGCGTAATCGGGCAGGGCCATCTGGGCGCGCAACTGCGCCAGCACCAAGGCTGCCGCCATGCGCCACTGGGGATGTGTGGCGTGGCCGTTGGGAAATAATTTCATGGGTTCTCCACGGGCTGAGTGCAGGCCCTGGAGCCGCTGCGCGGCTCCAGGGCCTGCACTCAGCCCGGTCAGCCGGCTGATTTGCGCGCAGCGGTTTTGCGTGCCGGGGTTTTTCGGGGGGCGGATTTCGCAGCGGCTTTGGCCGCAGGCCGCACAGCGGGTTTCTTGTTTGCCGATTTTTTGGCTGCGGCCGGGGCCCGCGCAGTGGCGGTGCGACTCTTGGTGGCCGACGGCTTGCTGCCGCCCTGCATGGTTTTCATGCCTTTGGCCGCAAACTGGCTGGCCATGTCGGTGGCTGTTTTCAATGCTTCCTTGGCCAGCCCGGTCGCCATGTTTTTGGTGGTGTCGAGAGCCGTTTGTTTGGCCGCGTCTTTCATGGCGCTGACGGCGATCTGCTGGAACTGGCTGGTTAGCGCGCCCCACCATTGCATCGGGTCCACCACCTGGGGCTCGGCCGCAGACGGCGCATGGGCCTTCGTTTTGGCTTGGGTGGGCTGTGGGGCTGGTTCGGCCTCACCCTCTTGTGCCGCATGCTCGCCGGCAGCGCTGGCGCGCCCTGTCGCACGCGCTGCCGCGTCCGCCATGGCCCCGGCAGCACCGCTGACGGTGTCGGCCGCTTTTTGCACGCCGCTCATCACGGTGTCGGCGGTCTTGAGCTTGAAGGCGTTGGCCACGTCCCCCATGCTGAAGTTCATGCCCTTGAGCGTAGCCAAGGTCATCTTCTGCACCTCCAGCGCCTGGATGGTGGCGGCCAGTGCGCGCGAGTTCTGCTCCAGCCAGAACTGCACGGCCTTGAGCTCATCAATGCGCTTTTCGAGCTCTTCCACACTGATCGTGGGAGCCACCCAGTTCGAGAGATTGGGCAGCTGTGGAATACTGCTGGACGCCCCCTTGGCAAGGCTTTGCAGGAAGTCAAAACCGGGGACAAATTTGCCGAAACCGAAGTTGGATGTGTCGCTCATGGCCGCTCCGCAAGAGGTGGGTCTGTGGTGGGCTCACAGCTTACTCCAATGCCTGCGGATTTTGGCCCGCGTGTTGGCACGGGCTGGTCCCCCGCCACCACCAGGCCCGGCTGTGTTGTGCACGCATGGCGCACACACCGCCGGTCAAACACGATCGACGATCGGTTCAGTGCTTGTGCTGCATGGCGGGCGCTGCGGCGCCACCGGGAGCGGCCGTGCCCACGGGCACCGTCAGGTTGAGTTTGCTTTCCACGCCCTTGGCGTCCTGGAACACGAGGGTGATGGGCACTTCGGTGTCCTTGGCCAAGGGCGCCTTCAGGTCCAGCAGCATGACGTGGTAGCCGCCGGGCTTGAGCTCCACGGTCTTGCCCGCAGGCAGGTCCAGCGCGGGCACGGCGCGCATCTTCATGATGTCGCCTTCCATCTTCATCTCGTGCACTTCGGTAAGGCCTGCAGCGGGCGACTCGGCGCGCACCAGGCGGGCGCCATCTTTGGCGGTAAGGCGCATGAAGGCGCCCGTGGCCTTCTGGCCCTGCACGCTAGCGCGGGCCCAGGCGCCCTCGACCTTGACGGCAGCGGTCTGCGCCCATGTGGGGGTGCTGAGCAGTGCGGCAACGACGGCGGCGGTGTGAAGCAATTTTTTCATGGTGAATGTCTTTCGGTTGGCTCAAAGAAACGGGAATGGGAACGGGAACGGGAACGGGAATGGAAATGGAAATGGAAATGGAAATGGAAATGGGGGACTTGGCCCGGCTGTCAATGATGGTGGGCAGCGGCGCCGCCAGCGGGCAGAATCTCCAGCGCTGCCGCTGGGGACTTCAGGTCCGACAGCTTCTGGCCCGCCTTGGGCACCTCGGTCCAGTCGCTCCGGCCCTCGGCGCAGACCTGGCGCACCGGCCAGTACACGGTGCCCGCCTGCTCCGGCGCCTGGGCGACCAGCACAAACTCATCGTAGTGGGCGCTCTGCAGCATGTCATCCGGCGTCTTGGCCATCCAGGTGATGCGCACCACGTCTTCGGTGATGCTGCGGCCGTGGCTGGTGGTGGGCTGGGCCAGCTTGTCGCGCTGCACCTCCAGCGTCCAGCCCGGCTTGGGCATGGGGTGCGCGCCGCGCATGCCGGCCGGGATGTCCACCGCAATCTGCCGCGTGGGCGACGCGCCGCAGCCATGGCCGACCTTGAAGGCCGCCTTGTAGCTGGCGCCCGCAGGGGCTACCTGGTATTCGAGCACCACATGGGCAGATGCGGGCATAAAAGTGGCGCTAGCGCTTATCAACAAAGCAGTAATAGCTATATTTTTCATAGTAATTGAGGTCATGAACATTGCTTTCAGCGATTAACTTTTGGCGTGCCTACGTGGGCGTGCTGCGGTTGGCCACGGAAGTTTCAAAACGGGCCGTTGCGAAGGTTGTCGATGCCCCATGCCGCGCAGAGCTGTGGGGGAATCTGGTCGCACGCGCACAGCGGTGGTGACGTAGCGGCTGGCGCCTTCGCAGGCCAAGGACCCTGCGGTGTTTGCGGGCGGGGCCCCTGAAATACTGATCAAATAGGCCGAAAACGCTTACCAATTAAGCGCCAGCAGCTATCAAAACAGTAGTTATCAAGAGAGCGTCGGGGGGCCGCGCGGGGGCAGCGGCGCGGCGGTGCGCGCAGCAACATGGGCGGCAGGAACAAGGCGCAACGCGTGCGCCAGGGGGTGAACCACCGGCACATGCGCTTGCGAGACCGGTGGTGGCGCACCGACATGCGCGCACAGCGGGCAGTCCAGCGTGTGGCTGGGCAACTCCTTGGCGCCGTCGTCGGTCTTGACCAGCACCTTGATGGCGCCCGAGCCCGAACAGATGAGCTCCATCGCCTGCGGGTTGACCAGAGGCGACGCCACGGCCACACCGATCGACAAGACAAACCACGCCAGCACAAGGCGGGCGAGCCAGCGGAGGCCGCGAATGGTTTGCAGGGAGGGCATGGGTGCGGATTGTAGGGGCCCGGGGTATGCAGTCCTTGACCGGGGTCATCTACGCGACGGACAGAGGTCTCACCCGCACCTAGGATGCGTGCTGCATCCACCACCACAACGGAGACAACACCATGCTGACACTCTGCGGCTTTTCGGCCAGCAACTACTACAACAAGGTCAAGCTCGCGCTGCTCGAAAAGGGCGTGCCGTTTACCGAAGAACTGGCCTGGGTGGGCGAGACCGACCGCAGCGCCTCGCCGCTGGGCAAGGTGCCCTACCTGCGCACGCCGCAGGGCGCACTGTGCGAATCCGCCGTGATGGCCGACTACATCGAAGCCGCCCACCCCGGGCACCCGCTGATCCCGGCCGCCCCCTTCCAGGCCGCCAAAGTGCGCGAGCTGATCACCTTTCTGGAGCTGCACCTGGAGCTGGTCGCACGCAACCTGTATCCCCAGGCTTTCTTCGGCAGCACGGTGAGCGACACCGCGCGCGACAAGGTGGGTGCGCAGCTGGAAAAGAACATCGCTGCCTTCGGCCAGCTGGCGAAGTTCAGCCCCTACGTGGCTGGCGACACCTTCACCATGGCCGACTGTGCGGCCATCGTGCACCTGCCGCCGGTCAGCGCCGCCACCAAGATCATCTATGGCCGCGACTACCTGGCCGACCTGCCCGTTCGCGAGTACCTGGCCCGCATGGGCGAACGCCCCCATGTCCAGCGTGTGAATGCAGACCGCAAAACCAGCACCGCTGCCATGTTGGCGCGCCCGCCCAAACGCTGAGCGGCCCGGCGTCTGGGTGCTCCTCGCGCAATCGCGGGGACCGCATCGACCGGGGTGAACCAGATCAAAGGGGAGGCTTGCCCGCCGTGAGCGATGCCATCGCTGTGGCGCAAGACCCCGGCCAGCTCTTGACCATTGTCAACACATGGCATGGCATACAAGCGCACCATGAGGCATTCCTTCCAGGAGATACCGCATGGACACGACACAAGCCGCCCCCTTCCGCCAGCAATTGCTTGCCCAACAATCTGCGCTGCTTGCGCAATTGGCCGAGCAACGCGGTGGCGTCATCGGCCGCGCCGAGGCAGCGGCTGACCACTTTGGGCAACCTGAAGACCCACGCGCCCAGATGGCCACCGAGCGAGCATTGGAGTTTGCGTTGGATGAACGCGAAACCGCCCATCTGGCCGCTGTGCAGGCCGCACTGGCCCGCATTGAAGCGGGCACCTACGGCGAATGCACGCAGTGCGGCGCCCACATCACTGCGGCCCGCCTGCATGCCACACCCGAGGCTGCGCGCTGCGTGCACTGCCAGGAAAAAGCAGAGCAGCATCGCCGCGCAGCCTGAATCACGTCCCAGTCTTCCCTCTCTTTTTATCTTCCTGTCTTCACCACAAGAAAGCCGTTTATGAGCACTTTTCACGCCGTTGTCTGGATGGACCATTCCGAAGCCCATGTGGTGATGTTTGATCGCGAGCACGCCGAGGCACAGCGCATCAAATCCCGCAGCCACCATAAGCACCAGGGCAAAGCGGAAGATCTGGCCCCCTTCTTTGCGGAGATTGCGCAGGCCTTGACCGGCACCCGCGAGGTACTGTTGGCCGGCCCCGGGCTGGTACGCAACCAATTCCGCGACTGGGTGGCCAAGCACCACGCCGCCTTGGCCGATGTGGTGGTGGACTCGGTGGCAGCAGACCACCCCACGGATGCACAACTGGTCGCCATGGCGCGCCAATACTTCAAGAAGTTCGACACCATGGCGACCGACCCTTCGGTCGCCTAAGAACGTATTCACGAGCTATACACGGGTGCCACGGCGGCGCCCTGGCTGCTATCCTTTGCAGGATGCACAGCCTCTTTCACCTCGCCTTTCACGTCACCGACCTTGACGCCGCCCGCCGCTTTTACGGCGGCGTGCTGGGGTGCCAGGAAGGCCGAAGTACCGACACCTGGGTGGACTTCGATTTCTTCGGCCACCAGATCTCTCTGCATCTGGGCACACCGTTTGCCAGTGTCCGCACCGGCCATGTCGGCGACCACATGGTGCCCATGCCACATTTTGGTGTCATCCTTGAACTACCAGACTGGCATGCACTGGCCGCGCGCCTGAAGGCGGCGGACACCCCCTTTGTGCTGGCGCCCCAGGTGCGTTTTGAAGGCGCACCGGGCGAGCAATGGACCATGTTCTTTCATGACCCGAGCGGCAATCCGATAGAGATCAAAGGCTTTCGGTCACTCAATACGGTCTACGCATCGTGAACTACACCTTTGCGTCGGCCACCATCCTGCTTTTGCTGATCACCGATCCGCTGGGCAACATCCCCATTTTTGCGAACGCGCTGCGGGGTGTTGCGCCCGAACGCCGGCCCCGGGTGATCCTGCGGGAGGTGCTGATCGCGTTTGCGCTCCTGCTGGTGTTTTTATTCTTCGGTGCAGAGTTTCTCCGGGTGATGAACCTGAGCGATCTGTCGCTGCAGATCGCGGGCGCGGTGGTGCTTTTTCTGATTGCACTGCGCATGATTTTTCCGGCGGACTCCAACCCTGAGGCCGAGCCTCCCGGCGAGCCGCTGATCGTACCCCTCGCCATTCCGGCCTTGGCAGGCCCGTCTGCCCTGGCCACGGTGATGCTGCTGGTGGCCCAGGCCCCCGAACGACGACTTGAATGGGTGGGGGCCCTGTGCGTCACCATGGCCGTTTGCGCCATTGTGCTGCTGATGGCCGAACGCATCCAACGCCTGGTGGGCGAGCGCGTGGTGATGGCTTTTGAACGCCTGATGGGTCTGATCCTGGTCGCCATCTCGGTGGAGATGCTGATCCGCGGCATCAAGCAGCTCGCGCACCAGCTGTAGCGCTGCGGCCGACACGACGGCAGCACGGCTTTGGCGTCCCTGCTTGCCTTTGCCTAAAGGCGCTTAACGCGGCACTCCACCAAACGCCAGCGCTGGCGCGCTGTTTATCGCCGCTGCAATAGGGGAATGGAACCGAGCGCGAATACCGAGTTGGGTACACCCACACGCGCCATCAGGGGCTGCGGCTTGGGGGCCAGTTTGGGCTTGGGGGCCACGGCGCGCGCAGGCTCATCGGCAGCCACCCCTTTTTCAAGCTGCTGGGCCACAAGGCTCTGCAGGCTGACCGATTGCAGGTATTCCATGACGCGCGAATTGAAACTGCTCCACAGATCACCGGTCATGGATTTCACCTGCGCCGCTTGCCCGGTGCCCATGTTCTGCAACTCATCGGCCTTGAGGTTCTCAACCGCCAGAATAATTTCCGCCACCGAGATTTGGTCAGCCTTGCGCGCCAGCGTGTAACCACCACCGGGGCCGCGTGTGCTGTCGACCAGGCCCGCACGGCGCAGTGCACTAAAGAGTTGCTCAAGGTACGAAAGGGAGCTGCCCTGGCGCACGCTGATGGTGGACAAGGCCACAGGGCGCATTTTTTGGCGCAGTGCCAGATCGGTCATGGCCGACACAGCAAGTTGTCCTCGGGTAGTGATACGCATCGTTGCGACTCCTGGTGAAGATTAACGGCCCCAGTCCGGACGGAAACCGCGAGGACTGAGGGCGAGCTTTCAATGTAGGCGCTTTGACACTTCGCGTATATTCGTTTTATTTGATTTCTTTCTTCGTTTTTATCGAAGTATCTGCATCCCATGAACTTCAAGCATCTGCGCTATTTCTGGGCCGTGGCCAAGGCAGGCGGGGTGATGCGGGCTGGCGAGCAACTGCACACCACACCCCAAACACTATCCGGCCAGATCAAGCAGCTTGAAGAATGGCTGGGCCGTGATCTGTTTCGCAAACGTGGACGCAGCATTGAGCTCACCAGCGAAGGGCGCGTGGCTCTGGGCTATGCCGAGCAAATCTTTGCACTGGGAGATGAGCTCGAAAAGTCCATCCGGCTGGCCCGAGGCCAGGAAAAGCCCTTGGGGTTCAGAGTGGGAGTGGCCGACTCCATTGCCAAATCCGTGGCTTATCACTTGCTGGAGCCGGCCCTGGGCATGGCGCAACAGGTGCACATGAGCTGCCAGGAGGGCAAGTTCCCAGAGCTGATAGCGCAGCTGAGTGTGAACAAGCTTGATCTGGTGCTGGCCGACGAGCCCGTCTCCAAAAAAATCGGGGTAAAGGCGTTCAACCACCCCCTCGGCACAAGTGGCATGAGTTTTTTGTGTGCGCCGCGCCTTCGGACACAACTGGAGGGGCCTTTC
The DNA here is from genome assembly GCF_020510705.1 of Acidovorax radicis. Classification (NCBI taxonomy): domain Bacteria; kingdom Pseudomonadati; phylum Pseudomonadota; class Betaproteobacteria; order Burkholderiales; family Comamonadaceae; genus Acidovorax; species Acidovorax radicis. Next base: position 4,479,279 of record NZ_CP075184.1, read on the forward strand.
CCGCAATGCCTGCATGGCGCCCCGATGCTGATTCAAGGGCCCATGTCATCCCTACGCCAGCAACTCGATCATTGGCTGACCAAGCACCATCTCCAGCCCCGCGTGGTCGGTGAATTTGACGACAGTGCTTTGATGAACGCATTCGGACGCGAAGGCCGGGGCGTCTTCACCTCACCAACGGTGCTGGATGAAGAAACCACCGTGCAATATGGCGTCGAGGTGATCGGCAGATCCTCTGACCTGGTGGAAGAGTTTTTCGCCATCTCCATCGAACGGCGCATCACCCATCCCTGCGTTGTAGCGATCACCAGAGCAGCCAAGGCGGATCTGTTTGCACGCTGAGCGCCATGCTCGAACTGCGCTCAGCGGCGGCATAGAAGCGCGCCCGGGCGCTGGGTCGAGATCTGGCAGAGGATTCTTTTATCCACCCTCGCGGCGAAACACGCCATGAGACGCAGTCAAGCCGCGGGCGCTCTTCCAAGACAAAGACTCTTACGAAATCTTCAGCGGTTACAGACGAGTTCAGCACCCGTGGCAAGTGCACCGCTTTGGGAGAAATCGCGCAGATCAGTGTATTCATGCGGCTGAACGTGGCACCAAAAAATACCATGGGTAGCCGCTCGCATCATGTACACAAAGCCTTTAGCGAGCGGCCGGCACATCATTCAAAACAATCTTTACCGGGATAAAAAAAGGGTTACGACACTGTCGTAACCCTTTAATTTTATTGGTTGCGCGAGAAGGATTTGAACCTCCGACCTTTGGGTTATGAGCCCAACGAGCTACCAGACTGCTCCATCGCGCGGTAAGAAATGAATTATACCCTATTATTCAGCAGCTGCCGAATTATTTTCGGTTTCTGCAGCGCGATCAACCAATTCGACCAATGCCATAGGCGCGTTATCACCAACGCGGAAGCCCATCTTCAGGATACGCGTGTAGCCACCAGGACGAACCTTGAAACGGGGTCCCAGGTCGTTGAACAACTTGGTCACGCTGTCACGGTCGCGCAGTCGGTTGAACGCCAGACGACGATTTGCCAAGGTATCTTCTTTGGCCAGGGTGATCATGGGTTCGATCACGCGGCGAAGTTCCTTGGCCTTGGGTACGGTGGTCTTGATGACTTCATGCTCAATGAGCGAGTTCATCATGTTTTGCAGCATCGCAAGGCGGTGCGAGCTGGTGCGATTGAGTTTGCGGAGGCCGTGTCCGTGGCGCATGGTGCTTTCCTTCTATTTAATTAAATCCGGCAGCCGTATCAGGTACTGCCCGAGGCACTGTCCCCCACAACAGGGAACAAAAAGTCCCCCTTGCGGAGGACTGAAAAAATGGGCTCTCTTTTTGGGAGAGCCTATGATTATAGCGTTTGCTTAGCGCTTGTCGAGGCCAGCCGGCGGCCAGTTCTCAAGCTTCATGCCCAGCGTGAGACCACGCGATGCGAGTACTTCCTTGATCTCGTTGAGCGACTTGCGACCCAGGTTAGGCGTCTTGAGCAACTCGTTCTCGGTGCGCTGAATCAGATCACCGATGTAGTAGATGTTCTCGGCCTTCAGGCAGTTGGCAGAACGCACGGTCAGCTCCAACTCGTCCACAGGACGCAGCAGGATCGGATCGAATGTGGCATTGCCGCGTGGGCCCGCCGGTGCGTCAAACGCTGCCAACTCGCCACCTTCCAGCTGTGCGAACACAGCCAACTGCTCCACCAGGATCTTGGCCGATGCGCGCACGGCGTCTTCGGCAGTGATGGCGCCATTGGTTTCGATCTCGACCACCAGCTTGTCCAGGTCCGTGCGCTGTTCGACACGTGCGCTTTCCACCGTGTAGCTCACTCGCTTCACAGGGGAGAACGAGGCATCCAGAACAATACGGCCAATCGACTTGGTCGATTCGTCCGCGTAGCGACGCAGGCTGCCAGGCACATAGCCGCGACCCTTCTCGACCTTGATCTGCATGTCCAGCTTGCCGCCAGCCGACAGATTGGCGATCACATGATCAGGGTTGACGATTTCCACGTCGTGAGGAGTCTGGATATCACGTGCGGTGACCACACCTTCGCCATCTTTGCGCAGGCTCAGCGTGACTTCGTCACGGTTATGCAGCTTGAACACCACACCTTTGAGATTCAACAGAATGTTGACTACATCCTCCTGAACGCCATCGATGGAAGAGTATTCATGAAGAACACCCGCAATAGTGACTTCTGTCGCTGCATAACCCACCATGGACGAGAGCAGGACACGCCGAATGGCGTTCCCCAGCGTGTGGCCGTACCCACGCTCGAACGGCTCCAGCGCGACCTTGGCACGATTGTGGCCAAGCTGCTCGACATTGATCGCCTTGGGTTTCAGCAAATTGGTTTGCATTCAGACTTCCTCTCAATACCCCCAGCTCGTTACACCGGTAAGGCTGGTGAAGCGCCTAAACCGCGATGCCTCGCGGTTCAGGGACGGTTTTCTTGAAATACGTACCGAGCGATTAGCGCGAGTACAACTCAACGATCAGGGATTCGTTGATGTCGGCACCAAACTCATCACGATCAGGCACCTTCTTGAAGATACCTTCGGCCTTTTCCGCATTGACATCCACCCAAGCAGGCATGCCGACTTGGGCCGCCAGTTGCAGGGCCTCAACAATGCGGTTTTGCTTCTTCGATTTTTCACGCACTGCCACCACATCGCCCATCTTCACGAGGTACGAAGCGATGTTCACGGACTTGCCGTTCACCGTGATCGCCTTGTGGGAAACCAGTTGACGCGCTTCAGCGCGGGTCGAACCGAAACCCATCCGATACACGACGTTATCGAGGCGAGATTCAAGCAGGAACAGCAAGTTGGCGCCAGTGTTGCCCTTCTTGCCGTCAGCGGCTTCAAAGTAACGGCGAAACTGCTTTTCCAGAACGCCATACATCCGCTTGACCTTCTGCTTTTCACGCAGTTGCAGACCATAGTCCGATGTCCGCTGGCCAGAGGTACGGCCGTGCTGGCCAGGTTTTGAGTCAAACTTGGACTTGTCAGCGATCGAACGGCGTGCGCTCTTGAGGAACAGGTCCGTGCCTTCACGGCGGGAGAGTTTGGCCTTGGGGCCGAGGTAACGTGCCACTTGAGCTTCCTTTGTGTCATCTACCGCAAACCATTGCGGGAGCCGCCTGAGGCGCTTACGCGTTCACAGGCGGCGGTGGGCTTAGAGAGATTAGATACGACGGCGCTTTTGAGGGCGGCAGCCGTTGTGGGGAACCGGGGTCACATCAGAGATCGATGTGATTCGGATACCCAGTGCGCCCAATGCGCGCACCGAAGACTCGCGGCCAGGGCCCGGGCCTTTGATTTCAACGTCAAGGTTTTTAATGCCTTGATCAATGGCAGCGCGTCCAGCCACTTCCGAAGCCACCTGGGCTGCGAATGGAGTGGACTTGCGTGAGCCCTTGAAACCTTGGCCACCGGACGAAGCCCACGACAAGGCATTGCCTTGGCGATCAGTGATCGTGATGATGGTGTTATTGAACGAAGCGTGCACGTGTGCAATACCGTCCGAAACGTTTTTCCGGACTTTCTTGCGAACGCGCTGAGCTGCGTTATTGGCAGGAGATTTAGCCATGATGATCTTTCAATCTCTTTATTTCTTCAGTGCAGCTGCACCCTTGCGTGGACCCTTGCGAGTGCGTGCATTGGTACGGGTGCGCTGACCACGCATTGGCAGACCACGACGGTGGCGGAAGCCACGGTAGCAGCCGATGTCCATCAAGCGCTTGATGTTCATCGTGGTTTCGCGGCGCAGGTCACCTTCAATGGTGAACTGCTCGACTTGCTCGCGAATTTTTTCCAGATCGCCATCAGTCAGATCTTTGATCTTCTTGCTGTAAGCGATACCAGTTGCTTCGCAAATCTTGCGAGCGCGGGTGCGACCAATGCCAAAAATGGCGGTCAAACCGATTTCCGCGTGCTTGTGCGGCGGAATGTTAATGCCAGCGATACGTGCCATATGCGTCCTCTAATACTTTCCAATCAACCTTGGCGCTGCTTGTGACGCAGATCCGTGCAGATCACGCGCACCACACCCTTGCGGCGGATGATCTTGCAGTTGCGGCAGATTTTTTTGACCGAAGCCGAAACTCTCATTGCATTCTCCTAAAACTTTTCCATCCGTCCCGGCTGTTTTGCACGGAACACAATTTGTGCCCGCGAAAATTCGTGGGGCGCCATTCAACCGATATCCAGATCTTTACAGGTGACGCGTGTTTCAAGACCTGTCACCTTCCAAATCATCAACTACCAGTATTACCCTTGAAGTTTGCCTTCTTGAGCAACGACTCGTATTGCTGCGACATCATGTAGTTTTGAACCTGGGCCATGAAGTCCATGGTAACCACCACAATGATCAACAGAGAGGTTCCACCAAAATAGAACGGAACGTTGTACTTCAAGATCAGGAACTCTGGCAGCAAACACACGAAGGTGATGTACACAGCACCTGCCAATGTCAGGCGAACCAGAATCTTGTCGATATAACGGGCCGTGTGTTCACCAGGCCGAATACCCGGAATAAACGCACCACTCTTTTTCAGGTTATCTGCTGTTTCGCGGCTGTTAAAAACAAGTGCCGTATAAAAGAAGCAGAAAAATATGATGGCAGCCGCATAGAACATGACATAGATAGGCTGACCAGGAGTCAATGCACCCGAAATGTCCTTCAACCAGCGCATCGACTCACCTGCACTGAACCAGTTCACTACCGTTGCTGGCAACAGAATGATCGAGGAAGCAAATATCGGAGGAATCACGCCAGCCATGTTCAACTTGAGAGGCAAGTGCGACGATTGACCGCCGTACACCTTGTTCCCTACTTGTCGACGGGCGTAATTCACCAAGATCTTGCGTTGACCACGTTCCACAAAGACAACGAAGTAGGTAACCAGACCCACCACGATCACGATGAAAATGGCAGCGAGAATACTCATTGCGCCGGTGCGAACCAGCTCAAGAAGCCCACCGATCGAGCCAGGCAATCCGGCGGCAATGCCACCAAAGATCAGGATCGAAATCCCGTTGCCCAAACCACGCTCAGTGATCTGCTCACCCAGCCACATCAGAAACATTGTCCCTGCCGTCAGGCTCACAACAGCTGTCATCCGGAACCCGAAACCAGGACTCAGAACCAAGCCAGCGGAGCTTTCCAGCGCAACAGCAATACCCAGCGACTGGAACAAGGCCAAGCCCAACGTACCATAACGGGTGTACTGAGTGATCTTGCGGCGCCCTGCCTCACCTTCCTTTTTCAACTGCTCAAAGGTTGGCAAAACGTACGTCATCAGCTGCATGATGATCGACGCCGAAATGTACGGCATGATCCCCAACGCAAAAACTGTGAAACGCGACAGCGCACCACCCGAAAACATATTGAACAAGTTCAGGATGCCACCTTGCTGGCCACTGAACAGCTGCTGGAGCTGGGCGGGATCGATACCTGGCACAGGAATATGAGCGCCGATGCGATACACGACCAACGCGAGCAACAGAAAAACCAGACGGCGACGCAGATCGCCGAATTTACCGGTTTTTGCAATTTGAGCTGCGCTAGTAGCCACGGATGCTTTCCTTCAGAGTCACACTCAGGCGACGCTGCCGCCAGCGGCTTCAATCGCGGCCTTGGCACCAACCGTAGCGCCCACGCCCGTCAGCTTGACAGCCTTGGACAGAGAACCACTTTTGATGACCTTGACCACCTTGGCCAGCTCACCGATCAAACCAGCTTGCTTGAGAGCCAGAACGTCGACTTCAGGCAGACCCAATTGGTCCAGCGCCGTCAACGTGACCTCTGCATTGAACTTGAGCAGATGTGATTTGAAACCGCGCTTTGGCAGTCGGCGTTGCAAAGGCATTTGACCGCCTTCGAAACCAACCTTGTGGTAACCACCCGAGCGGGATTTCTGACCTTTGTGACCACGGCCAGCGGTCTTGCCCAGACCAGAGCCGATACCACGGCCTACGCGGCGCTTGGCATGCTTGGCGCCGTCTGCAGGCTTGATGCTATTGAGTTCCATGATCTATCTCTCAGAGGACTTTGACCAGATAGCTGATCTTGTTAATCATGCCGCGCACTTCGGGCGTGTCTTGCAATTCGCTCACGCTATTGAGCTTGCGCAGACCCAGGCCGCGTACAGTCGCGCGGTGCGATTCTTTGGTGCCAATCGGGCTGCGCACCAGTTGAATCTTGACAGTTTGTTGCGTAGTCATAGTCAACTTCCAATCAAGCGAAGATGTCTTCGACCGCTTTGCCACGCTTGGCAGCAACTTGCGACGGAGTCGTGGACTTCACCAGCGCGTCAAAGGTGGCGCGAACCATGTTGTATGGGTTGGACGAACCATGGCTTTTGGCCACGATATCGGTCACGCCCAGCACTTCGAAAACAGCGCGCATGGGGCCGCCCGCAATAATGCCGGTACCCTTGGGGGCAGGAGCCATCATGACAACAGCGGCGCCGTGGTGACCCGTCACGTTGTGGTGAATGGTGCCGTTCTTCAACGAAACCTTGACCAGATTGCGACGCGCCTCTTCCATTGCCTTTTGCACAGCAGCAGGCACTTCCTTGGACTTACCCTTGCCCATGCCAACGCGGCCATCACCGTCGCCAACCACCGTCAGTGCGGCGAAACCGAGGATACGGCCACCCTTCACGACTTTGGTCACGCGGTTCACCGCGATCATTTTTTCGCGCAGACCGTCGTCCTGGCCTTCGCTCTGCACCTTGGGTTGAAATTTAGCCATTTTTAATTCCGTTCCGCTTAGAACTGCAGACCCGCTTCACGGGCTGCATCGGCCAAAGCCTTGACGCGACCGTGGTAGGCAAAGCCTGCGCGATCAAATGCAACCTTCTCGACACCTGCAGCCTTCGCTTTTTCAGCGATCAGCTTGCCGATGATCTGGGCTGCAGCGGCATTGCCACCCTTGCCCGAACCGCCGAGCGACTTGCGCACGTCGGCTTCGACCGTCGATGCACTTGCCAGCACCTTGCTGCCGTCGCCGGAGATCACACTGGCGTAGATATGGAGATTCGTGCGATTCACGGTGAGACGTGCCACGCCTTGCTGTGCAATGCGAATGCGGGTCTGGCGCGAACGACGAAGACGCTGCTCTTTCTTGGTCAACATGTTGCAGCTCCTTATTTCTTCTTGGTCTCTTTGATCGTGATTTTTTCGTCCGAATAACGGATACCTTTGCCCTTGTAGGGCTCGGGAGGACGAACAGCACGAATCTCGGCAGCGATCTGACCCACGCGTTGACGATCCGCACCCTTGATCACCACTTCCGTAGGTGTAGGGGTTGCGACCGTGATGCCAGCGGGCATTTCGATGTTGACCGGATGCGAATAACCGACAGTCAGGTTCAACTTGGAACCAGAAGCTGCAGCCTTGTAACCCACGCCGACCAGGCTGAGCTTCTTTTCGAAACCCTTGCTGACACCGACCACCATGTTGTTGACCAACTGGCGAATCGTGCCACTCATGGCGTTTGCTTCGCGGGACTCATTGGCAGGCACAAAGCTGAGCTTGCCATCGTTGCTCGACACCTTCACCAGCACGTTTTGTGCAAGCGACAGTGCGCCACCAGAACCCTTGACGGAGATCTGGTCATCTTTCACGGACACATCCACGCCTGCGGGGATGGTCACGGGCATTTTTCCTACTCGGGACATTTCAGTTTCTCCTCAATGCCGCGGGTTAGGCCACATAGCAGAGCACTTCGCCACCGACACCGGTAGCGCGCGCTTTGCGATCAGTCATCACACCCTTGGGCGTTGTGACAATTGCCACACCCAGACCGTTCATGACTTGTGGAATGGAATCGTGGCCTTTGTAGACACGCAGACCAGGACGACTGACGCGCTCGATGCGCTCAATCACTGGACGGCCTGCGTAATACTTCAGGGCAATTTCAAGTTCGGACTTGCCAGCTTCGGTTTTCACCTGAAAGCCGTCGATATAACCTTCGTCCTTCAACACTTGGGCAATGGCAATCTTCACTTTGGAAGAAGGCACCAGAACCGTGGCCTTGGCGACCATCTGTGCATTACGGATGCGGGTCAGCAAGTCAGCGATGGGATCACTCATGCTCATGTTTAATCTCTCCTGCCTGCTTACCAGCTGGCTTTGGTGACACCGGGGATGTCGCCTGCAAAAGCCAGTTCGCGGATCTTGGCGCGAGCCAGACCGAATTGACGGAAGGTGCCACGTGGACGACCGGTGATTTCGCAACGGTTGCGCTGGCGCGTAGGGTTTGCATTGCGCGGGAGCTTCTGCAAACCCAGACGGGCTGCATCACGCTCTTCATCGCTGCGCTTGGCATCGCCAGCGATTGCCTTCAGTTCCGCATACTTGGTTGCGTACTTGGCCGCCAGTTTTTCGCGCTTCAGTTCGCGCTGGATCAAAGCTACTTTAGCCATGCTTCGCCTCAGTTCTTGAACGGGAAACGGAAACCAGCGAGAAGCGCCTTGGCTTCTTCGTCGGACTTGGCCGTCGTGGTAATACTGATATTGAGACCGCGCAGGGCGTCAACCTTGTCGTACTCAATTTCAGGGAAGATGATCTGTTCTTTGACGCCGATGTTGTAGTTGCCACGGCCATCAAAGGCGCGACCGGAGATACCACGGAAGTCACGAACGCGGGGCAGAGCCACGGTCACGAAACGGTCCAGGAACTCGTACATCTGCACGCCACGCAGCGTGACCATGCAACCAATGGCCTGGCCTTCGCGGATCTTGAAACCAGCAATAGCTTTCTTGGCCTTGGTCACCACAGGCTTTTGACCAGCAATCTTGGTCAGGTCAGCCACGGCGTTGTCCATCACCTTCTTGTCCGAGACTGCTTCGCTCACGCCCATATTCAGCGTGATCTTCGTCAGACGGGGAACCTGCATCGGCGAGGTATAAGCGAACTGCTTGATCAGTTCGGGTGCGATTTTGTCGCGGTAAATTTCTTGGAGTCGTGCCATGTTTACCCCTTAGGCCGCCTTGATTTCAGCGCCGCTGGACTTGAACACGCGAACGCGTGCGCCGTCAGCCTGCACCTTGATGCCCACACGGTCAGCCTTACCGGTAGCCGCATTGAAAATGGCCACGTTGGACTGATGGATAGGCATGGACTTTTCAACGATGCCGCCCGTCGTACCCTTCATGGGGTTCGGCTTGGCGTGCTTCTTGACGACATTGATGCCGTCAATAACCAGATGCGAGTCATCCTTGCGCAGCGACACCGTGCCGCGCTTGCCCTTGTCGCGCCCGGTCAGCACGATGATTTCGTCGCCCTTGCGAATCTTGTTCATGGCGCGTCCTTAGAGAACTTCAGGAGCCAGGGACACGATCTTCATGAACTTCTCGGTACGCAGTTCACGCGTCACGGGTCCAAAGATGCGGGTGCCAATAGGCTCCAACTTTGCATTCAGCAACACAGCTGCGTTGCCATCGAATTTGACGAGCGAGCCATCGCCGCGACGAATACCCTTCGCCGTGCGAACCACCACTGCACTGTAAACCTCGCCTTTTTTGACGCGGCCACGCGGAGCGGCTTCTTTAATGCTCACTTTGATGATGTCGCCAACGCTTGCATAACGACGCTTCGAGCCACCCAGCACCTTGATGCAAAGGACGGACTTGGCGCCGGTATTGTCGGCAACCTCTAACCGAGATTCTGTCTGGATCATTTCAATATTCCCAACTTGCACCAGAAGACAACGGCCCCAGAGAACTTCTCAAGGGCTGCAGATCAGCCAGTCAGTCTTGGGCCCGTCGTCCGCACCGCAAACCATTTGCAGCACTTCCCGCTGGGCAGAAACTTCACGTAGGAAACGCGAAGCCCTCGATTATTGCCAAAAGCTTTTGGGAAGTCAAGTGCTTCATTACGCAGGCACATGCAAATACTGTTGCGCCAACGCCAGAAAGGCGTCCAGTTGCGGGTCTGCGCCCAACTCTTCGCGCAAAACGTCTGCGACCGCAGGCGCCAGGGCGATGGCCTTGCGGGCGTCCAGGAACAACAGCCGGGATCGGCGCGCCAGTACATCCTCCACCGTGCAGGCGTATTCGTAGCGGGCTGCAAACCGCACCATGGCCACAGTCAACCCACCCCCCAGATCAGTCTGCGCCCCGGGGATGCCCAGAACGGCCGCCGCGTCGCTGCCGTAGGAGTGCAACCCTTGCGCGTCGCTGATGCGGTGTTTGACCGCCTCTTTCGGGGTACCTACCAAGGGCAGGTGATTGGTGACACCGGCGGGCTTTTCAGGGAGCAGCCCGGTGCTGAAGCATTTTTGCAACACATCTTCCGCCATGGCGCGGTAAGTGGTCCATTTGCCGCCAGTAACCGTCACCAAACCGCTGCGGCTGCCCAGCACCGTGTGTTCGCGGCTGAGGCTTTTGGTGTTGTCGCCGTCATCGTCCTGCGGCTTGACCAAGGGGCGCAGGCCGACCCAGATGCTGCGAATGTCTTCGGCCTTGGGCGCGCGGGTGAGATAGCGCGCCGATTCTTCCAGAATGAATTTGACCTCTTCGCTGAACGGCTGCGGCTCCCGCACGATGTCCTGGCGAGGACTGTCGGTGGTGCCCAGAATGAGCTTGCCCAGCCATGGCACAGCAAACAGAACGCGTCCATCGGCAGTTTTGGGCACCATCAGCGCGTGGTCGGACGGAAGAAATTCACGGTCTACCACGATGTGCACGCCCTGGCTTGGGGCCACGATGGGCTTTACGGGTCGGCCGATGGCCTCGCCATCCATCTGGCGCAGGGTGTCTACCCATACGCCCGTGGCGTTGACCACGGTGCGGGCACACACCGTGAACTGCTGGCCGGTGTCGGTGGCCTCGCACACAAAGCCGGCAACTTTCCCATCTTCATGCACCAGCGACTTGGCAGGGCAGTAGTTGACGACCAGCGCACCCAGGCTGGCGGCGGTTCGCGCCAGGGCCAGGGCCAGACGGGCATCGTCAAACTGGCCGTCCCAGTACTTCACGCCGCCCTTGAGCCCCTCGGTACGGGCAGTCGGAAGGCATTCCAGCGTGCGTGCGCGCCCCAGGAACTGGGTAGAGCCCAACCCGGCCTTGCCCGCCAGAGCGTCATACATCATGAGCCCGATGCCGTAGAACGGCGTCTCCCAAAAGCGGTAGGACGGCATCACAAACGGCAAGGGCTGCGCCAGATGGGGGGCGTTATGCAGCAGCGTTGTGCGCTCATGCAGCGCTTCGCGCACCAGTGCGATATTGCCTTGTGCCAGATAACGGACACCGCCGTGCACCAGCTTGGTGGCGCGGGACGAGGTGCCCTTGGCAAAGTCATGCGAATCCACCAAAACCACACTGAAGCCACGCGCCGCAGCATCCAGCGCCACCCCCAGGCCGGTTGCCCCTCCACCGATCACGGCGAGGTCATATTGGTGGGGCTGGGCAAGGCGGGCGAGAAGGTCGGCGCGCCGGGTAGGCAGGGGAGCGGAGGCAGTGGTCATGGGAAGGATTGTCCATGGACGGGGCAACAAATTAAGGGTTTACCCTTGAATTGTTGACATTTCCGGGATGAAATCCGCCCTTGGCCAACAGGCCCCGAGGACGGACTGGAGCGAAAAAGGCAGCCAGAGACCTTGTGGGTCCGGGCTGCCGAAAAACTGTCACAGCGCAACAGTCAGAGCGTTATCAGCGGGCCTTGCCATCCTTCCACGCTTGCAGCAGCTTGTCGTAGGCGATGGTTTCGCCCTTGGGCTTTTCATTGGCCAGCTTCTTCCAGGGGGCTTGCTTGTCGCTGAGCCACTTGTTGGGGTCTTCCTTCTTGTTGAGCTTGGGTGCGCAATGGGCCATGCCGGCGCGCTCCAGGCGGGCCATCACCTGGTCCATCTCGTCGGCCAGGGTGTCCATGGCGCCTTGCGGGGTCTTTTCACCCGTCACGGCCTGGGCCACGTTCTTCCACCACAACTGGGCCAACTTCGGGTAGTCGGGCACGTTGGTGCCGGTGGGCGACCATGCCACGCGGGCGGGGCTGCGGTAGAACTCCACCAGGCCGCCGAGCTTGGGGGCGGCGTCCGTCATGGCCTTGGACTGGATGTCGCTTTCGCGGATCGGGGTCAGGCCCACCAGGGTCTTCTTGAGCGAAGTGGTCTTGGCGGTGACGAACTGAGCATACAGCCAGGCAGCAGCGGTCTTGTTGGCGTCATGGCCCTTGAAGAACGACCACGAACCCACGTCCTGGTAGCCGTTTTGCATGCCCTGCTTCCAGTACGGGCCGTTGGGGCCGGGGGCCATGCGCCACTTGGGCGTGCCATCGGCATTGACCACCGGCAGGCCGGGCTTGACCATGTCGGCCGTGAAGGCCGTGTACCAGAAGATCTGCTGCGCAATCTGGCCCTGTGCGGGCACGGGGCCCGCTTCGCCAAAGGTCATGCCCGTGGCTTCCTTGGGCGCGTACTTCTTCATCCAGTCCACGTATTTCGTCAGAGCGTAAACGGCAGCGGGCGAATTGGTCGCACCGCCACGGGCCACCGAAGCGCCCACGGGCGTGCACTTGTCGTCGGCCACGCGAATGCCCCACTCGTCGATCGGCAGGCCGTTGGGTGCGCCGATGTCGGCCGTGCCGGCCATGGACAACCAGGCATCGGTGAAGCGCCAGCCCAGCGAGGGGTCCTTCTTGCCGTAGTCCATATGGCCGTAAATGGCCTTGCCGTCGATGTTCTTCACGTCGTTGGTGAAGAACTCGGCGATGTCCTCATAGGCGCTCCAGTTGAGCGGCACGCCCAGGTCGTAGCCATATTTGGCCTTGAACTTGTCTTTGATGTCCTTGCGGTCGAACAGGTCGGCACGGAACCAATACAGGTTGGCGAACTGCTGGTCGGGCAACTGGTAGAGCTTGCCGTCGGGCGCGGTGGTGAATTTGGTGCCGATGAAATCCTTGAGGTCCAGGCCCGGGTTGGTCCACTCCTTGCCCGCACCGGCCATATAGTCGGTCAGGTTCATCATCTTGCCGTAGCGGTAGTGGGTACCGATCAGGTCCGAGTCCGAGATCCAGCCGTCATAGATCGACTTGCCCGACTGCATGGAGGTCTGCAGCTTTTCAACCACGTCGCCTTCCTGGATCAGGTCGTGCTTGACCTTGATGCCGGTGATCTCCTCGAACGCCTTGGCGAGCGTCTTGGATTCGTACTCGTGCGTGGTGATGGTTTCGGAGACCACCGAGATTTCCTTCACGCCCTTGGCCTGCAGCTTCTTGGCAGCGTCGATGAACCACTTCATCTCGGCCATCTGCTGGTCTTTGCTCAGCGTGGAGGGCTGGAACTCACTGTCGACCCACTTCTTGGCCTCGGCCTCGCCGGCCCAGGCAGCTTGCCCCAAAGCCAGGGTTGCGGCGGCGAAAGCGATCGCCGTGAACTGCATCTTCATTGCTGTCTCCTCAGATGGAACCCCCATGGTGGATGAACACCGGCCCTGGGGGAAATCGGGCCGGCGCTTGTCATCATCAAAAACAATAGCTGCTAGCGCTTATCACTTCTAGGTTTTCTTTAATATTTCGCATTGAAAACCATACACATCAAGCGCAAACCGCTATCTTTTTTATACTGCCTACCCGTCAACCCTTGCGCATCACCAGCGCCAGCACCGCCATCGACAGCACAAAGCTGATCCATATCGACGGGTCTGCATCCAGGCTGAACCACTGGGCCAGCTTGCCGCTGATGCCCACAAAGATCAGATTCACATAGGCCGCAGAGAGCAGCCCGATGAACAGGCGATCGCCGCGTGTCGTCTCCAGAGGCAAGAATCCCTTGCGTATCACGGTGGGGGACTTAATCTCCCATACCGTCATGCCGACCAGCATGAGCACGATGCAAATGAAGAACACCGCCACCGGCAGCGTCCAGGCCATCCAGTCAAACATTTGAAGCATTCCTTTCCACTCGCGTGGCGTTAGATACCGCCAAAGCACGTCCCCACTGGCACGCCCCAAGCCAGGGACGCCGAGCAAGGGCCGCACCGCAGCGAGGGCGTCGTCCCCCTGGAGGGGGAAGGCGCCGCAGGCGACTCAGGGGGTGCATCACACTCTTCCCATCGCAAAGCCTTTTGCGATGTAGTGGCGGACAAACCAGATCACGACAGCGCCGGGCACGATGGTCAGCACCCCAGCGGCGGCCAGCGTCGCCCAGTCCATGCCCGACGCGCTCACGGTGCGCGTCATCGTGGCGACGATGGGCTTGGCGTTCACGCTGGTCAACGTGCGCGCCAGCAGCAGTTCCACCCAGCTGAACATGAAGCAAAAGAACGCCGCCACGCCCACACCCGCCTTGATGAGGGGCAGAAAAATCTGCACGAAGAAGCGCGGAAAGCTGTAGCCGTCGATGTAGGCCGTCTCGTCGATCTCGCGCGGGATGCCGCTCATGAAACCTTCCAGAATCCACACCGCCAGCGGCACGTTGAACAGCAGGTGGGCCAGCGCCACCGCAATGTGCGTGTCCATCAGCCCCACCGTGGTGTACAGCTGAAAGAACGGCAGCAGGAACACAGCGGGCGGCGTCATGCGGTTGGTCAACAGCCAGAAGAACACATGCTTGTCACCCAGAAACTGGTAGCGGCTGAAAGCGTAGGCCGCAGGCAGCGCCACCGTGAGCGAGATCACCGTGTTGATGCCCACGTAGATCAGGCTGTTGACGTAGCCCGAGTACCAGGACTCGTCGGTGAAGATGGTCTTGTAGTTGTCCCAGGTGAAGTGCTGCGGAAAGAACGAGAAAGAAGACAGGATCTCCGCGTTCGTCTTGAAGCTCATGTTGACCATCCAGTAGATGGGCAGCACAGCGAACACCAGGTAAGCGATCAAAAACAGCGACCGCTTGTGAAAGCGCTTTTCATTCATGGCCGGCCCCTTCGTTGCTGGCGGTGCCCACACGCTGCATCCAGTTGTAGAGGATGAAGCACAGCAGCAGGATGATGAAGAAATAGATCAGCGAGAACGCCGCCGCAGGCCCCAGGTCGAACTGGCCCACGGCCTTGGTCGTGAGGTACTGCGACAGGAACGTGGTCGCATTGCCCGGCCCGCCGCCCGTCAGCACGAAGGGCTCGGTGTAGATCATGAAGCTGTCCATGAAGCGCAGCAGCACCGCGATCATGAGCACGCCACGCATCTTGGGCAACTGGATGTAGCGGAACACGGCGAACTTGCTGGCTCCATCGATGCGGGCGGCCTGGTAATAAGCGTCGGGGATGGAGCGCAGCCCGGCGAACGCGAGCAGCGCCACCAGGGGTGTCCAGTGCCAGACATCCATCAACAGCACGGTGAGCCAGGCCTGTGTGGCATTGCCGGTGTAGCTGTATTCGATGCCGATCTCCTGCAGCATGCGGCCCATGAGACCGATATCGGCGCGGCCATAGATCTGCCAGATGGTGCCCACCACGTTCCAGGGGATCAGCAGCGACAGCGCCACCACGACCAGCACGGCGGAGGACTTCCAGCCCTGCGCGGGCATCGATAGCGCCAGCGCAATGCCCAGCGGAATCTCCACGGCCAGCACCGACAGCGAGAACGTGATCTGGCGCCACAGGGCGGCGTGCAGCTCTTCATCGCGCATCACGGCGGCAAACCATTCGGTGCCGACGAACACGCGCCGATCGGGCGAAATGATGTCCTGCACCGAGTAGTTCACCACCGTCATCAGCGGCAGGATGGCCGAGAAAGCCACGCAGATGATGACCGGAAGAATCAGGAACCACGCCTTCTGGTTCACCGGCTTGGTTGTCGTGCTCATGGCAAGAGCTCCTCGTTTTGATAGAAGCACGTGTGCTCACCAAGCACCTGCAGCCAGACAGCATCCCCCGCCGACGGAAGCCGCGTTTCGGGGTTGAAGCGCGCCTTGAGCGTGTGCTCGCCCACCTTGGCGGTAAGCATCAGATAGGTGCCGATGTCCTGCACCAGCGACACCGTGCAGGGCAGCGCTCCGGCCTGCTCGGGCCGGGCAATGGCCAGGTATTCGGGCCGTATACCCACCTGCAAGCCGCCTTCGGGCAGCGCACGATCTGCGGGAGAGGTGAGTCGATGGCCAGCCACCGACAGCGCTGCACCATCGCGCTGCGCGGGCAGGAAGTTCATACCTGGCGATCCGATGAAATGGCCCACAAACACGTGCGCCGGGCGCTCGAACAGCGCGTCGGCCGAGCCCACCTGCACCGCGCGGCCACGGGTCATCACCACCACCTGGTCGGCAAACGTGAGCGCCTCGACCTGGTCATGCGTCACGTAGATCAGGGTGAGCTTGAGCTCGTGGTGGATCTGCTTGAGCTTGCGCCGCAGCTGCCACTTGAGGTGCGGGTCGATCACCGTGAGCGGCTCGTCGAACAGCACCGCTGCCACGTCAGAGCGCACCAGGCCGCGGCCCAGCGAGATCTTCTGCTTGGCATCGGCCGCCAGGCCCGCCGCGCGCTGGTTGAGCTGGCCGCTCATCTCCAGCATCTCGGCGATCTGGCCCACGCGCTGCTTGATCTGGTCTTCGGGCACCTTGCGGTTGCGTAGCGGGAACGCCAGGTTTTCGGCCACCGTCATGGTGTCGTAGATCACGGGGAACTGGAACACCTGGGCAATGTTGCGCTCTTGCGGGCTGGCGCGCGTCACGTCGCGGCCATCGAACAGCACCTTGCCGTGCGAGGGCGCCAGCAGCCCCGACATGATGTTGAGCATGGTGGTCTTGCCGCAGCCCGAGGGGCCCAGCAGCGCATACGCACCACCGTCCTCGAACTCCATCTTCAGGGGCAGCAACGCGTAGTCGCTGTCTTGCTGCGGGTGGGGCTTGTACGAATGCGCCAGGTCCAGACTGATGCGGGCCATGTCAGCGCCCTCCTTGTGCAGTAGCGGGCCGTGCAGGCGCCC
Source organism: Acidovorax radicis (assembly GCF_020510705.1). Taxonomy (NCBI): domain Bacteria; kingdom Pseudomonadati; phylum Pseudomonadota; class Betaproteobacteria; order Burkholderiales; family Comamonadaceae; genus Acidovorax; species Acidovorax radicis. The sequence continues at coordinate 4,496,147 of NZ_CP075184.1, forward strand.
ACGCCAGTTGGCCGTCGGCACCAAACACGTAGGCCTGGGCGGGGTCCAGGTGCAGCGTGATGGGCGCACCCAGTTCAAAGTAATGCACACCGGTCAGCTGCGCCACCAGGTCGCCCCAGGGCGTGGCCGCGTGCACAAAGGTGTCGGAGCCCGAGATTTCGGCCAGCTCGACCACGCCACCCACGCTGACGTCGCCCGGGCGGGCCACCACGCGCAGCGCACTGGCGCGCACGCCTACCGTGAGCCCGGCCGCCGTGGCCACACCTTGCGGCAGATGCACGGCCAGCTCCACCCCGCCCTGCAGGCGCACCCCGGCAGGGGCCGCCGAGGCAGCAATGAGGTTCATCGGGGGGTCGCTGAAAGCGCGCGCCACACGCAGCGAATTGGGGGCATGGAACACCTCGGCCGTGGGGCCGTACTGCAGCAACTGGCCTTCATCGAGCACAGCGGTGTAGCCACCCAGCAGCAGGGCCTCGCCCGGCTCGGTGGTGGCATAGACCACCGTGGACTGACCGGCTGCAAACAGCTGGGTCAACTCCTCGCGCAACTCTTCGCGCAGCTTGTAGTCCAGGTTCACCAGGGGCTCGTCCAGCAGCATCAGCGGCGCACCCTTGGCCAGGGCGCGGGCCAGCGCCACGCGCTGCTGCTGCCCACCTGAAAGTTCGGCTGGATAGCGGTCCAGAAACATGTCGATGTGCAGGCGGCTCGCGATCTCACGCACCCGGGCGTCAATGTTTTTTTCGCCGCGCAGCTTCAGGGGCGATGCAATGTTGGCCGCCACCTTCATCGAGGGGTAGTTGATGAACTGCTGGTACACCATGGCCACATTGCGATCGCGCACGGGCATGCCTGTCACATCCACGCCATCAACCTTGACGGTGCCCGAGGTGGGCGTATCCAGCCCGGCCATGATGCGCATCAGGCTGGTCTTGCCCGCCTGCGTGGCACCCAGCAGCACCGTGACGGCGCCGCTCTGGAGCGCCAGGCTCATGTCATACAGCCAGGTCTGCGCCCCCACCTTCTTGCTGATGCTGTCCAATGCCAGCTGCATCACGCAACCTTTCTTTGTCGCCCTTGGGCCTGATGAATGGGACGCCACTGCCTTGTCGGACACAGCAGGCCCTCTCGTTTTCGATTGTGTTCATTTTTGTTCTTTTTTGATCGTATTTAATCAAGGTTTACCCTTAACAGGTTCCTTTTTGTTCGATTTAAAGTATCTCTACCCTATAGCCGATTGATTCGCGTGAATACGAACCCCCGACAACTGCTGCTTCTCGAAGAAGTCCGCGCGCGCAAGTCCGCCACGGTGGAACAACTGGCAGACACCCTGGGCGTGACGCTGCAGACCGTGCGCCGTGACGTGCAGCGCCTGGCAGAGTCCGGCCTGCTCACGCGCTTTCATGGTGGCGTGCGCGTGCCCAGCTCCACCGTGGAGAACCTGGCGCACACACAGCGCGAAACCCTGCATGCGGAGGGCAAGGCCCGCATTGCGCGCGCCGTGGCCGAACAGGTGCCCAACGACTGCTCGCTGATCCTGAACATCGGCACCACCACCGAAGCCATCGCCAAGGCCCTGCTGCACCACCGGGGCCTGCGCGTCATCACCAACAACCTGAACGTCGCCGCCATCCTGTGCAGCAACCCCGAGTGCGAGGTCATCGTGGCCGGCGGCGTGGTGCGCCCGCGCGACCGGGGCATCGTGGGCGAAGCGGCGGTGGACTTCATTCGCCAGTTCAAGGTGGACATCGCGCTCATCGGCATCTCGGGCATCGAGCCCGATGGCTCGCTGCGCGACTTTGACTACCGCGAGGTAAAGGTGGCCCAAACCATCATCGGCCAGGCCCGCGAGGTCTGGCTGGCCGCCGACCACAGCAAATTCAACCGCCCAGCCATGGTGCAACTGGCCACGCTCAATCAGATCGGGCGGCTGTTTACCGATGCGCCGCCGCCCGAGCCGTTTCCCGCTTTATTGCAAGACGCCGGAGTGATCTGCACCGTCGCCGCTTGAACCCCCAGAATTCTTTTGACCATGACCTACCTGCTCGCACTCGACCAAGGCACCTCCAGCTCCCGCAGCATCGTTTTTGACGAACGCGGCCACATCGTGGCGCAGGCGCAGCTGGAGCTACCGCAGATCTACCCCCAGCCCGGCTGGGTGGAGCACGATCCGCTAGAGATCTGGCGCACCCAGCTGGCCACCGCGCGCGATGCGCTGGCCAAGGCAGGCATTGCCGCCAGCGCCGTGCGGGCGGTGGGCATCACCAACCAGCGCGAAACCACGGTGCTGTGGAACCGCCAAACCGGCCAGCCCGTGCACCACGCCATCGTGTGGCAAGACCGGCGTGCCGAACCCGCCTGCGCCCAATTGCGCGAGCAGGGCCACGCCGCCACCATCCAGGCCAAGACGGGCTTGCTAGTGGATGCCTACTTCTCCGGCACCAAACTGCAGTGGCTGCTGGACCACGTGCCCGGCGCGCGGGATGCGGCCGAACGCGGCGAACTAGCCTTTGGCACGGTGGACAGCTGGCTGATGTGGAAGCTGACCCACGGCCAGGTGCATGTGACGGACGTGAGCAATGCCGCACGCACCATGCTGTTCAACGTGCACACCAACCAGTGGGACGACGAACTGCTGGCGCTGCTGCGCATCCCCAAGGCGCTGCTGCCCGAGGTGTTGCCCTCGGCCGCCCACTTTGGCGACACAGCCGCCGACCTGCTGGGCCACCCCATCCGCATCGGCGGCGTGGCGGGCGACCAGCAAAGCGCCCTCTTTGGCCAGGCCTGCTTCACGGCGGGCACGGCCAAGAACACCTATGGCACGGGCTGCTTCATGCTCATGCACACGGGCAGCACCTTTCAGACCAGCCAGAACGGCCTGCTCACGACCAGCGCAGCGCAGGCATCGGCCCGGCCCGAGTTCGCCATGGAAGGCTCGGTCTTTGTGGGCGGCGCGGTCGTGCAGTGGCTGCGCGACGGCCTGCGCGCCATCACCAACAGCAGCGAGGTCGAATCCCTGGCGCAGAGCGTGCCCGACTCGGGCGGCGTGATGATGGTGCCCGCCTTCACCGGCCTGGGCGCGCCCTACTGGAAGCCCGACGCACGCGGCACCATCACGGGCCTGACGCGCGGCAGCACCATTGCCCACATCGCCCGCGCGGCGCTCGAAAGCATTGCCTACCAAAGCGCCGCCCTGCTGCTGGCCATGAGCCGCGACGCCGTGGCTGCGGGCGGAGCCCCGGTGACCGAGCTGCGCGTGGACGGCGGTGCGTGCATCAACGATTTGCTCATGCAGTTCCAGGCCGACCTGCTGGGCATTCCGGTGGTGCGCCCGGCCGTCATCGAGACCACGGCGCTGGGTGCGGCCTATCTGGCAGGGCTGTCGAGCGGCGTGTACCGCAGCACCGACGAGCTCTCGCAGCTCTGGCGCGCCGACCGGCGGTTTGTGCCCACACTCAGCAGCGCCCGCGTGCAGGAGTTGATGGCGAATTGGGAGCACGCCGTGCGCCAGGCCACGGCAGAGTGAAATAAGAACACCCCCCTGAGTCGCCTTCGGCGCCTTCCCCCCGCTCTCGCGTCGCTGCGCGATGCGGACAGGGGGACGCTCCCAGCGCCCTTGCTTGAGAATGCTGGCGGCCCTTGCGCGGGAGCCCTGGCTTTGGCAGCGCCCGTTGCACGGGCCCTTGGGCCCCAATCACCGGCTTGATCAGCGCTACCATCGTGGCCCCTGTTGTTGCCACCTTGCACATCCCATGAGCCAAACCGCCGCATCCCCGTCCCTCCCCACCATCGCCTTCATCGGCGGCGGCAACATGGCCAGCGCCATCATTGCCGGGCTGATCCACCAGGGCCACCCTGCCAGCCAGATCGAGGTGGTGGAACCCTGGGCCGAGGCGCGCGAGGCGCTGCGCAAGAACTACGGAATCGAAGCCCAGCCTGAAGCGGGCCCCGCCCTGCAGCACGCCCGCATCGTGGTGTGGGCCGTCAAGCCCCAGACCTTCAAGGATGCAGCCGCGCAGGCCAAGGCCCACACGCAGCAGGCCCTGCACCTGAGCGTGGCCGCAGGCATCCGCTCGGACAGCATCGCCCAGTGGCTGGGCACCGAGCGCATCGTGCGCACCATGCCCAATACACCGGCGCTGGTGGGCAAGGGCATGAGCGCGTTGTTCGCCCGCCCTGCCGTCACGCCCGCTGAACGCCAGAGCGTAGAAGCCATCATGGCGTCCACCGGCAAGTTCCTGTGGGTGGAGAGTGAAAAGCAGCTCGACGCCGTGACGGCCCTCTCCGGCTCCGGCCCGGCCTATGTTTTTTACTTCCTGGAAGCCATGACCCGCGCGGGCGTGGGCATGGGGCTGAGCGAACAGCAGGCGCACCAGCTGGCCGTGGGCACGTTTGTGGGCGCATCCGAACTGGCGCGCCGCTCTGACGACCCGCCTGCCGTGCTGCGCGAGCGCGTCACGTCCAAGGGCGGCACCACCTATGCGGCCCTGCAGTCCATGGAAAAAGACGCTGTGGGCGCCCATTTCGAGGCGGCCATGCGCGCCGCCGAACAACGCGCCCAAGAACTGGGTGATGAATTCGGCGCCTGAGCTTTCTTCGGTGTTTTTAAGTGTTTTCAGGCTCTAGCGATTATCCAATAAGCGCTAGCAGCTATTAATTTGAGAGCACATACCGCACCAGGTAGCTGCCAGCAATGCCACAGAACACCGTGCACCCTAGCCAGTGGTTGATGCGGAAAGCCTTGAAGCACCCCTCGCGGGTGCGGGTGCGTATCAGCGTGAAATGCCACACGGCCTGGGCAAGCGCTACGGCCAATGCTATGTAAAAAGTAGCACCTAGCGCATATGGAATAAGCGCCAGAGCCCAAATCGACAAAAAGACCAGATAAAACACCACGATGCCCGCCACATCGAAGCGGCCCAGGGTAATGGCCGATGTCTTGATCCCGATCTTGAGATCGTCATCGCGATCGACCATGGCGTATTCGGTGTCATAGGCCAGCACCCAGCACAGATTGCCCAGCCACAACCACCACGCCACAGCGGGCACGGCCCCCTGCACAGCGGCAAACGCGATGACGATGCCAAAGTTGAACGCTATGCCCAGCACGGCCTGCGGCATGGCGATGAACCGCTTGGTGAATGGATAGGCAATGGCCACCAGCAGCGCCGGCACCGACCACCCCACAGCGGCAGTGTTGGTGGTGAGCACCAGCCCGAAAGACATCAACGCCAGCACAGCGGCCAGCACCAGGGCCTCTTTCACCGACACGGCGCCGGTGGTGATCGGCCGGTTTGCGGTGCGCTTGACGTGCTTGTCGAAGTCACGATCGGCCACGTCGTTCACGCAGCAACCCGCGCTACGCATCAAAAACGTGCCCAGCACAAACACCGCCAGCAAATGCCAGCCCGGAAACCCGTCGGCCGCAATCCACAACGCGCCGAGCGTGGGCCACAGGCACACCAGCCAGCCAGCAGGGCGGTCCCAGCGGATAAGGTCCAGATAAAGAGACAAGCGACTGCGCGAAGAAGCTGGTGGCATGGAGGTACAAAGCAGAACAAAAGAGCACAGGGATCCGCCCCGGGGCCAGGGCGCACCGAATGTAGCAGCCCGGCGCTGCGCCCGCGCCCGCGCCGATAGACATGCCCTTGCCCGATGGGCCGGGCCGCCCCCCACAGCGCGGCAAACCCGGTAAAGTCCCCCGTTCACCCACCCGACGGACCCGCATCGCATGCCCCGATTTTCCAGTCTTCAGGCCACGACGAACCGCTTTGCCATTCCGCGCACCTTGATGGCCGGTTTCGTGGTGGCGGCACTGGCGACACTGATCATTGCCCTGGTCAACTTTCAGGCATCCGAAACCCGTGCCGCCGCCGTGGACGCGATGGATCGCACCGCGCTGGCGATGCGCGAACTCAACCTGCTGAGCTCGTCACTCAAGGACGCAGAAACCGGGCAGCGGGGCTATCTGCTCACCGGTGAGTCTTCTTACCTGCAGCCCTATCAGCTGGCGCTCACGGCGATTGACCGGCAGATCACAGCGCTTGCCAGGAGCACGGCCGCCGACCCCGCCCAGCAGGCGCTGGTGGTGCAGATCGAAGATGTGTCGCGGCAAAAGCTCGTCGAGCTGAACAAAGCCATCGAGCTGCGCAAAGCCGGCGACACCGACGGCGTCGCAGCGCTGGTACGGACCGATGTGGGCCGCAGGCTGATGGAACGGTTGCGCGACCTGACCAGCGATCTGTCCACGCTGCAGAACCAGCAGCTCGAAGCCCGCCGTCAGCTGTGGGTCGATGCGGCCACGGCCTCGGCCTACTATTCATGGGGCGGCTCGGTGGTGTTGCTGGCGCTCATCTGCCTGTCTGCCGCCATAACGGCACGCGAATACCGGGCCAAGGCACACCAATCCTGGGTGTCTGCCGGGATTTCGGGGCTGGGTGAGCGCATTCAGGGCGACCGCTCGCTCGAAGACCTCGGGCAACTCGCGCTGGACTACCTGGCCACCTATCTCAAGGCATCGGTCGGTGCAGGCTATGTGGCCGACTGCGATGGGGGGTTCACGCTGTTTGGCGGCTATGCGCTCCCGCGCGAGCGGCTGGCACACAAACTGGTCAGCGGCGAGGGACTGGTGGGCCAGGCCGCGCGCTCGCGCCAGTTGCTGCACGTGCGTGATGTGCCGGCCTCGCACCTGCCGCTGTCTTCCAGCACCGGGCAGTCCGACCCGGTCGAGCTGCTGGTGGCGCCCGCCATGGAGAACCGTGAGGTCTTCGCGGTGATTGAGCTGGGATTTTTCCGGCCCCTGGGGGACGCTGAGCGCACGCTCATGGAGCGTGCCTCCGAGATGCTGGCAGTGGCCATCCGCTCAGGCATCGACCGCAACCGCCTGCAGGCGCTGCTGGAAGAAACCCAGCGCCAGTCCGAAGAACTACAAACCCAGCAAGAGGAGCTGCGCGTCAACAACGAAGAGCTGGAGCAACAAAGCCGCATCCTGCAAGAGTCGCAGGCGCAGATGGAAGTGCAACAGACCGAGCTGGAGCAAACCAACGCCCACCTCGAAGAGCAGACCCAGCAACTTGAATACCAACGCGAACAGCTGCTCAGGGCCCAGAGCGCCATGACGGACAAGGCGCGCGAGCTGGAGCTGACCAGCCAGTACAAAAACGAGTTCCTCGCCAACATGAGCCACGAGCTGCGCACGCCGCTCAACTCCACGTTGATCCTGGCCAAACTGCTCAGCGACAACAGGTCGGGCAATCTCAGCGCCGACCAGGTGAAATACGCGCAGACCATCTATGCCGCGGGCAATGACCTGCTGGCGCTCATCAACGACATCCTGGATCTTTCGAAGATCGAGGCGGGACAGGCCACCCTGTCGGTAGAACCGGTGACTGTTGCCAAGGCCCTGCAGGCGCTGATCGACCCGCTGCGCCCCCAGGCGCATGAAAAAGGTCTGGTATTGACCGCGACGGTGGCGCCCGATGTGCCCGCAGGCATCGAGACCGATCCATTGCGACTGGGGCAGGTGCTCAAGAACCTGCTGTCCAACGCGATCAAGTTCACCGAACAAGGCTCGGTGACATTGCACGTTTCGCGCAACCCCGACGACACGCTGTCGTTTGCGGTCAAGGATTCCGGCATCGGCATTCCAGCGCATCAGCATGCGCTGATTTTTGAAGCCTTTCGCCAGGCCGACGGCAGCACGCATCGCAAATATGGCGGTACCGGGCTGGGTCTGTCGATTTCGCGCGACCTGGCCCACCTGCTGGGCGGTTCCATTTCGGTGCGCAGCGCCCCCGGCGAAGGCAGCGTTTTCACGCTGGTGATTCCCCAGCACCTGGCCCCACCAGCGGGCGGCACGCATGAGGCGACGCCGCCTGGCACAGCCTGGTCGCACACCGGCCAGTCCGCCAGTGGGGGCCATGCCGCCCCGGCCCGGCATCAGGACGATGGGCAGACCCACCGCACAACACCACCTGGATACGCGCGCGCGCCCGTCCCGGCGGCCACGCTCGGCCACCACAGCGCGGCCGGGGAACTGGCCGAGGTCTTTGCCCCGCCCGCGAAGGCGGGGGCCCGCAGCATTCTCGTGATCGAGGATGACGAGCGTTTTGCGCACATACTGCGCGACCTCGCGGCGGAGATGGACTTTGAATGCCACCTCACACACAACGCCGCAGACGGCCTGGCGTTTGCCACGCAAAGGCAGCCCAGCGCCATCGTGCTGGACGTCAATCTGCCGGACTTCTCGGGCCTGGGCGTGCTGGACCAGCTCAAGCGCAACCCTGTGACCCGCCACATCCCCGTGCACGTGGTGTCTGTGGCCGATTACTCTCAAGAGGCCATGGGCCGTGGGGCCGTGGGCTATGCGCTCAAGCCCGTCAAGCGCGACGAGCTGGTGCATGCACTGCAGCGCCTGGAGGCCAAATTCACGCAGAACCTGCGCCGCGTGCTGGTGGTCGAAGACGATGAACGCCAGCGCGAGAGCGTGCGCCACCTGCTCAGCCGCGACGACGTGGAAATCGTGGGCGCAGGCACCGCAGCAGCGGCACTCCTGCACCTGCGCGGCTCCACGTTCGACTGCATGGTGATGGACCTGAACCTGCCCGACCTGAGCGGCTACGAATTGCTCCAGCAGATGACGGAAGAAGACGGTGTGTCGTTCCCTCCCGTCATCGTGTACACGGGCCGTGCCCTGTCGCGCGACGAAGAGCAGCAGCTGCGCCGATTCTCCAAAGCCATCATCATCAAGGACGCCCGTTCGCCCGAACGCTTGCTGGACGAGGTGACGCTGTTCCTGCACCAGGTGGAATCGGAGCTGTCGCCAGAGCACCGCCAGATGCTGCAAGTGGCCCGCAACCGCGAGTCGGCACTGGAAGGCCGGACCATCCTGATCGTGGAGGACGACGTGCGCAACGTGTTCGCGCTGTCCAGCATCCTGGAGCCCACGGGCATCCACGTCGAGATCGCGCGCAACGGCATTGAAGCCATCCAGGCACTGGGCCGCGCCGAGGATGGCGAGGGAGCCAAAATCGACCTGGTGCTGATGGACATCATGATGCCCGAGATGGACGGTTACACCGCCATGCGAGAGATCCGCAACCGCCCCGAGTGGCGCCGCCTGCCTATCATCGCCCTCACCGCCAAGGCCATGAAGGACGACCAGGAGAAATGCCTGGCCGCTGGAGCCAACGACTACATCGCCAAGCCGCTCGACGTGGAAAAGCTGCTGTCGCTGGTGCGGGTGTGGATGCCGAAGTAACGCAGGCAGACGGCCCCCCGACGCATTGCCAACCCGCCAAGACACGCTCTGAGCCCCATGTTTCAACCGAAGAAAGCGCGCACGGCAGACATTGAGCAGCGCCTGCTGATTGACGCGATCTACCACCGCTACCACTACGACTTTCGCGGGTACGCCCAGGCGTCGCTCAAACGGCGGCTGGGCTCCGCCATGCTGCACTTTGGCTGCAAGACCCTGTCGCAGCTGCAAGACCGCGTGCTGCACGACCCTGTGGTGTTTCCCGCGCTGCTGCAATACCTCACGGTGCAGGTCAGCGAGATGTTTCGCGACCCCAGCTACTACCAGTCCTTGCGCGCCGAGGTGGTGCCGCTGTTGCGCACCTACCCGTCGCTCAAGGTGTGGGTGGCAGGGTGCAGTGCGGGTGAAGAGGTGTATTCGCTGGCCATTTTGCTCAAGGAAGAAGGGTTGCTCGACCGCACGCTGATCTACGCGACCGACATCAACCACCAAGCGCTGCGCGCGGCCGAGTCGGGGGTTTTTGACGTGGACCGCATTGCCTCGTTCACCGAAAACCACGCGCGCTCGGGGGCACGCAGTTCGCTGTCCGACTATTACACGGCGCGCTATGGCCGCGTCGTCTTCGACAAGTCGTTGCGCGACCACATGGTGTTCTCGGACCACAGTCTGGCGACCGATAGCGTTTTTGCAGAAATGCACCTGGTCTCATGCCGCAATGTGCTGATCTACTTCGAACGCGATCTGCAAAACCGGGCCCTCGGGCTGTTTCGTGATTCGTTATGCCACCGCGGCTTTCTGGGGCTGGGCTCCAAGGAGTCCCTGCGGTTTTCCGGGCATGCCGATGCGTTTGACGACTTTGTGCCGGAAGACCGCATTTACCGAAAAAAGGCGGGCCTGTGATGTCGTCATTGCCGCCATTGCCGCCCCATGCCGCCAGCCACGATGCCATCGTGGTGGGGGGGTCTTCGGGCGCCATTGATGCACTCATTCAATTGCTGCCCGCCCTGCCACCCACCCTGTGCGCGGCCGTGCTGATCGTGTTGCACCTGCCCCGCGACCGCCGCAGCCTGCTGGCTGACATCTTTCGCCAGCGCTGCGCGCTGCCCGTGCAGGAGGCGCAGGACAAAGAGGCCATCACGCCCGGCACGGTCTATTTCGCACCACCCGACTACCACCTGCTGGTGGACCAAGGGCCCCACATCGCACTGTCAATCGACAAGCCCGTGCATTATTCACGCCCGTCGATTGATGTCCTGTTCGAGTCCGCCGCCGACCAATATGGTGAGCGGCTGGTCGGCATCTTGCTGTCGGGCGCCAACGAAGATGGCGCACACGGACTGCAGGCCATTCGCGCAGCAGGCGGGCTCACCATGGTGCAGGATCCCGCCAGCGCATCCATGCCCGCCATGCCGCTGGCCGCGCTCGCGCGGGATGCCGGCCACCATGTTCTGACCCCTGCCGCAATGGCCGATTGGCTGGCGCAATGGCCGGAGCGACAGACCCCGGGGGTATCTGCATGATGCCCACCAACCTGCCCACTGTCGCACCACCCCTCCCATTCAGCCCCGCCCCCACCATGTCACACACCGACCGTATCAAATGCCTTCTTGTTGACGACGTGCAGGAAAACCTGATCGCGCTGGAAGCACTGCTGCAGCGTGACGGCCTGGACATCCTGAAGGCACAGTCAGGGCCCGAGGCGTTAGAGCTATTGCTTACCCACGGCGACGTGGCGCTGGCGCTGCTGGACGTCCAGATGCCCGAGATGAACGGCTTTGAGCTGGCTGAACTCATTCGCGGTAGCGAGCGCACCCGCCATATCCCGCTGATCTTTATTACGGCGGGCTCGCGCGAGCACAACTGGCAGTTCAAGGGCTATGAAAGCGGTGCGGTCGACTTCCTGTACAAGCCGATCGACCCGCACATGCTGACCACCAAAGCCGGCGTCTTCTTTGAACTGCAACGACGCAAGCAAGCCCTGGCACATGAGCTCAAGGAGCGCACCGAAGCGCTGCGCATCAACGAAATGTTCATGGCGGTGCTAAGCCACGACCTTCGCACCCCGCTCATGGCGATACAGGCCGCCGCCGCCATGCTCAAGCGCCACCCCGACGCCGACAAAAGCGCCGCGCTGGCCGAGCGTGTGCTCAGCAGCAGCCAGCGCATGGGCTGCATGATCGAAGACCTGCTGGACATCACCCGCATTCGGCAAGCGGGTGGCATGGCACTGGGGCTGGTGCCGGTCGACCTTCAGGCGCTGGTCCAGCGCACACTCGACGAAGTGCTGACCAGCTTTCCCAATCGCAGCGTCAATGTGGAATGGCTCGGCACCCTGCAAGGCACCTGGGATGGCGAGCGCCTATGCCAGGTGGTGACCAATCTGGCGGGAAATGCACTGCACCACGGCGCCCCCGACCAACCCGTGCAGGTAACGGTGGACGGCTCGCAAGCCAACACCGTGGCCATCACCGTGGCCAATAGCGGGATGATTCCTCAGGCCCTGCTGCCGCAGATTTTCGATCCGTTCCGGGGGCGTGACCGCGAGCCCGGCCGCCGCCAAGGACTGGGGCTGGGCCTGTTCATCGTGCGCCAGATCGTGCGGGCGCACCAAGGCCACATTGATGTGACATCGCAGGCCGGAACCACCTGTTTTCGCGTGGAACTGCCACGGCACGCAAGGGCGCCAGCGCAAGCAGCATCTGCCTCCCGCAATTCAGCGCAATAACAGACCTTCCAGGCGCCCTCGCGGCCACAAAGCGCCCACGAAAAGGGGCGTAGCGGTTGTGTAGCGGGGCTACCCAGCCATCAAGGGAATGCGGCCTGGCACAAGGCGCCCACCCTTCATGCCTTTTCTTCGGGCAGATGGCCGCCCATGGCTTCCTCAATGGAGACGAGCAGCTGCTCCAGTTCTTCCAACTCAAAGGGTTTGAGCAGGGTGCGAACATGGGGCCCCCATGAACTGGGGTAACTGCCCAATTCATACCCCGAGCACAACACCACCCAACGCTTCGGGTCATAGGCAAGCAGCCTGCGGGCGAGGTCGGTGCCCGACATGCCGGGCAGGCTGACATCCACGAAGAGCAAATCAAACGTCTGCTGGGCATCCAGCGCCAAGGCCTCTTCGGCCGTGGCGCTGGCGGTCACGGTATGGCCCTCACCTTCCATGAGCATGCCAATCGTCTCGCGCAGCTCCGTGTTGTCTTCAACATACAGTATTCGCATACATCACCGTTTTTCTTGCCCTCCGTGGCGTCATACCAGTCAGACCGGTCAAGCCACAAGGCCTGACAAGGCCCTGCAGCAACCTAGACGCCACGCCCTGACGCGGATCATCCTCAAAACGGCAGAAACATCCTGTAGGACAAAACGCACTTCGGGACGCAAGCCACCCGGCAGAGATCATTCCTCCAACAGCGAACGCAGCATCCACGCCGTTTGCTCGTGCACCGTGAGGCGCTGGGTCAGCAGGTCGGCCGTAGGCTCGTCACTGGCTTTGTCGGCCAGAGGAAACAGGCTTCGGGCTGTGCGCGCCACGGCCTCATGGCCCTCCACCAGCACCCGCACCATGTCCATCGCCTTGGGTGGCTTGGCAGGTGCATCGGGCACCGTGGCCAGCTTGCCAAACTCGGCGTACGAACCGGGCGCCACGTGGCCCAGCGAACGGATGCGCTCGGCGATGGGGTCCACCGCGTTCCACAGCTCGGTGTACTGCGCCATGAACATGGTATGCAGCGTGTTGAACATGGGGCCCGTCACGTTCCAGTGGAAGTTGTGGGTGGTGAGGTACAGCGTGTAGGTATCGGCCAGCAGGCGCGAGAGGCCTTGCGCGATGGCTGCGCGATCTTTCTCGCTGATGCCGATATTGATGCTGGGAGCGTTGGTTTTGCCGGATGCGGCTTTGCCTGGAGCTTTGGCCATGGGGAGATTCCTTCCGTTCTGAAAACAAGAGACATCCCGTGCGATGGCCGCCCGTCAGACGGGCGCACACGGGACCCTCAAACACTGTAGCGCAAGCAGCCGGTCAAGAACGTGACCACCGGCCGTGGCCCTGCGCCAGGGTCAACCAACGATCATTGCATCTGCGCCAGATTGCCGATGCGCACCAGCATCTCGGTGAACATCTGCATGTCGGCGTCCAGATCCACCACCTCCTTGAACTCCTTGGCGTTGTGCGCGGTGTACTTCTTGCCGGGCATCGCCGGGCCAAAGTTGATGGCGTTGGGCATCAGCTTGGCGGTCGTGCTCCCAGCGGTCGGCACGGGTTTGGCTTCCAGGCCGGTGGTGTCACCGAAGGTATTGAGCAAGGTGGCCAGCCACGCGCCCTTGGGGTCGCGGGCCATCCAGTTGCCTTGGGGGTGGTCCACCTCGACCGCCACGCCAGCCTGGGCGCCCCACGCCTTGATGCGTGTGGTCGTGGCTTGCGACAAGGCCTCAGGCGTGCGGCCCCGGGGCATGCGCACATTCACCAGCACATCCACCTTGCCATCCTTTTCGCGGACCAGGTTCGGAGACATCGTCAGCGGGCCCATGAAGTCGTCGCTGTACGCCAGGCCCATGGTGTGGCCCAGATAGTCCACGCCATACAGGTCGGCCATGTACTTCACGGCCTGGGCGTATCCGTTGACAGCCAGCGTCACACCCGATTGCTGCAGGAACAGTGCCAGGCGTGGCAGCGGGTTCACACCCTCTTCGGGGCGCGATCCGTGGGCCGATGCCCCCGTCACCTTGACCAGCACATCGGCGCCATCCAGCGCCACATCGATGTTGAACTTGCCGCCCTGCCCCGCGTACTTGGCCACAAACGCGTCCTTGGCCGCGTTGAGCTGGGCCGCGACGGCTTGTGCATTGCCGCCGCGCAGGCGTGCGGTGGCGGTTTGCGGGACGGCATTGGCCGATGCGGCTCCGGCCATGGCCACAATCGCCGGGGCACCGCCAGCGCCGGTCGTCGCGCCCAGCACGAAGGTGGCACGCAAGGCACCAGAGCCCTTCTCGGCCACCACGGCGGGGTACTTGCTGTCGAGAACGATGTTGTAGTCAGGCAGCGCGGTCTTGGTGCGGTAGTACTTCATCGCATCACCACCGGTTTCTTCCGTCGTCTCGATCATGAGGCGGATGGTGCGCGCCAGCGGCAGACCGCTGTCCTTCACGGCTTTCATCGCGTAGAGCACCGCAGCAATCGAGCCCTTGTCGTCGATGGAGCCCCGGCCATACAGGTTGCCGCCCACACGCGTCAGCTTGAAGGGATCCAGGCGCGTGCCGTCGTCCAGCACCCATTCATCGGCGACCACGGGCACCACGTCCGCGTGGGTCAGGATGCCGAACTCCTGCGTGCCGCTACCGGGCAGCTTGACCTCGAACACGCGGTTGTCCACGTTGCGAAACTGCAGGCCAAAATCCTTGGCCATGCCTTCCACCAACGCACCAAAGGCGATGATGGAGGGGTCCTCGTGCGGGGGGATCTTGTCGGAACGCACCGTCGGAAGGGACACCATGCGGGCCGTGGTGTCGATCACCGCGGCCTGGTTCTTCAAGCGGTTGTACAAGCCGAGCAGGCGGCTGATGTTGACCAGGTCATCACCTTGCAGCGTGGCCTTTTTTTCGTAGGCGTTCACCGCAGGGGCCAATGCGGGTTGCATCTGCGCCGACAGCGCCAGGAACTGGCTGAAACTGCCGGATGCGGCCGTGGTAGCCCGGGTGGCGGGCGCCGCCGCGATGCGGTCGAGTTCCGGTTTTTTGAGAGTGCCTGCAACAAACGGTGCCGCAGGCGGCACGGTGGAACACGCGGACAAGGCGGCAACCAGTGTTGCCGTGAGCCAAAGCTTCTTCATGAGAACCTCTTAGGAGATACAAAAGCTGCAGCCGCCATGTGGAGGGCGGCTGAACAGCCGGGGCAATACAAGCGCTTCACAGAAAACGCAGGGCGCAGAGCGGGTCCATCGGCCCGGCCAACGAGCCCGGGCGCGGCGCGAGTGTAGCCGCGCAACGTGACCGCCAAAGTCAAAAACGCGCTCAGGACAAGCGTGTCACACCAGGCAATTCGCAGGCATAAATCGCGTTACGCAGCGCCGCAATGGCCTCGTAGCGCGTGAAACTGCGCCGCCACGCCAGCACCACACGCCGCATCGGCGGTGGGCCGCCATCCTCCTCGCGAATCGGCAGGTAGCGGATATATGTTTCGTCGCTCTTGCGACGCCGCGACACCGTGAGCAGCGCATCGCGCGGCACCGACAGGCGGGGCACCAGCGTCACGCCCATGCCCGCCGCCACCATGTGCTTGATGGTTTCGAGCGACGACCCCTCGAACGACTTGCGGATGCCCTCGGCATTGCTGGAAAAACGCGCGAACTCGGGGCAGACCTCCAGCACATGGTCCCGAAAACAGTGGCCCGCGCCCAGAAGCAGCATGGTTTCGTTCTTGAGTTCGGCGGCGGTCACCGACTTCTTGGTCGCCAGCGGGTGCGCGCTGGGCACGGCCGCCATGAAAGGCTCGTCATACAGCGGCGCCATGGCCAGGCCGGTGTCCGGAAAAGGCTCAGCCAGCACGGCGCAATCGATCTCGCCGGTGCGCAACATCTCCAGCAGCTTGACGGTGAAATTCTCCTGCAGCATCAACGGCATCTGGGGGTTGCGCGCAATCGAATGCCGCACCAGATCGGGCAGCAGATAAGGCCCGATGGTGTAGATGACCCCCAGCGTGAGCGGTCCGGACAGCGGGTCTTTGCCCCGCTTGGCAAGCTCCTTGATGGCGGCCGCCTGCTCCAGCACACTTTGCGCCTGGCGCACGATCTCCTCGCCCAACGCAGTCACGGTCACCTCGCCCGCGCTGCGCTCGAAGATCTTGACGTCCAGCTCTTCCTCCAGCTTCTTGATGGCCACCGACAGCGTGGGCTGCGACACATAACACGCATCGGCTGCATGGCCGAAGTGCTTCTCGCGGGCCACCGCAACGATGTACTTGAGTTCGGTGAGGGTCATGGTGACTTTCCTGAACCGTCATTGTGCAACGCAACGCGGCGCGCCACCCAGGGCGCGACGAACGCCCGGTGCAGTGCAAAGCCCGTGAGCAGGACAAACACGGCCACCAGCACCACCGTCTGCGGTGCCGCAAAGCTGCTGTCCGCCAGCGCATCATCAAAGATCAGGCTTCGCAGCGCCTGCAGGGCCGCCAGCAGCAACGCCCCCCAGACCAGCGCCAGCACGAGGTGCGGCGCATGCGCGGGCAGGTCCCGGGCGGGTGCGCGGTGATGCTGCCAGGCCGCGAGCAACAGGTGCAGCCCCACCACTGAGGCGGCACACAACAGTGCGGCCCACCAGAACGTGTCCACGCCCGATGCAAACAATGCCTGCAGGCGCCCCCAGCGCATATGGGGCAGCGCCGCCGCGATGGCGGCATGCACCATGGTGATCGCAATGAGCAGCGTGGCGGCCAGCCATGCGCCAAGCAGGCCCGCGCGGTCCCAGGTTGGCACAGTACGCACCGACAGACCTGCATCGCGTGCCTGCGCCGCTACCGCCTGCAGGGCAAGCCCGGCGTCCTGACCCGGCTGCACGAATCCGGTGGCGGGAATGAAATACGACTCAACCGACCCGGAGCGGTACAGCCGCAGCCCTGTCACATCCACACTCACGGCCTTGAACCAGCTCCAGCGCGAGCGCGCCTCATGGCGCAGCGTGCCGTCGGGCGCCGTGGCACGGTAGAGAAGGCCATCGGCTGAAAACTCCCAGCGCGTGGCGTCGCCCGCAAAGCCGTACTGGCGCGCCGTGGCTTTGCGCATCGCGTGGTAAGTCTGCGCAGCTCCAAGCACCAGGAGTGCCACAGCCAGACCCACCGCAGGCAAATGCGCAAGAAACGGCTCTCGGCCATAGAGACTGCCCAACAGCCCCCAGGGGGAGAATAAAAGCGCGATGGCCACGCCAATCCACAGCGGCCCGATGAAGCGCGCCCAGGCAGGCCGGTCGATGAGGGCCATGCGCACGGCCCGGTCGCGGTAGGCATCGTCGCGCACCCAGACAGCCACGGCGGACGGCGCGACGTCAAACGTCGAAAGAGTGGCGGGCTCCAGCGTGGACATAGTTGCTTCAGTCATGCCTTGAGAAAGTCCGATTTTCCACCCAACCAGCGCGCCACGTGTTGTGCCGCCAGCTGGGGGTAGCGGTCGAGCATCAGCGGGGCCAGCTCGCGCGCCCATTCGAGCAGCAGGGTGTCGGTGTGGAGGTCTGCAAACCGCAGCAGCGCGTCCCCCGACTGGCGCGCGCCCAGAAACTCGCCGGGGCCTCGGATTTCCAGATCGCGCCGCGCGATCTCGAAGCCGTCATTGGTCTCGGCCATGGCACGCAGGCGCTCCTTGGCGGTTTCGCCCACACGGCCGCTGTCGTTGGTGGCGTATAGCAGCACGCAGGCCGACGCCGCCGCGCCGCGCCCCACCCGGCCGCGCAGCTGGTGCAGTTGCGAGAGGCCAAAACGCTCGGCATGTTCAATGACCATAAGCGAGGCGTTGGGCACGTCCACGCCCACTTCAATCACGGTGGTGCTGACCAGCACGCCCATCTGGCCACTGGTGAAGAGCGCCATCACAGCCTTCCTCTCGGCGGTGGGCATGCGCGAGTGCAGCAGGCCGACCATGCAGCCCGGCAAGGCCTCGCTCAGATCGGCGTGGGTGGCGGTGGCGTTGCTCAGGTCCAGCGCCTCGCTCTCTTCAATCAGCGGGCACACCCAGTACACCTGCCGCCCGGCCTCCACCTGCGCGCCGATGCGTGCGATCACCTCGTCCTTGCGGCTGTCGGCAATGAGCTTGGTGACGATGGGCGTGCGGCCGGGGGGCAGCTCGTCGATGACGGACACATCCAGGTCGGCGTAGTAGCTCATGGCCAGCGTGCGCGGGATGGGCGTGGCGCTCATCATCAACATGTGGGGCTCCATGCCATGGGCCGCCAACTTTTGCCGCAAGGCCAGCCGCTGTGCCACACCAAAACGGTGTTGCTCGTCGATGATGGCCAGCGCCAGGTTTTTGAACTGCACCTGCTCCTGGATCACGGCGTGCGTGCCCACCACCAGCGCGGCCTCGCCGCTGGCCACCAGCGCCAGCATGGCGGTGCGATCCTTCTTTTTCTGCCCGCCCACCAGCCAGGCCACCTTGCGGCCGCGCGCGGCCAGCAGGGGTTCGAGCCAGCCGATCATCTTGGCAAAGTGCTGCTCGGCAAGGATTTCGGTGGGTGCCATCAGCGCGCACTGCCAGCCCGCGTCCATGGCCAGGCAGGCGGCCAGGGCCGACACCACGGTTTTGCCCGAACCCACATCGCCCTGCAGCAAGCGGTGCATGGGCACCTGGCGGGCCAGGTCGGCCGCGATTTCCTCGCCCACGCGGCGCTGGGCGGCGGTCAGGTCAAACGGCAGCACGGCCAAAAGCTGTTCATGCAGCGGCAAGGCGCCATCGGCGCTGTGCCGGGGCCGCAACACCGGTGCGCGCAGCCTGTCGCGTTCGCGCCGTGACTGCTGCTGCGACAGCTGCTGGGCCAGCAACTCCTCGGCCTTCAGGCGCTGCCAGGCGGGGTGGCTGTGGTCCTCCAGGGTGGACAGCGCCACATCGGGCGTGGGGTGGTGCAAAAAAGTGAGCGCCTCGCGCAAGCTGTATAAGCGCTGAAGGCCAATTTCAGCACTAAATCGTGCCATGGGCGGCGCCACGCCTGGCGGCAGCGTTTCAGACAGATCGACACGCGTGAGGGCGCTGACCACGGCGCGGCGCAGGTAGGGCTGCGGCAAGCCAGCAGTGGTCGGGTATACGGGGGTGAGGGAGGCGGGCAGCTCACCCCCAGCCAGCCGAAACGCCGGGTGCAGCATCTGCCGCCCCCAAAAGCCCCCTTTGACCTCGCCCCGGATGCGCAGGCGCGCACCCACGGCCAGCATTTTCTGGTGCGACGGGTAGAAGCTGAAAAAGCGCAGCTCGCAAACCCCCGTCGCATCTTCCACCTGCACCACCAGTTGGCGCCGAGGGCGTAACTGCACCTCGCTGGCCGTCACCGTGGCTTCAATCTGCATCATCTGCCCGTCGCGGGCGTTGGCCAGGGGCGTGATGCGGGTTTCGTCCTCGTAGCGCAGCGGCAGGTGCAGGGCCAGGTCGATGTCGCGCCGCAGCCCCAGCTTTTGCAGGGCCTTTTGCGCCACCGAAACCGCGCCCTTGGAGGCTGCGGCAGGCGCGGTGCGGGCTGCAGCGCGGGAGGAATCTTTGGCAGGGGCTGGCATGAAAGCAATGGAGGGCGATGGGCAGGACAAACGCGCGGTTGCAGCGATTCAAAAAGGCTACCATGGTTACCTTTGTTAACGCCTCGCCAGCGCGTGTTTTCGAGTCGGGGTTTCGCCATCATGCTCAAGCGTATTCAAATTCAACACCTCACTCTGGGCATGTACCTGCATGAGTTTTGTGGCTCCTGGATGGAGCATCCTTTCTGGAAGGCCAAGTTCCTGCTGAAAGACCCCAAGGACCTTGCCCGCATCCAGGCCACCGCCATCCACGAGTGCTGGATCGACACCGCCAAGGGCCTGGATGTCGCCGTCGGCACCACATCGGAGTCCCGCGAGGAGGTGGACGCGCGTATCGAGACCAACTTCAGCCGGCTCGAAGACCTGCCCCCTCTGGAAGTGACGCTGCCCGTGCCGCAGCCCCCGGTGCGCGACCGCCGCCCCACCGACATGGACAGTGAACTCAAGATCGCCGCCGCTATCTGCGTGCAATCCAAAACGGCAGTGGTCTCGATGTTCAACGAAGCGCGCATGGGCCGCGCGGTGGACTCCGCCAGCGCGGTGGGGCTGGTCGAGGAGATTGCCGATTCCGTCGCACGCAACCCGGGCGCGCTGATCAGCCTGGCACGCCTGAAGACTGCTGATGACTACACCTACATGCACTCTGTGGCCGTGTGTGCGCTGATGGTCGCACTGGGGCGCCAGCTCAAGCTCAACGATGAGCAGACGCGACTCGCAGGCCTGGCTGGCCTGCTGCATGACCTGGGCAAGGCCGCGATCCCGCTGTCGGTGCTCAACAAGCCGGGCAAACTCACCGACGCGGAGTTCGTGGTGGTGCGCAGCCATCCGGTGGAGGGTTATCACATGCTCAAAGCTGGCGGCAAGGTGCCCGACGCGGTGCTCGATGCCTGCCTGCACCACCACGAAAAAATTGACGGCTCCGGCTACCCCGACAAGCTCAAGGGCGAGAGCATCAGCGTGATTGCCCGCATGACTGCGATCTGCGATGTGTATGACGCCATTACCTCTGACCGCCCGTACAAACGCGGCTGGGACCCCTCCGAATCCCTGCGCCGCATGGCCGAGTGGACAACCGATCACTTTGACGCACGGTTTTTCCAGGCGTTTGTCAAAAGCATCGGCATCTACCCGGTGGGCTCACTGGTGCGCCTCACATCGGGGCGCATTGGTGTCGTGACCGAACAGGTGCCCACGGCCCTCACAACGCCGAGGGTCAAAGTGTTCTTTTCAACCAAGTCCGATCTGCGCATTCCCGCCGAGCTGGTGGACCTGGCTGCGCCGGGCTGCAACGAAAAAATCGTGGCCCGCGAAGACCCCGACAAATGGCGCTTTCCGGACCTGGCCGAGCTGTGGTCGGGGTTTGCCGACAAGCCCTGGTAGCTCCCTGCGCGCCATCCACCCCGCATCTGCATCCGCATCCGCACGCTGTGCCCGCCCTGATCACCCTCACCCTCAACCCGGCGCTGGACCTGGCCACCCGCACCGACCATGTGGCCCCCACCCACAAGCTGCGCTGCAGCCCCGCGCAGCGCTTTGCGGGCGGCGGCGGCATCAACGTGGCGCGGGTGCTGCACCGCCTGGGTGCCGATGTGCAAGCGTGGGCGCTGACCGGGGGCGCAGCAGGCGCACAAGTGCAGCAGTTGCTGGCCGATGAGGGCGTTGCCACCATGCTGCAGCCCATTGCAGGCGACACGCGCGAGAACTTTTCGGTCGTCGAGACCACCACCGGCCAGGAGTTTCGGTTTGTGCTGCCCGGCCCCACGCTGCACGCCAGTGAGTGGCAGGCCTGCCTGAGTGCACTGGCGGCACAAACCCCACCGCCGCGCTGGCTCATTGCCAGCGGCAGCTTGCCGCCCGGCACGCCCGACGACTTCTACGCCCAGCTGGCGCGTGCGCTGTCCACCCGGGGGGCGCAAGTGGTCATCGACACCTCGGGCCCACCATTGGCTGCCGCGCTGCAGGCCGGTGTGGCCCTGGTCAAGCCCAGCCTGCGCGAGCTGCGCGAGGTGGTGCAGCAACCGCTGGAGCATGCCGCCGACTGGTGCGCCGCCGCCCAGTCGCTGGTGCACAGCGGCGCCGCCCAGACCGTGGCCCTGTCGGTGGGCGAACAAGGCGCGGTGCTGGCCACGCGTGAAGGTGTGTGGCAGGCGCCAGCGCTGAACGTGCCTGCCACCACCGGCACCACGGGCGCGGGCGACTGTTTTCTGGCAGCGCTGGTCTGGGCGCTGGACCGGGGCGATGCGCCTGCCGAGGCGCTGCGCTGGGGCGTCGCCGCAGGCGCCGCCGCGCTGCTGCACCCGGGCACCACACTGGCTCAGGCCGATGACGTGCAGCGGCTGGTGCGCAGCGTGCCCGCGCCGATGGCTCTCACCACCCGGTCATAGCACTGCGCCTGCAGGGCGCGATAGCACCACGCCTGCAGGGCGCGCGGCCCCGTGGGACAATCGCGCCTTCCGCAATTTTTACCTTGGCACGGGCCCGTTCGGCCCTCAAGCACGATGACCGATCTCTCCAGCGGCGCAGCCAGTGCGCCCCTCGCCTCCGCACCGCGCGTTTTCA
This sequence comes from Acidovorax radicis, assembly GCF_020510705.1. NCBI lineage: Bacteria > Pseudomonadati > Pseudomonadota > Betaproteobacteria > Burkholderiales > Comamonadaceae > Acidovorax > Acidovorax radicis. The sequence goes on from NZ_CP075184.1 coordinate 4,518,217, forward strand.
CCCTCAGCGACTTCGATTTTTCGCTGCCCCCTGAACTCATTGCCCAGCACCCCGCGCCCGAGCGCAGCGCCTCGCGCCTGCTTGACGGCCACGCCATGCAGCCCGTGGACCGCATCTTTCGCGAGCTACCCGGCCTGCTGCGCGCGGGCGACCTGCTGGTGTTCAACGACACGCGCGTGGTCAAGGCGCGCATCTTTGGCGAGAAGGCCAGCGGCGGCAAGCTGGAGCTGCTGATCGAGCGCGTGCTGCCCGCCGAGGCTGACAACCCGGGCAACGAAGTCGTGGCCCACATGAAGGTCAGCAAAAAACCCCTGCCCGGCAGCGTGGTGCACATGGCCGGTGGCCGCAAGGCGGGCGGCTTTGACGCCCAACTGCTGGGCCGCTGGCCCACCGAGGACGGCCCGCTGTTCCGCTTTGCGCTGCACGGCCCCGCAGGCGAGTCGCCCTGGGAGCTGATGGAGCGCCACGGCCACCTGCCGCTGCCGCCCTACATCGAGCGCCAGCAAAACACCGCCCATGACCCGGACGAGGCTGAGGACAGCCAGCGCTACCAGACCGTGTTTGCGCGCAACCCCGGCGCCGTGGCCGCGCCCACGGCCGCGCTGCACTTTGACGAAGGCGTGCTGGCCGACATGGCGGCGCGCGGCATCGAGCGCGCCAGCGTCACGTTGCACGTGGGCGCAGGCACCTTCCAACCCTGCAAGACCGAGAACCTGGCCGAGCACCAGATGCACAGCGAGTGGTACGAAGTGCCCCTGGCCACGCTGGCCGCGCTGGAGCGCTGCCGCCAGCGCGGCGGCCGCGTGGTGGCCGTGGGCACAACGACGGTGCGCACGCTCGAATCCTGGGCCCGAACCGGCCAGGCCACCGGTGACACCAACATCTTCATCACGCCGGGCTTTGACTTCCAGGTGGTGGATGTGCTGGTCACCAACTTCCACCTGCCCAAGAGCACGCTGATGATGCTAGTGAGCGCGTTTGCGGGCTACGCCCACATCATGGGCCTGTACCGGCACGCGATCGCGCAGCAGTACCGCTTCTTCAGCTACGGCGACGCGATGCTGCTGGAGCGTGCGCGCAGCACGCCGTGAGCCCCACGCATCCCGCCACCGCCTCCGGCGACGCTCTGAACCGCCATACACGGCTGCGCTCGGCCCTGGTGGGCATCGCGCTGACGGTGGTGGCCTGCGCGTGTTTTGCGCTGCTGGACACCGCCACCAAACTGGTGAGCGTGGGTGTGCCGCTGCTGATGGCGCTGTGGATGCGCTACCTGTTCCAGTCGGTGCTGACCACGGCCTTTGTGCTGCACCGCGAGGGGCTGGCCGCGCTGCGCACCACACAGCCGCGCTTTCAGGCGCTGCGCGGGGCGCTGTTCACGGCCACCAGCCTGTTTGGCTTTATCAGCATCATGCACATGCCCCTGCCCGAGTTCACGGCCGTGGTGGCCACCACACCGCTGTGCGTGACGGTGGTGGCCGCCCTGTGGCTGCACCAGCGCGTGAGCGCCTGGCGCTGGCTGCTGGTGGCCATCGGCCTCACGGGCACGCTGGCCATCATCCGCCCGGGCAGCGACGCCTTCACCTGGGCCCTGATGTGGCCACTGTGCCTGCTGGCCTCGGGCACGGGTTACCAGGTCATCAGCAGCAAGATGGCCGGGCACGAGAGCCCCGCCACCACGCAGCTCTACACGAGCTGGATCGCCACCGCACTGGTGTCGCTGGGGGTGCCGTTTGTGTGGCAGTCCATCACCGACCCGTGGCTGTGGGCGGGCATGTTCACCATGGGCCTGTCGAGCGCGGTGGGCCACATGCTGCTGCTCAACGCCTATGCGCGCACCACGCCGGTGACGATTGCGCCGTTTCTGTATTCGCAGATCGGGTTTGCGATGCTGGCGGGCTGGCTGGTGTACCGCCACGTGCCCGACGCGTGGTCGCTGGCGGGCATGGCGGCCATTGTGCTCAGCGGCGCGGCCAGCGCGTGGCTGACCGTGCGCGAGACACGTTAAGCCTGAAATAGCTGCTTGCGCCCGTTGAATAAGCGCAAGCAGCTATTAATTCAATAGCAATTCAATCACCCGCCCCAGGGCACAAATCAGAACGCCACCGCGTGCCCATCCTTGCGTGGGTCGGAACCGGCGATGTAGGTGTTGCCATTGCGCAGCACCAGCTGGGCACCGCCAAAGGCGAACACGCCGTTACCCTCTTCCACCGTCACCTCGTGGCCGCGCGCGCGCAATGCGGCGATCACGGCGGGGTCGAACCCGGGCTCCACCGCCACGCCCTTGCCGCCCGTCACGCGCCAGCGGGGTGCATCGGCGGCGGCCTGCGGGTTCTGGCCGTAGCGCAGCACGCGCAGCGCCATCTGCGTGTGGCCCTGGCTTTGCATGGGGCCGCCCATCACGCCAAAGGCCATCTGCGGCGTGCCATCGGCATGCATGGCAAAGGCCGGGATGATGGTGTGCGAAGGGCGCTTGCGCGGCGCCACCTGGTTGGCGTGGCCCGGGATCAGGTTGAAGCCGTGGCCCCGGTTCTGCAGGCTGATGCCCGTGCCTGGCACGACCACGCCCGAGCCGAAGCCCATGTAGTTGGACTGGATGAACGAGACCATCATCCCGGACGCATCTGCCGCCGCCAGGTACACCGTGCCGCCGGGGCGGGGAGCGCCGTGGCCGGGGTCGCCAGCGCGCGCGGTGTCGATCAGCGCGGCGCGGCTGCGCAGGTAGTCGGGGCTCAGCAGCGCATCCGGCTTCACCGGCATGGCATCGATGTCGGCGTTGTACTGGTGCAGGTCGACAAACGCGAGCTTCATGGCCTCGATGCTGGCGTGCACGGTCTCCACATCGTCCACCGGGTGCGCCCCGATGCCATGCGCGTCGAGCATGCCCAGCGCCATCAGCGCCGCAATGCCCTGGCCGTTGGGCGGAATCTCATGGACCACCGAATCACCAAAACGCTGGCTGATGGTGCCCACCCAGTCGGCCTGGTGCGCGGCCAGGTCGGCCAGTGTCATGGCGCCACCATGGGCCTGCGCATGCGCCACGATGCGCTCGGCGATCACGCCACGGTAGAAGGCCTCGCCTTCGGTCTCGGCAATCAGCTCCAGCGTGCGCGCATGGGCTTCGCTGCGGAAGATTTCACCCGCCTGGGGCACGCGACCATTCGGAATAAAACACTCGGCAAACCCGGGCTGCGCGCCCAGCTTGGCCGCGCCCAGCGCCCATTGCCGGGCGATGGTGGGCGACACGGGGAAACCGTTGCGCGCGTAGTCGATGGCAGGCTGGGCCAGTTGCGCAAAAGGTAGCTTGCCCAACCGCTTGGACAGCGCCACCCAGGCCGATACGGCGCCGGGCACGGTGACGGCGTTCCAGCCCATCTCGGGGATGCCGCCCAGCTTTTCAAAATATTCCGGCGTCCAGGCTGCGGGCGAGCGACCCGAGGCGTTGAGGCCGTGCAGCTCCTTGCCGTCCCACACGATGGCAAAGCCATCGCTGCCCAGGCCGCAGCCGGTGGGCTCGACCACGGTGAGCACCATGGCGGCAGCCAGCGCGGCGTCCACCGCGTTGCCACCGGCCAGCAGCATGCGCAGGCCCGCCTGTGCGGCCAGTGGCTGCGAGGTGGAAACCACGTTGCGGCCCATGACCGCGCTGCGGTGGGAAGTGTAGGGAAGGGACCAGTCGATTGGATGGGGGTTCATAACGTTTTGACTCCATGGCGCGCACACGAGCGCGCGGCTTGAAACTGGCGCGGCCAACAAACCCAACGGCGCCGAGCAAGTGCCGCCTCGCAGCGAGGGCGTCGCCCCCCGGGGAGGACGCGCCGAAGGCGACACAGGGGGCTACTTCAATCAGTCCATCGAAATTTTGTGCTGGCGGATCACGGCGGCCCAGCGGTTGCTGTCGGCCTGCACCATGGCGGCAAACTGGGCAGGGGTGCTGGGGGCTGCGGGCTCCACGCCCAGCTTGGCCAGGCTGGCCGCCACGTCAGGGGCCTTCAACACCTTGGCAAACGCCTTGTGAATGCGATCGACCAGTGCAGGCGGCGCTCCCGCAGGCAGGTACACACCAAACCAGGTCACCGAGGTGTAGCCGGGCAGGCCGGATTCGGCAATGGTGGGCAGCTCGGGCGCCAGGGCACTGCGTTTGTCGCTGGTCACGGCCAGGGCGCGCACGCGGCCACCTTTGGCATGGGGCATGCCCGTGGGCAGCGAGTCAAACAGCACATGCACATGCCCGGCGATCAGGTCCGGAATGGCCAGCGCCGTGCCCTTGTAGGGCACATGGGTCATCTCCACGCCCGCCTGTGCGGTGAACGCGGCCGAGTTCAGGTGCACGATGGTGCCATTGCCGCTGGTGGCGTAGTTGAGCTTGCCGGGGTTGGCCTTGGCATAGGCGATCAGCTCGCCCACGGTCTTGACCGGCAGCGAGTTGGTGACCAGCAGCACGCTGGGCGCGTCGGCCAGGTGGATGACGGGGGTGAAATCCTTGCGCGCGTCATAGGCCAGGCGCGGCATCAGGTGGGGGGAGATCGCGTGGGTGCTGCTGGTGGTCAGCAGCAGTGTGTAGCCGTCGGGTGCTGCTTTGGCGGCCTCGGCCGTGCCGATGGTGCCGCCGGCGCCGGGCTTGTTGTCCACCACCATCTGCTGGCCCAGGTCGGCCGCCACCCGCTGCGTGACCGCACGGGCCACCAGGTCGGTCGCGCCGCTGGCTGGGAACGGAACAATCACCCGCACGGGGCGGTCGGGCCAGGCGGCTTGCGCCTGGGCGCCCGCAGTCCAGGCCATCAGCAATACCAAGCCACACAGGCCACGACCCCAGGAGAGAAGGCGCATACAAAACACTCCACAAAAGCGGCAGAACAGATCAGATACGGCCTGACGACGCAGCGCCAGCCCGCGCACGGCAACCATCTTAGGAACGCCCCACCCGGATGACCACCACCAATTCGGCAATCAGCTTTGCCGCCACGGCAAAGCACTTCATACTTACTCTCCTGACAGGCAAACCCTGCATCGGCCGTCAATCGGCCGCCAGCCACCTTCGCCCCCATCACTGCTATCACCATAGCCCTGCCATGCGCGCCCAACTGCTGCAAGACACCACGCTACGCTATTTTCTGGAAGTGGCGCAGAGCGGCTCGCTCACCGAAGCCTCGGCACGCCTGCATGTTGCCGCCTCGGCCCTGAGCCGCCAGATCGCGGGCCTGGAGGCCCAGCTGGGCACGCCCCTCTTTGAGCGCCACCCGCGCGGCATGGTGCTGACGGCGGCGGGCGAGATTTTGGCCGTGCACGCGCGCCGCACAGTGCTGGACGCCGAACGTGCGCTGGGCGAGATCGGCGCGCTGCAGGGCCTGCGCGCGGGGCAGGTGCGCCTGGCCACGTCCGACGCTTTTGCCAACGAGCTGGTGCCACGCCTGTGTGTGGAGTTTCAGCGCACCCATGTGGGCGTTCAGTTCAGTGTGATCGCCTTGCCCACGGCCCAGGTGCCCGACGCCGTGCGCAGCGGCGCGGCCGACATCGGCCTGTGCTTCAGCCGTGCGCCCCACAAGGACATCGAGGTGGCCTACCGCCAGAGCGCACCGGTGCTGGCCCTGCTACCCCCCGGCCACCCGCTGGCCAGCGCAGGCAGCGTGACCCTGGCACAGATGGCCGAATACCCACTGGCCCTGCCCCCGGCCGAAACCACGGTGCGCCAGATGATCGACATCGTCTGCAGCCGCCAGGGCCTGCAGCTCACGGCTGTGCTCATCAGCAACCATGCCAAGACGGTGGTCAACTTTGTGCAACGGGGCGGCGGGTTGTCGGTGGCCAGCGAGATCGCCGTGCGCCACCTGGTGGCCGACCGCACCATCGTGGCCGTGCCCATCAGCGACCCCGGCATGGACCTGCGCGACATCGAGATCCAGACCCTGGCCGGGCGCAGCCTGCCGGTGGCCGCGCAAGCGTTTCTGGAGTTGCTCAGGGAGCGGCTGCCAGGTCCTGGATAGAGGGCATTTACGACCTCATCGCATCACGCCGTCGGCAGCCATTTGCAACTGGCGCGGCCAAGACCAGAGCCCCCGCGCAAGGGCCGCCCCGCCACGCCGGGGGCGCCCCCCTCAGGGGGATGGCGCCGAAGGCGACTCAGGGGGATTCATGTCGCTGGCGAAAATCCCGCGCCTTGCCAAAGTGGCCGTTGCCGATGAAGGGCACCGGTGGGCGCAGCGCCGACAGCGGCGACGGGTGGTTGGACGTGAGCACCAGATGCCCCCGGTCTGCCGGAATCCACGCGCGCTTTCCCTGGGCGTGCGAGCCCCAGAGCATGAACACCACCGGGCGCGGGCCCTCGGCCACATGGCGGATGACGGTGTCGGTCAGTTCCTCCCAGCCCTTGCCTGCGTGGCTGGCGGCCTGGCCCTCTTCCACCGTGAGGCAGGTGTTGAGCAGCAGCACGCCGTTCTTTGCCCACTTGACCAGGCTGCCGCCGGGGTTCGGGAACGGGGGGAAGGCCACGCCCAGGTCGCGCTGCATTTCCTTGAAGATGTTCTGCAGCGAGGGCGGCAGCCGCACGCCCGGCACCACCGAAAACGCCAGCCCCTCGGCCTGGCCCCGGCCGTGGTACGGGTCCTGCCCCAGGATGACCACGCGCACCTCGTCGGGCGGCGTCAGCTCCAGCGCTCGCAGCGGCTGGGGCGGAAAAATCGCCGCCCCGGCCTGCAGCCGCGCCTGCAGGAATGCGAGCAACGCCTGCCCGCGCGCGCCAGCAAAAAAGGCGCCCACCAAGGGTTGCCACCCGGGCGCCACAGGCCATGCGGCCGGGTGGGCGCTTTGCAGCTGGGTAGGTGCTTGCTCGGTTGAATTCATAGTGAAAAGTGCCTCCAGCGCTTTATTTACAAGCGCAATCAGCTATCAGCTATCAGCTATCAGCTATCAAATCAATAGTATCAAGAGGCCATATCAGGCAAACAACTCGGCCAGTGCCAGGCCCGGGTCGTCCGCGCGCATGAAGGCCTCGCCCACCAGGAAGGCGTGCACGCCAGCGTCGCGCATGGTCTTCACGTCCTGGGGCTTGAGGATGCCGGACTCGGTGACCAGCAGGCGGTCAGCGGGTACGTCCTTCAACATGCCCAGCGTCGTGTCCAGCGTCACCTCAAACGTGCGCAGGTTGCGGTTGTTGATGCCGACCAGCGGGGTCTTGAGCTTGAGCGCCCGCTCCAGCTCGGGGCGGTCGTGCACCTCCACCAGCACGGCCATGTCCAGGCTGCGGGCAATGGCTTCGAAGTCGGCCATTTGCGCGTCGTCCAGGCACGCGGCGATCAGCAGGATGGCATCAGCGCCCATGGCGCGCGATTCGTAGATCTGGTACGCATCCACCATGAAGTCCTTGCGCAGCACAGGCAGCAAGGTACTGGCACGGGCTTGCTTCAGGTAGTCGGGCTGGCCCTGGAAGAACTGCCGGTCGGTCAGCACCGACAGGCAGGCCGCGCTGACCTTGCCATCGCCTTCCATGTAGCTCTGGGCGATGTCGGCCGGCTCGAAGTCGGCGCGCAGCACGCCCTTGCTGGGGCTGGCTTTTTTGACCTCGGCAATCACCGCCGCCTGGCCCTTGGCGATCTTGGCGCGCAGCGCGCCTTCAAAGTCGCGGGTAAGCACGCGGCTCTCGGCGTCGGCACGCATGGCTTCAAAGGACAGGCGCTTTTTGGCTGCCGCTACTTCTTCGTGCTTGACGGCGACGATTTTGTTGAGGATGTCACTGCTCATGGTGCGCTGCCTTTGGGTTGTTGGTTTCGGTGTCGTCGGGCTCAGGGGAGCCCTGTTTCAGAATTTTGGTGAACACGCGTTGCATCACGAACCCGGCCACGATGAAAAGGGCAGAGACGCCCAGTGCAATCCAGGTGCCAGGGTCGCGCCACATGCCCGTGTCAGGCCGCCGTGGCCAGCGCATGCGTGCGCGCGACCACCTGCTCCAGCTTGGCCAGCGCGGCGCCCGAGGCAATCGCGGCACGGGCCTTGGCAATGCCAGCCTGGATGGAGTCGGCCACATTGGCAGCGTACAGGGCCACGCCTGCGTTCAGGCAAACAATGTCCTGCGCAGCGCCGGGCTCGCCCTTGAGCACGCCGATCAGCATCTCGCGCGACTGCTCGGGCGTCTCGACCTTGAGCGCGCGGTTGCTCGCCATCGGCAGGCCAAAGTCCTCGGGGTGGATTTCGTACTCGGTGATCTGGCCGTTTTTCAACTCACCCACCAGTGTGGCAGCACCCAGGCTCACTTCGTCCATGCCATCGCGGCCGTAGACCACCAGCGCATGTTCGGCGCCCAGGCGCTGCAGCGCGCGCACCTGGATACCGACGAGGTCGGGGTGGAACACGCCCATCAGGATGTTGGGCGCGCCCGCCGGGTTGGTGAGCGGTCCCAGGATGTTGAAGATGGTGCGCACACCCAACTCCTTGCGCACGGGCGCCACGTTCTTCATGGCGGGGTGGTGGTTGGGCGCGAACATGAAGCCAATGCCCACCTCTGCAATGCACTGGGCGATCTGCTCGGGCTTCAGGTTGATGTGGATGCCCAGGGCCTCCATCACATCAGCGCTGCCGCTTTTGCTGGACACGCCGCGCCCGCCATGTTTGCTGACCTTGGCGCCTGCGGCGGCGGCCACGAACATCGAGCAGGTGGAGATGTTGAAGGTGTTGGCACCGTCGCCGCCCGTGCCCACGATGTCCACCATGTGGGTCGCGTCCTTGACGTGCACCTTGGTGCTGAACTCGCGCATCACCTGCGCGGCAGCGGTGATCTCGCCGATGGTTTCCTTCTTCACGCGCAGGCCGGTGATAATGGACGCGGTCATGACGGGCGAGAGTTCGCCGTTCATGATGAGCCGCATCAGGTGCAGCATCTCGTCGTGGAAGATTTCGCGGTGCTCGATGGTGCGCTGCAACGCTTCCTGGGGGGTAATGGGCATGGAATGTCTCCTGGTGTTTATGCAGAGGGCTGGTCTGTGAAGGCCAGTTTGAGCCCGAAGCCGATGAACATGGCACCGGCCACGCGGTCCAGCCAGTGCATGCCGCGCTGGATCACACCAGCACGGCGGGCCATCCACGATGCGGCCAGCGCCCAGCCCACGTTGACGGGGATGGCGTTGATGTTGAACAGCACGCCCAGCAACACAAAGGCCAATGCCTTGTTGTCGGTGCCCGGCGCGATGAACTGCGGCACAAAGGCCAAAAAGAAGATGGCGACCTTGGGGTTGAGCACATTGGTCCAGAAGCCGCCCAGAAACACCTTGCCCAGCGGTGTGTGCTGCGCAGGGGCCGCCTGTGCAGCCGCCAGCGCGGCACTGTTGCCCCCGTCCGCACCGGGCTTGGACAGCAGCATGCGCACGCCCATCCACATCAGGTACGCCGCACCGATCCACTTGAGCACGGTGAACGCCGTGGCCGAAGCGGCCAGCAGCGCGCCCACGCCCACAGCGGCGGCAAAGATGTGCACAAAGCAACCGGCCGTGATGCCCAGCCCCGCCACGATGCCTGCACGCGTGCCCGCGCGCAGCGCGTTGGTCACGATGTAGAGCACGTCCGGGCCGGGGGTCAGGTTCAGCAGCCAGCCTGCGGCGATGAACATCACCAGTTGGTGGCTGTCGATGATCATGCGCGCTGGTCCAGAAAGTTCTTGAGCATGGCGTGGCCGTGTTCGGTCAGGATGCTTTCGGGGTGGAACTGCACGCCTTCGATGGCCAGCGTCTTGTGGCGCACACCCATGATCTCGCCGTCTTCCGTCCAGGCCGTCACTTCGAGCACCTCGGGGCAGGTGGCGCGCTCGATGGCCAGCGAGTGGTAGCGGTTGACGGTGAATTGCTCAGGCAGGCCTGCGAACACGCCCTTTTGCGTGGTGGTGATGACGCTGGTCTTGCCGTGCATCAGCTCCTGCGCGCGGATGATGTTGCCGCCAAACGCTGCGCCAATGGCCTGGTGGCCCAGGCACACGCCCAGAATGGGCAGCTTGCCTGCGAAATGTTTGATCGCAGCCACCGAGATACCGGCTTCCGCAGGCGAGCAAGGGCCGGGCGAAATCACCAGGCGGTCGAGCTGGCCGGCGTTCAGACGCGCTTCGATCTCGGCCACGGTGATCTCGTCGTTGCGGAACACTTCCACGTCGGCACCCAGCTCACCAAAGTACTGGACGATGTTGTAGGTGAAGCTGTCGTAGTTATCGACCATCAAGAGTTTTGTCATGCGGCGCTTCCGGCAAGGGCGGGCTCGCGCAGACGGGCGAACTCGCGGTGTTCATAGGCAATGCAGGCTTCCATGAGGCTGCGGTAGATGGTTTCCATCACGTCGGCGTCACCGCCTTCGGCCTGGGCGCGCTCGCGCACGCGGGCCACGATGGCCTCGATGCGCGCTTCATCGCGCACCTGTTCCACACCTTGCTTGATGCGGGCGGCCTGGGTCATGTAGCCCACGCGCTCCACCAGCAAGGGCACCAGCACGTCGTCCAACGCGTTCACTTCGCGGCGCACGTCCTGCATGGTGGTGCAGGGTTTGACTCGGGTGATAGCGAGGGTCATTCCAGCCCCTCCTCGACCAGCTCAGCGGCGCGCAGCAGCGCGCGGGCCTTGTGCTCGGTTTCTTTCCATTCCAGCTCGGGCACCGAATCGGCCACCACGCCCGCGGCGGCCTGCACATAGAGCGTGCCGTTCTTGATGATGCCGGTGCGGATGGCAATCGCAACGTCCATGTCGCCCGCATAGCTCAGGTAGCCGCAGGCGCCGCCGTAAAGGCCGCGCTTGGTGGGTTCGAGCTGGTCGATGAGCTCCATGGCGTGCACCTTGGGCGCGCCGGTGAGTGTGCCGGCGGGGAAGGTGGCCTTGAGCACATCCATGCTGGTCATGCCGTCGTGCAGGATGCCTTCCACATTGCTCACGATGTGCATCACGTGGCTGTAGCGCTCCACCGCAAAGGCCTCGGTCACCTTCACGGTGCCGGTTTTGGCGATGCGGCCGATGTCGTTGCGCGCCAGGTCGATGAGCATCACGTGCTCGGCACGTTCCTTGGGGTCGTTGATGAGTTCGACCTCGGTGGCCTTGTCCTTCTCGGGCGTGGCGCCGCGTGGGCGGGTGCCAGCCAGGGGGCGGATGGTGACCTTGGTGCCTTCGTCGGTCTTTTCCTGGCGCACCAAAATTTCAGGACTGGCGCCCACCACGTGGAAGTCGCCAAAGTCGTAGAAGTACATGTACGGCGACGGATTCAGCGAACGCAGCGCGCGGTACAGCGACAGGGGCGATTCGGTGTAGCGCTTGTGGATGCGCTGGCCGACCTGCACCTGCATGAAGTCACCGGCGGCAATCAGTTCCTTGGCGCGCTCCACAGCGGCGAGGTAGTCGGCCTTGGCAAAGTCGCGCTGGGCGGGGTGGCTTTCGGTGGCCTTGACCACAGGGGCGCTCACCGAATACTTGAGCTGCTCCTTGAGGTCGCGCAGGCGCTTCTTGGCCTTGGCATAGGCCTCGGGCTGGGCGGGGTCGGCATAGACAATGAGGTAGAGCTTGCCCGAGAGGTTGTCGATGACGGCCAGCTCCTCGCACTGCAGCAGCAGGATGTCGGGGCAGCCCAGCGTGTCCGGCGGGCAAGTGGTTTCGAGTTTTTTCTCGATGTAGCGCACCGCGTCATAGCCAAAGTAGCCCGCCAGACCGCCACAAAAACGCGGCAGGCCGGGGCGCAGCGCCACCTTGAAGCGTTTTTGGTAGACCTCGATGAAGTCGAGCGGGTTGCCTTGCGCCGTCTCCACCACCACGCCATCGGTGACGACCTCGGTCTTGGCCTCGGCACAAAAGCCACTGGCGCGCAGCAGGGTGCGCGCGGGCAGGCCAATGAAGCTGTAGCGCCCGAAGCGCTCACCGCCCACCACGGATTCGAGCAGGAAGCTGTGCTTGCCGCCGTCCTTGGTATGCGCCAGCTTCAGGTACAGCGAGAGCGGGGTTTCCAGGTCCGCAAAGGCCTCGACCATGAGCGGAATGCGGTTGTAGCCTTCGCTGGCCAGGCTTTTGAATTCAAGTTCTGTGATCACGGGGAGAGCTCCCAGCTGTGGCAGCGCGTGTGTCCCTGTCAATGAAAAAGGGGCGCTGCGGTCCATTCAATCGGCCTCACCGCATCGGGGTGGAGGCCACGGGTGCACGCTGGGGCTGCTGCCCAGGTGCCATCAGGCGTTCAAAGCGACAGGCTGACGCCAGGGCCAGGCTCCCCGGTCGCTGCAACCTGTGATGAACACGTGATGAATGAACATGGGCAAAGTGTAGCAAAGCTTTCTTGCACCGCGTCCGGTTCCTCGGGAGGCCGCAGCATCGGACACTTCAGCGCATTTTTGGGGCGGCAAGAGCATCCGGTGGTAGCCACCGCAGTTTTGACCCCGCTCAGGCCCGCCATGCAACCGCTCGAAAACCCTGTTGCGGGACGCTGCAACCACGGCAACAATTTGAAACGAACGACCGTTCTTTTTTAGGAGTTCCGAATGAAATTCTTGCAGCGATGCGCTGTGGTGCTGGGGGCTTTCTGGTGGGCGGCAAGCGCCACAGCGCAGCCCATCACCGTGGCCGACGTGAAGTATGCAGACACCACCACCGTGGCTGGCAGCACCTTGCAGCTCAACGGAGCGGGCGTGCGCTACAAGGCCGTTTTCAAGGTGTACACCGCCGGGCTGTACCTCGAAAAAAAGGCCCAGACGACGCCCGAGGTCGCCGCACTGAAAGGCGCCAAGCGCTTGAGCATCACCATGCTGCGCGAAATCGACTCGACAGAACTGGGCAAGCTGTTTTCGCGTGGGATGGAAGACAACATGGACAAGGCGGCGTTTTCCAAGCTCATACCCGGCGTGCTGCGCATGAGCCAGATCTTCTCGGAGCACAAGAAGCTGCAGGCGGGTGACCAATTCATGATCGACTGGGTCCCAGGCACGGGCACCATCATTACCGTCAAGGGCCAAGCGCAGGGTGAGCCGTTCAAGGAGCCTGAGTTCTTCAACTCCCTCATGGGCATCTGGCTCGGAAACGCCCCCGCCGACTGGAAGCTCAAAGACGCGCTGCTGGGCAAGTCAGCCAGTTGAACCGCCCCGGGGCGGTTCAACTGGCGCGGAGCCAGGGGCAAGCCCCCACGCAACCACCACCTGCTTTGTCCCACGCCCGACAGTGGCCAGCCACGGCGGAACGTACCCAACAACACGTCCTTGAATGTTTGAGCAGCCCCGCCAATCAAGGCATACCCCGGCCCACGTTCGCGGCGCGGCCTGCCTGAGCCTCTTGCCCGCCACCGGCATTTGCGAGCGGGCTGCCTGCAACGCAATGCCCTTTTGTTCTCGACACCTTCTGCGCCCGAATTCACCATGAAACTCAGCAACCTCTCCGTCGGCACGCGCCTGGGCTCGTCCTTTGGCGTCATTCTCGTCATCACCGCATTGATTGCAGCCACGGGCATGTGGCGCATCGCCAGTTTGCAGGACGCCAGCGAGCGTGTCGCCACCCAGGAAATTGAGCAGCAAACGCTGGTGGAAGACTGGGCGTCGGACATCCGCCTGAACTGGGTGCGCACCGAAGCTTTCCTCAAAGCCATTGACCTGGGCTACATGGAAAAACTCACGGCGGACACCCAGGCCACCGCAGCGGGCATGGATGCCAAGGTCAAGCGCATCGACGCCCTGGTGCAAGGCGAACAGGCCCGGGGGCTGCTGACCCAGATTGCCGCAGCGCGCGCCGCCTACAGCAACAAGCTCAACGACATCCGGGAGCTGCACCGCGGCGGCGAACCCAATGTGCCCACCATGGTGGATAAAGACCTGCGCCCACTGGCCGACAACTACCTCCAGTCACTGGATGGTCTGCGCAAAGCCATGTCCACCCAACTGGCCGCAAGCCAGGCCGATACATCCACCCTGGCCCGGGCCAGCCAGGTCTTGCTGGGCGTCGCCACTCTGGTGGCGGTGGCGCTGGGCGCGCTGCTGGCCCTGACTGTGACGCGCTCGATCGTGCGCCCGGTGCAGCGCGGCAAGCTGGCCGCAGAAAGCATTGCCGACGGCGACCTGACCCACCCCATCGAAACCACGGGCAGCGACGAAACCGGGCAACTGCTGCAGGCGCTGGCCACCATGCAATCGCGGCTGTCCACCATCGTGGGCAATGTGCGCCACAACGCAGAAGGCGTGTCCACTGCCAGCGTCGAGATTGCGACAGGCAACAACGACCTGTCCGCCCGCACCGAACAACAGGCCTCGGCGCTGCAGCAAACGGCGGCTTCGATGGAGCAACTGGGCTCGACCGTGCGCCAGAACGCCGACAACGCGCGCCAGGCCAACCAGCTGGCCATGAGCGCGTCCACGGTCGCGCAGCAAGGCGGCGACGTGGTGGCCGAAGTGGTGGACACCATGAAAGGCATCAACGACAGCAGCCGCAAGATCGCCGACATCATCAGCGTGATCGACGGCATCGCCTTCCAGACCAACATCCTCGCCCTCAATGCCGCCGTAGAGGCCGCCCGTGCTGGCGAGCAGGGTCGCGGATTTGCGGTGGTGGCTGGCGAGGTGCGCAGCCTGGCGCAGCGCAGCGCAGAGGCCGCCAAAGAGATCAAGGGTCTGATCGGCACCAGCGTGGAACGTGTGGAAAGGGGCACAGCGCTGGTAGACAAAGCCGGAGCCACAATGACCGAGGTGGTGGGAGCCATCCGCCGTGTGACGGACATCATGGGCGAGATCAGCGCGGCCAGCAGCGAACAAAGCCAGGGCGTCGCCCAGGTGGGCGATGCCATCTCGCAGATGGACCAGACCACCCAGCAAAACGCGGCCCTGGTGGAGCAAAGCGCGGCCGCCGCAGACAGCCTGAAGACACAGGCCGGTCAGTTGGTGGATGCGGTGGCCGTGTTCCGCCTGTCGGAAAGCGCTGTGACGGCGGTGATGGCAACGAACAGCCCAGCGCCCACCACCGCTCGCTCGCACCCCGCCCCCGCTGCGCGCCTGGGCTACCCCCAGGGCTCGCCACGCCAACTGACGGTCTGACGAAAACGCCCTGGCAGTCCCCCAAGCACGAGCGTCAGGAGGAAACCCGGGCCAACTGTACGAACGAGTCGACAAACCCGTCCGCGTCCACCTTGCGTGCAGGCTGTCCATGGTTGTAGCCATAGGTGACCAGCACCACAGGGCAACCCGCCGCACGGGCGGCCTGTGCGTCGTTGCTCGAATCCCCCAGCATGAGCGTTCGCCCAGGGGCGGTGCCCAGCGCCTCGCAGGTCTTGAGGAGGGGCAGCGGGTCTGGCTTTTTGCGCTCAAAGCTATCGCCGCCAAACACCTTCTCAAAGCAGCTTGCCAACCCTTTGGAGGTCAGGAGAGGCACCGCAAAATCCGTGGGCTTGTTGGTCAGGCACGCCAGGCGCAAACCCGCCGCACGCATAGCCCTGAGCCCCTCTGGCACACCGGCATACACCTGCGCATATTGGCCATTGATGTCCAGATAGTGGCGCTGGTAGCTGGCCCACGCAGAGGGGTAAAGTGCTTCTGTTTTTATAGCTGATTCCGCACTATCCACGGGCGAAAGCACGTGTTTTAGCACTGAGCGCAACAAATGCTCCGAGCCTTTACCCACCATGTGCTCAATGTCTTGCACGCCAATGGCGGGCAGCCCCAGTTCACGCAGCATGCGGTTGAGCGCTTCGTTGAAATCGCCCATGGTGTCCACCATGGTGCCATCCAGATCCACGATCACAGCATCCACACGGGACAGCAGGGCAGACAGGGCGGCGACATCGGTCATGGGCAAGGGGGCAGAAAAGACAAGGAGGGCGCCAAGTTTACGAAATGGCCCACCGCCCCTTGCCTGACCTATTGCCATCAGGCCCCGCCCAAGGACCGGCTCAGCGCAGGCTCAAGGTCTGTTGTTTCCACGCGGGGTCTTGCCAGCGCTGGAACAAGGGCAAGGCCGATACATCACCCGTCACCCGCTCTGTGGCGAGGCCGTCCAGCCGCACCACCTCAAAGCTCTTGCGATAGCGGCCCTGGCCCCGCGCTTCGCGGGCCACCAGCATCTGCCGCCCACCGGGCACCCAGCCCGCCCATTCGGCCACGCCGGTTTCGGGGGTGGTGGCGGCAGGCGGCAGCACATCGGCCAGCCAGCCACCTTCCGTTTTGCGCAGCACCCACAGCTCGCGCCAGCCTTCCATAGGCTGCACCGCCAGTGCCACGGCCGTGCCTTCGCGGTTGGTGC
Organism: Acidovorax radicis; assembly: GCF_020510705.1. Taxonomy (NCBI): domain Bacteria; kingdom Pseudomonadati; phylum Pseudomonadota; class Betaproteobacteria; order Burkholderiales; family Comamonadaceae; genus Acidovorax; species Acidovorax radicis. The sequence continues at coordinate 4,534,419 of NZ_CP075184.1, forward strand.
TGGCCGATGCAACCCACACCACGCCGTAGGTGCAGCGGCGCAGCAGCGGGGCCTTGGCGCTGTGCTGCGCATCCACCAGCAGCACGCAGGTTTCGCCGGGGGCGCCGGGTTCGGTCAGCAGTGTGGGGCGGGTGCCCACAGCCGCCACGGGGGTCGCAGCAGGCACAAGGGCCCAACGCACGGCACTCACGCGCATGGCGGCGTCGTTGTAAGCGCTCTGGTCTTCGTCAGGCAGCTCGGCCTTGCTCACGCCGCTGAGTTCTGTCAATGCCCGAGCAGCAGCAGCGGCCACTGCCGGGTCGGCCGCGTTCTTGCGCGCCTGCTGAAACGCCGTGGCGCCCCACACGCTGGCGCGGCGGATTTGCACGCGGTTGCGCAGGTAGCCGGGCAGACTGGCCACATCCACGCGCTCCAGCACCTCAGCCTGCCAAGTGACGACCTTGGCACGCTCGTGCGCGGGCAGGTCGGGGTTGATGCATTCGGGGCGGGTCAGCGCCAGGGCGGCGCGGGCGCGCTGCTCGGCATCGGCCACGGGCATGGCCAGCAGGCGGCGAAAGGCCTCGCCCTCGTAGCAGACCTGCATGCGGCCTTCCACCTCGTAGGTGGCAAAGCGCACGCCGTAGCCATTGGCCACATCTAGGTGGGCTGAAAGTGTGGCGCCCGAGGCTTTGCCCGGCACGGCCACCGAGGCGCGGCGCGCCAGGCGGTCGGCAAAGGTGCCCAGGGCATCGAAGGCCTGCGCGCCCTCCACCCCCGCCAGGGCCTTGGCGGGTGCAGCTTGCAGGTAGGCGGCGGTGAGGCCAATGCCCAGCGCTTCGGCGCCCGGGGTGTCCTGCACAAATCGCATCACGGCCAGCAGCGCGGGGCCTTCGGCCTCAGTCAGGGCCACGCGGCGCACATCACTGGCGCGGATGAAACCACCGCGCTCACGTTTGTGGTCCCACACCTGCAAATAGTCGAGGCGTTCGCCACGCACTTCGAGCACTTCGCCCTGCCACAGGCTGGCCTGCTGCTGGGCACCGTCACGGGGTGCAGCGCGCAGGCTGGCCTGGTCTTGCACCACGATGGCGCTACCCTGGGCGCCCCCAGACGAAGGCAGGGGCGCGGCTTCGGTCGCCACGGTCACGGCGGCACTGGCCACGGCCGCGAGCAAAGTTGCAAGGGTGGCGTTCATGTTCATTGCTCCACGGCGTGGGTGGTGGTGGCGTCGTCGGCCGCGGCAGCAGCCTGCGCCGCGCCGGCCTGGGCAGTGCGGTTGCCGCCGAGCAGCGCCGCACCGATGAAGTCACCGTTGGTGGGCGGGGGCGCGATGATGACCTGGATCTTGTCCGAGAGCTTGTCGGCCAGCGTCTTCTGGATGAGCAGCGGGTGCTTGGTCACCAGCGCGCCTTCGCGTGCCATTTGCTCTGCGTTCACCTTGCCAATGCGGTCCATGCGGTAGGCCTCGGCTTCGGCCAGCTTCTGGCGGGCGTCGGCCTCGCCGTTGGCTTCGATACGGCGGGCCTGGGCGTTGCCCTCGGCGGCTTTGACGCGGGCCACGCGCTCGGCTTCGGCCTCCAACTGGCGCTGCTCGATCTGGCGCTGCTTGAAGGGCAGCACATGCTTCATGGCCTCTTCCTGCGCCTTGGCGGCAATGATTTGTTCACGGGCTGCGGCTTCGGCGGCCACTTCGCGGCGTACCTTGTCTGCGCTGGCGTCGAGCTCGGTTTCCTTCACACGCTTGTCCTTCAGCTCCAGCGTGTAGCGCATTTTTTCGGACGCCAGTTCTTCGGCTAGCAGGCTGTCCATGCCCCGGCGGTATTCAGCGGGCAGGTCCACTTTGCCGATCTGCAGGCTGCGCAACGTCACGCCATCGGCGGCCAAGCGGGCGCGCAATTCGGTCTCGATGATCTGCGCAATCTCGGCGCGCTTGGACGAGAAGATTTCACGCACCGTATAGCGGGCAAACACCTTGTAGACCAGGCCTTGCACGGCGGGCTCGACGATGTCTGCACCCACGTTGTCGGGCAGATTGCCAGCCTTCACAGCGGGCGATGCGGGGTCCAGCGCGTAGCGCACGCTCAGGTCCAGCCCCAGCGAAAGGCCTTCCACCGACTGCAGCGGCGCGCTGCCCGTGGCCTGGCGCATGGCTTCGGGGCGGTAGCTCTGGTCGCGCAGCGAGAACACCCGCACCGTGTGCAGGCCGGGCACCACCCACACGCTGCCATCGCGCCACAGGCTCACGGCGCCGGTGAACTGGTTCAGGCGCACGCCCAGGTCGCCTTGCGCCAGATGTTGCACCGGAGGGTTGCGGTACACCATCAGGCCCGCAGCGGTTACCACGGCGCCAGCAGCCAGCCAGCGCACGGTGCGAGCGGTGGGCAGCAGGTAGGCCCAGTTCAGGCGGAAGGCATCGGCATCAACGGGGCCTTGCGCTTCGGCGGCCAGCACGGGTTCCGTGCCTGCTTCAGGCAACGGGGTAGAGCGACGATCCTTCAGGGTCTGCACGATGCGGTTCCAGGTGGCTTTCATGGCGTTTCTCTCTCGGGTGGGTTCGGTGTTGTTGTCGGTGTCTGAGCCGCCGCCGTGGCCGACTCATTGAAGACCGATTGTTCGGATCCACCCCGGAAGCAACAATGCAGCGCAGCCCCCAATGCGCTCACACCGCCCGCACGAACCTTCCGGCCCCGGAAGAAAAACTCACACCGCCCAGGGTGGGGCACCGGGATAATCCGCCCACCCCTCTACTGCCCCGCCCTGCCCATGACCCGCATTGCCGTGATCGAAGACGACCTGCCCACCAGCAACCAATTGGCGGGGTGGATACGCAGTGCGAAGAGCGGCATCGTCATCGACCAGTGGTTCACCCGCGACGAGGCCGAGGCCGCACTGGCCCGCGAGCACTACGACGCCGTGGTGCTCGACATCGAGCTGGGCCGCGAGCGCCACGCGGGCGTGGCCCTCATCAACGCCATCAACAAGCTGCGCCAGGGCACGCCCGTGCTGGTGGTGTCGGCCATGCCTGCGGCCATCTACCGCAGCATCATGAAGGCGCTCGATGCGTGGGACTATCTGCAGAAAACCACGTTTGAAGAGGCCGATTTCATCGAGACCTTTCTCGACATCCTGCGCACCACGCAGGCACAGGCCCCGGCCAGCGCAGCCCCCGCCCCCGTGGGCGATGCGCTGGTGCTGGACCCGCTGTGGCAGCGCACCCCCACCTGGCGCGGCGAGCGCATCAACCTGCCGCTCACGGCCCAGCGCATCCTGGCCACGCTGCACCAGCGCAGCGGCGAAGTGGTGTCGTATGACGAACTGTTCGAGGTGGTGAAAAGCGGCCGCAACCGCGACAACGTGCGCAAGCATGTGAGCACCATCCGCGAGGCGCTGCGTGAAGTCGATCCTGGATTTGAGGGAATAGAAAACGTGCCCATGCGAGGCTTCCGCTGGGTCGGCAAATGAAGCGCCTGTTACGCCCAGCACTCGACATACCCCGCCTGGGCTTGCCCGCGTTCCGCCTGCGCATTCTGGTGCGCAGTGTTTTCGTACTGCTGGCCCTGGCCACGGTGGCACTGAGCGTGGTGGTGCTCAAGGACGAGAAAGAGCGCGCCTGGCAAGCCTACCAGCATGGGTTTGTGCGCAGCCAGGCGGAAGTCATGGCACGGTTGCGCCACCCCTCGGGCCAGTTGGCGCTGCTCAATGCCGGCCACCTGGGCCAGGGCGTGACGCCGCTGGCACCGCTGCTGCTGCCCTACGCGGCCATCGACTTTGACGACCCCCAAAAATCGCAGCAGGCCGTGGAGATGGCGGGCTGCTCGGTGCAGTACCCCGATGGTGCCTCGGTGTGCGCCGCGATTGGCAACAACCCCTATGCGGGCGGCTTCATCTATCTGGTGGGCAGTTTTTACGCAGGCGAGCTGATACCCCGCGAGCGCGGCGCCTTGGTGCCCGCCGAAGCACACCGTGCGCGCATCAGCCTGGACATGCGTGGCGCCACCTACCGCTGGATTGCGCCGTACGAGGCCATGCCGCCGCAAGGCAGCGCGGCCGTGCGCGGGCGGCTCACAGGGTTTGTGGACAACGGCACACCGCAGCTCGACGCCCGCGCGCGGCCGGTGCGCGACTTTCGCGGCTGGCTGTGGCAAAACGGCCAGTGCCGTGACCTACCACCCCCATCGGCCAGCGCACCAGCTGGCGAGGGCACCACCCCTGACTGCCTGCGCCGCACCCACTATTCCATCCGCCTGCCCGTCGAGCTGTTCCGCGAAGCCCTGTTCCGCAAAGACGAGCGCCTGGTCTGGCCGCCGGAGGACTTGGGACAGATGCGCGTGCGGGTGGAAATGCTGGCACCCGGCGAAGACACCAAGCCCCTGTTCGACAGTAACGCCCCCGGTGCGCAGCTGGCCGCATCGTTGAACGACCTCTCGCGCAGCCTGCTGCCGGGCGAACGTGTGCAGATCCGCAAGCTGGGCAGCGACGAGGCCAGCGCCATCACCCTCAAGGGGCTGGACGTGCAGGCCGAGCCATCAGCCCCCTGGCTGCTGCGCCTGATCCGCTGGCTGCCGCTGGAGGCTGCGGGTGTAGGCCCGGCAGCGGCCACGCCCGCCGCGCCCACGGCCCTGGACATTCTGGACACGCCCACCGGCAACTATGTGGTCAACTTCACCGGCCACCTGCGCGGCGTGGAGCAAAGCCTGGCCGCCGTGGCCACGCGCCTGTCGTGGTACCTGGGCGCGATGCTGGCCGCCATCGCACTGGCCTGGCTGGTGGTGGAGGTAGGCCTGATCCGCCGCGTGACGGCCCTCACCCGCCGCGCCGCCGCCGTGTCGTACAACGTGCAGCCCGGCCACACCGGGCCCCGGCTGGGCGACCTGGACGTGTCGGACCTGCGCGGCTCGGACGAGCTGGGTATTCTGGCCGGGGGCCTGGCCGACCTGCTGCAGCGCGTGAAGGACGACCTGCAGCGCGAGCAACTGCGCGCCCAGCAGGAGCGCGACATGTGGCACGCCGTGGGGCACGAGATCATGTCGCCCCTGCAATCGCTGATGGCGCTGAACGGCCCGGAAGACCCCGGCCACCGCTATGTGCAGCGCATGCAACAGGCCATCCATGTGCTGTACGGCACGGCATCACCCGCCGAGGCGCTGCAGGCCGCCGATGTGCCCGAGGGTCGCCTGGACCTGGATGCCTTCTTGCGCAACGTGGCGGACAACGCGCACTTTGCGGGCATTCTGGATGTGGTGTACGACCTGGGCCCAGGCCACCCTGGCCCGGTCATCGTGCGGGCCGACGAGTTTGCACTCGAAGACGTGGTGACCCACATCCTGCGCAATGCCGACCGCTACCGCCCCACCGGCAGCGCCATCACGCTCACGCTAATGGCATCGGAATCCACGGCCAGCGCCACGTTGCACAACCAGGGCTCCACCATTGCCGACGACCTGCTGGAGCGGATTTTTGAGCTGGGCGTTTCCGACCCCGCCAGCCCTACCCCACTCGGCGAGGGTGAGCACCGGGGCCAGGGGCTGTTTGTGGCCAAAACCTACATGGCCAAGATGGGCGGCACCATCAATGCGCGCAATACGTCCGATGGCGTGGCCTTCGTCCTGACCTTTCAGCGGCTGGGCTGACCCAGCCCAAGACGCGCAACCCGAGCACGGGCAAGGGCGGCACTGTCCGACAGGGGCACATCGTCACGGGGCCTACCCTGCTGGCATAGGTTCAGACCTTCGTCTGCCATTGCCTCAGGAGCCCTTTCATGAAACGCCTTTCCTTTACCACGCCCGTCTTCACCGCTGCCTTGCTGCTGGCCTGCGCGGGTGCCTCCGCACAAACGCCGCCACAGGACGCACGGGCACGCTATGAGCAGGAGCGGGAAAAGTGCATGACCAACAACACCCAGGGCAGCCTGTCCACCTGCCTGCGCGAAGCCAACAACGCACTGGATGCTTCGCGCAAGGGTGATCTGAGCAACCCAGGTGCCGCCGCCACCGACAACGCCACCCAGCGTTGCGCAGCGTTCCAGACGGCAGCCGACCAGGCGGATTGTTTGCGCCGCGTGCAAAGCAGCCCGGCGAGTGGCTCGGTCTCCGGCGGCGGCGTGCTGCGCGAATCGACCACGACCACCATCACCGTGCCTGCGCAGCAGTAATCTGAACTCCGATCAGCCCAGGGCCACGCGCATCGCGTCGATCACACCCCGGTAGTCCGGTTTGCCAAAGATGGCACTGCCCGCCACAAAGGTGTCAGCGCCTGCATCGGCCACGCGGCGGATGTTGTCGGTCTTGATGCCGCCATCGACTTCCAGGCGGATGTCCTTGCCCGATGCGTCGATGCGCTTGCGCACGGCCTCGACCTTGCGCAGGGCCGAGTCAATGAAGCTCTGGCCGCCAAAGCCGGGGTTCACGCTCATGATGAGGATGAGGTCGATGTCGTCGATCACCCAGTCCAGCACATCGAGCGGCTCGGCCGGATTGAACACCAGGCCGGGCTTGACGCCCTTGGACCGGATGGCCTGGATGCTGCGGTGCACATGGCCCGAGGCGTCGGGGTGAAAGCTGATGTAGTCCGCACCCGCGTCGGCAAAGGCAGCGGCCAGGGCGTCCACAGGCTGGATCATCAAATGCACGTCGATCGGCACAGCCACGCCCGCAGGCGTCTTGGCATGGGGCTTCAAGGCCTGGCACACCATGGGGCCGAAAGTGAGGTTGGGCACGTAATGGTTGTCCATCACGTCAAAGTGGATCCAGTCTGCGCCAGCGGCAATGACATTTCGCACTTCTTCGCCCAGGCGGGAAAAGTCGGCGGAGAGGATGGAGGGGGCGATTTGGAATGTGCGGCTCATCCCCCGATTGTCGCAAAGCGCAGGACCACTGGGGTTTTTGACGCCTGGAAGTTGCACGCGCACAGGGCGGCACGGTTACCATGCGGCCCATGCCAAAGTACCAGTTTGACGTGGAAGTGCTGCCCGAATACCTGCCCGAGCAGTCTGCGCCGGACACGGGAGTGTTCAGCTTCGCCTACACCATCACCATCACCAACGCGGGTGACACACCCGCCCAGTTGATCTCCCGCCACTGGATCATCAGTGACGCGCGCGGCCACACCGAAGAGGTCAAAGGCCTGGGCGTGGTGGGGCAACAACCCCTGCTCAAGCCCGGCGAATCGTTCCAGTACACCAGCGGCTGCCGGCTGCGCACCTCCAGCGGCACCATGCACGGCACCTTCCATTGCGTGGCCGAAGATGGCGAGCCTTTCAACACGCCAGTTCCGCTGTTTGTGCTGGAGGCACTGAGCCATGGCCCGTCTGGCGAGCCGCTGAGTGGACGGGTGCTGCATTGAGCCCCACGCCCAAGGACCTGGTCAATCTCCTCGCTGCGCTAGAGCCGTCGGCCGACCTGGCCCACCGCCATCTATGGCTCATCAGCCTCTTGGACTGGGTGCGCGGCAAGCGCGACTCGGTGCCGGGGTCTGTCGCACGGGTGCAGCTTTTTCTCGATGCAGTGGCGGCCCGGCCGGATATCCCGTTGCGGCTGAAGGCGTGGTGGTCCACCTTGGTGGACCAGGTGGATGTCACCACCCTGTTGGCCGATTTTGGGTTTGCACCCCGCACCGCTCTGGTCAGTGAGATCGCGGAGCGCCTGCGCACCAAGCTTCTGCCCGGCAGTCCCGAGACCATCGACGCGTCAGAGCTTTTCATGCTGGCGCTGCCCAGCGCCTTTGATGCCCAATGGCTGGCAGCGCTTGAAGAAACACAGCTCGACCGCTTGGTCGAGCTGCTGGCTCCCCCTGACGCTGCTGCAGGCCCGGGAGGTGCAACACGCTGGCACCGGGCCTTGCTCGATGCCATCACGTACTGCGCGGGGCAGATTCTTTCGACCGGTTTTGCCCCCGAGCTGCGGCTGCGCATGAATGAGTCGGCCCGCGAGGCGCAGCCCTTTCATGCGCTGATTCGTGACGTGGAGAGCCTGCGCGTCGAAGTACTGCATGCGCTGCGCACCCCTGACCGGATCAACGAGTCCGCCCAGCGGCTGCGCGAACGCCTGGAGGCTTGCCGCGCAGCAGCCGCCACCGTGTATACCCATTTTGAAGCGAACGGCATTTCGGTGGGGCTGGTGTTTCGCTTGCGGCAACTGCGCGAGCGCATCCTGCGTGTGCGGGAGTTGCTGGACTGCCTGCTGTCGCCCAAACCGGCGGTCACCGCAGCACGCTTGATGGCACACCTGGTCATGGTGGGGCAAGAGCGGCGCAGCCTGCGCGCTCTGCTGGCGTCCAACTCCTCGTTGCTGGCCGCCAAGGTGGCCGAGCGCAGCGCCGAGACCGGTGAACACTACATCACCCGCACAGGCGCTGAATACCGATCCATGCTCAGAAAATCGGCCGGTGGTGGCGCGCTGATGGCCTTCACCACGCTGGCCAAGTTCGGGCTCTACGCGCTGGCGCTCTCCGCGTTCTGGGGCGGATTCATGGCGGGTATCAACTACGCCGTGAGCTTTGTGTTGATCCAGCTGCTGCACTTCACGGTGGCCACCAAACAACCCGCCATGACGGCCCCTGCCATGGCGGCCAAGCTCAAGGAACTGGGCACCGGCGATGCCATCGAATCGTTTGTGGATGAAATTACGCATCTGGTGCGCTCACAGGTTGCTGCCGTGCTGGGCAATGTGCTGGTGGTGTTTCCTGCCGTGCTGGCGCTGGCCGCGCTGATTGCACTGGCCACGGGCCACCCGGCCATCAGCGAGAAACAGACCGAGCATGTGTTCGAGTCCCTGCATCTGCTCGGGCCCTCGCTGTTCTTTGCCGCCTTCACGGGTGTGCTGCTGTTTGCCTCCAGCATCATCGCTGGGTGGACAGAGAACTGGTTCGTACTCAACCGGCTGGACTCGGCCATGCACTACAACCCACGCATCACGCGGCTGCTTGGTGCCCGGCGTGCGGCGCGGTGGGCGCGATTCCTGCGCGAAAACCTCTCGGGCTTTGCGGCCAACATCTCCCTGGGTTTCATGCTGGGCCTGGTGCCCGCATTTGCCGCATTTTTCGGGCTGGGGCTGGATGTGCGCCATGTCACGCTGTCCACGGGACAGATGGGCGCTGCCAGTGCCACGCTGGGCCTGCAGGTGCTGCATTTGCCTGCGTTCTGGTGGGCCGTGGCCTCGCTGCCGTTTCTCGGCGCACTGAATGTGTCGGTGAGTTTTTACCTGGCCTTCAGCCTGGCGCTGCGTGCGCAGAACGTAAGCGGCGTGGACCGCTCGCGCATCTACGCCGCCATTCGCGCCCGCCTGCGCAGCGCGCCCCTGAGCTTTTTCGTGCCGGCGCGACAGGTCAGCGTTGGTGTATCGTCGCAAGCTTGAGGGCGGACAACCGCCGCATCTGTCCTACATGGCTGGAATGTTTCCGCCTGTAAATTCGGGGCACCAACGCCCAAGCGCACCCCCTTCCGCCTGAGAAGGGCCTGTGCACCGGCCCTTTCACACCGACGGGCTCCGCCCGTCTGACGCAGAGGTTCCATGACATGAATGAAATCCTGAGCTTCTGGGCGCAGTGGCTGCGCCCCTCGGCCGGGTTGCCCACGGTGCAATGGTCGCTGCTGCTGGCCGTGGCCGCCATGGCGGGCTATCTCACACAGCGCCATACCGGCCTGCCCAAGGTGCTCGGCTATTCGCTGGTGGGCACCGCCGCCGGGCTGGCCGGGTTCAGCGGGGCAGTGTGGCCGTTGCAGGGCATCGGCCTGTTCCTGCTGGAGCTGGGCATCGCCATCGTGCTGTTTGAATGCGGCGGCCGCATTCCGCTGCGCTGGTTCCGCCACAACCCCATGGTGCTGGTGCAGAGCATTGCCGAATCGGTGTTGACCTACTTTGCCGTGTACTGGGTGCTGGTGTGGCTGAACCTGCCCACCCAGGTGGCTGGTCCGCTCGCCCTGGTGGCGCTGGCCGCCTCGCCTGCCGTGCTCACCCGTGTGGTGGCCGACACCCGCGCGGCAGGCCCGGTCACAGAGCGCGCCATCGTGCTCACCACCTTGTCCACGCTGTATGCACTGACGCTGGGCAGCGCCAAGGCCGAGCTGATCAACCGCCAGAGCCTCACGCTGATGGAGACCGTGTACCCCGTGGTGGTGGTGCTGGGTGTCTCCATCATCGTAGCCGCCGTGCTGGCCCTGGTGCTGCGCATGGCCCTGCGCTTCATGAGCCCCACGAGCGAGAACACGTCCATGCTGTTTCTGGCGCTGGTGGCAGCGGGCACAGCGGTGGCGGCGCACATGGGGGGCTCAGCTCCCCTGGCCGCGCTTTTGGGCGGCATGCTTCTCAAGCAGCTCAACCCGCGCCCCTGGGCCTGGCCCCGCCAGCTGGGCAATGCATCGTCGCTGCTCACCATGCTGATGTTTGTGCTGGTCTCGACCGTGGCTGCGCAGGCCGACTGGAGCGCCCCCGTGGCTGGCGTGGTGCTGGCCCTGATTGCCGTGCGCCTGGTAGCCAAGGCCACGGGCGTCGCTTTGGGCAACGTGGGCAGCGGGGCAAGCTGGAAGCAAGCCCTGTGGGTGGGTTGCGCGATGACGCCGATGTCCTCCATCGCGCTCTTGATCGCCTCGCAGTTCGTGCTGGCCTCGCCCTCCACCGGCCATGTGATTGCCGGTGTGGCGCTGCCGGCCATTTTGCTGATGGAAGTCCTGGGCGCCGTGATTGCCACCGTGGCCATCTACCGTGCGGGCGAAAGCTCAAAACCCTGGGCGCCACTGACCCGTGGCCACAACGGAGAGAACAGCCGTGAGTCTTGAAGCCTTCAACCATTCCGAACCCCTGACGCTGGGCGTTGAGCTGGAGCTGCAGCTCGTCAACACCAACGACTACGACTTGGCGCCCTACGCCGACGACATGCTGCGCCTCATGGCCAAGACTCCGCTGCCCGGCAGCGTGGTGCCCGAGATGACGAACAGCATGATCGAGATCTCCACCGATATCTGCCATTCGGCCAGCGAGGTGCTGGGGCAACTCACGCCCATCCGCGATGCATTGGTCAAAAGCGCTGACAAGCTCAACATCGCCGTGGTAGGCGGGGGCACACACCCGTTCCAGCAGTGGCACGAGCGGCGCATCTACGACAAGCCCCGCTTTCAGGAGCTGTCGCAGCTGTACGGCTACCTCTCCAAGCAGTTCACCATCTTTGGCCAGCACGTGCACATTGGCTGCCCCGATGCCGACGCAGCCTTGCTCATGCTGCACCGCATGTCGCGCTACATTCCGCACTTCATCGCACTGTCGGCCTCCAGCCCTTACGTGCAGGGACAAGACACGGCGTTTGACTCGGCCCGGCTCAATTCAGTGTTTGCCTTTCCGCTGTCGGGCCGCGCGCCTTGTGTGTTGACCTGGACAGAGTTCGAGCAGTACTTCAACAAGATGACGCGCACCGGTGTGGTCAAGAGCATGAAGGACTTCTATTGGGACATTCGCCCCAAGCCCGAGTTCGGCACCATCGAGATCCGTGTGTTCGACACGCCGCTCACCATTGAGCGTGCGGCCGCCCTGGCCGGTTTTGTGCAGTCGCTCGGGGCATGGTTCCTGGCGGACCAGCCCTTCATTCCCGAAGAGGATGACTACCTTGTGTACACCTACAACCGCTTTCAGGCCTGCCGCTTTGGCATGGACGCGGTGTATGTGGACCCCGCCACCGGTGACCACATGCCCCTGCGCGAGCACATCCTGCACACCATGGACAAGATTGCGGGCCACGCGGCGCTGCAGGGTGCATCCAGCGCCATGCACATGCTGCGCACCGAGGTCGAGGCCGGGCAAAACGATGCGCGTTGGCTGCGTGAACGCCAGCGAGAGGAACAACTGCTTGCAGAAGTCAGCCGCCAGGCGGCACAGCGCTTTCGCGGCGGGCGCTGACACTATCGTCCGGCTGCTCGGCTACCCGGCGGACTGGCTGGCGTGAAAAGGGCCCATGGTTTGGCTCCGCGCCCGGTGTCTGCATCGCACAATCCCCCCATGGGTGAATTCGATCTGATCGCGCGTTATTTCACGCGCCCCGTGCAGCGTGCCGTGCTGGGCGTGGGCGATGACTGCGCTTTGCTGGCGCCCGCACCGGGCATGCAACTGGCCATCTCCAGCGACATGCTGGTGGAGGGCCGCCACTTCTTTGCGGATGTAGACCCCGAGGCCCTGGGCCACAAGGCGCTGGCCGTGAACCTGTCAGACCTGGCCGCCTGTGGCGCCCGCCCGCTGGCGTTCACGCTCGCGCTGGCCTTGCCGCGTGTGGATGAGGCATGGCTGGCGGGGTTTTCACGCGGCCTGCTGGCGCTGGCCGATGTGCACGGCTGCGAGCTGGTGGGCGGCGACACCACGCAAGGCCCGCTCAATATCTGCATCACCGTGTTTGGCGAAGTGCCCGCCGGCCAGGCCTTGCTGCGCAGCGGCGCCCGCCCCGGTGACGACATCTATGTGAGCGGCACGCTGGGTGACGCGCGCCTGGCGCTTGAGGCGCTGCTGGGCCACCTCACCCTGCCGGCCGATCTGCTCGCGCGCACCCGGCTGCGGCTGGAACGGCCCACCCCCCGCGTCGCCCTGGGCCAGGCGCTGCGCGGTGTGGCCAGCAGCGCCATGGATGTGAGCGATGGGCTGCTGGGGGATTTGTCGCACATCCTCAAAGCGTCAGGCGGCGGGGCGCGCATCGACACCCATATCACTTCTAATTTGATAGCTGCTTGCGCTTATGTATCAAGCGCCACAAGCCCATTTGGCTCAAAAATCATTCACCAAGCCACCTTGGCCGGTGGTGACGACTATGAGCTGGTATTCACCGCGCCACCCGACCGCCGCGACGCCGTGGCCGCCGCATCGCTGGCCGGCAACACCCCCGTGACCCGCATTGGCACGGTATTGGCACAGCCTGGGCTGCAGCTGGTGGATGCCCAAGGCCATCTGCTGACGAACAGCTACGCCTCGTTCGACCATTTCCAGTGATGCGCGGTCACCACCGCCGTGAGGGCTGCGGCCCTGTCAATAGCCCCCCCCCAAAAGGGCACCCACCGGATCTACTTCGAGATGATGGTCAGCAGCTCTTCGCGCGTGGTCGGGTCTTTCATGTATTTGCCATAGAGCGGCGCCATGCGCCGCACAAACGGCGAGATGTCTTTCACACGCACAAACTGCGCGCCCTGCTTGGCCGTGGTCTCCAGCGCCTGCGCCACGCGCTTGTTCCAGAGATCGCGCATGAGCAAGGCCGACTGCGCGCCCGCTTCGGCAAATGCCTTGCGGTCTTCAGCCGAGAGCTTGCCCCACAGGGCGGTAGACACCACCAAGGCCTCGGGCGAGACCACATGGTTGGTCACATACACGTTCTTGGCCAGTTTGTAGTGCCCGGTGGATTCGTAGGACGGCATGTTGTTTTCGGCACAGTCAATCGTGCCCTTCTCAAACCCTGCCAGCACCTCCTTGAACGGCAGTGCCACGGGTTTGGCATCGAGCAGCTTGATCATCTCGGTGTAGATCTCCGACTGCTGCACCCGAATGGAGGCACCCGCCAGATCACGGATGTTGGCTGGCGCACGCTGCGCACAATAAAACGAGCGAGACCCACCGTCATACCAGCCCAGCACCACAAAACCAGCCGCCTGCAGGTTGGCCGAAAAGCGCTCACCCAGCTTGCCATCGAGGTGGCGGAACATGTGGGCGGAGTCGGTGAACAGAAATGGCAGGTTCAACACCTTGATACCCGGCACGGCATCCGACAGCGGGCCCGAGCTGAACTCGGCCACGTCGATTTCGCCGCTTTTGAGCATCTGCACGGCCTTGGGCTGATCGCCCAGCGTGGCGTTGGAGAACACCTCGATCTGGTAGCGCCCCTGTGTGGCCTTGGCCACCTGCTGCGCAAAGCTTTTCATCGCCTCGGTGACGGGATAACCGTCGGGATGGATGTTCCAGGCGCGCAAGCGCGTTTGCGCCATGCCAGAGCCCGCACACACCAACAGCCCGGCCGCAACCGCGAACATCCACCCCGCTCTCAGTCCCCTGTGCATATGCATCCCTCGTTGGTTTTTTGTTTTAGCTTTGGCAGCACGGATTTATTGGTACGACATCGTACAAATTAGCGCGTAATGACATCGTATGAATGTGTCCAACCTGCGGCCTTCCAGGCGCGAACAACGGCCCCTGCACAACGCCCCATCGCACCCCTCTGACTATCCGCCGAGGTGTTTTGGGCAATCCGTTGTGCCGCATCGCTGTGTGCGGTATTTTCGCCAGCCTTCCACCAACAACACACCGGGTAAACGCGAAGGTCCTGCGCCCAGCAACCGTGGGCTTGGCAGGCCGCAACGTCATACGACGTCGGTCATCAAATTTTCAATGGGGAGCGTCGGCGCGCCAGCGGGGCTCCAGCAACTCGCACAGCAGATCAATATGGCCCTGGCGGCAGCGTTCCAGATGGTCCATCCCACCGGCCCCAAAAATCATTTGTGACAGCAGCGCATGCGCAATGGGTGCGACCACCAGCCACGGCTCGCGCACCAGAACACTGGGCTCACGGTCATCACGCACGAGGTAGGCCGCCACCGTTTCGCCCAAAAAAGCCACCTGGGGCTGCACCACGGTGCGCTCCCACAGACCCACAAGGGCCTCTACCCGGGCGCTTTCTGCCACGAGCAGGCGCAGTGCCGCCAAAGATGCAGGCTGCCCCAGGGCGGCATACAGGCCATCGGTAATCCATTGCGCCAATGCGCGCGGGCCTGCACTGGCCGCAGGCGGTGGCAGGTCTTGCCACGCCGGAGGGGCCAATAACCGGCCCAACAAGGCTTTGAAGATCTGATCCTTGCTCTGAAAATGCGCGTACAGCCCCCCTTTGGACAAACCGCAGCGCCCGGCAATGTCGTCCATCCGCGCAGCGGTGAAACCACGTTCCGCAAATTCCACCAAAGCGGCATCCAGAATCTGCGGCACCCGCACCTGTGGCGCCAGACGCTTGCGCACCGGGGCTTTCATTTCAGCCTCTTTGGGTCCAAAAACCAGGGTTTCTACCAATTTTTCCTGCATCGTGGGTATGATGACCGTGGAATTAGTTACCGACCAGTCGGTATGCAGTAGTCCATGCTCCAGCAACGGGTACCCACCCAGCCAGTGCTTACGCTGACTCACGGAAAACCTCCATGCAGAACGCTTCTTTTTCACCCACGACCATGGCAGAGCAGTGGGATCCGCTATTCCATGCGGCCTTGGCGCGGCGCGTCTCGTCCCTGTCGCAAGCCACGCCCCTGCTGGCATCCACCGATTGGGCGTTGCACCTGGCCACCTCGCCCGGCAAGTGCATGGACCTGGTGCGACTGGCCCTGCACCAGAGCGAAACCCTGGCCCGCTATGCGCGGGAGCGCATGGCGGCCGGCCCCGACCGCGCGGCCCGCCATGCGGTGGAGCCCCCGACCACCGACCGGCGCTTCGCAGACCCCGAATGGCAGCAGTGGCCGTTCAACCTCCTGCACCAGTCCTTTTTGCTGACCGAGCAGTGGTGGGCAGCGGCAACCCAGGGCGTCTGGGGCGTGGAAAAGCACCATGAAGACATCGTGTCGTTCATGGCACGGCAGATGCTGGATATTTTTTCTCCCGGCAACCAGTTGTTGACCAACCCGGTCGTGCTCCGGCGCACCCTGGCCGAGGGCGGAACCAACCTGCTGCGCGGCGCCTTCAACGCGGCGGATGACATGAAGCGCCAGGCCACGGGCGCACCGCCGGCTGGCACCGACGCGTTTGTGGTGGGCCGCGATGTGGGTATCACGCCCGGCAAAGTGGTGTTGAGCAATCGCTTGATCGAATTGATCCAGTACGCACCCAGCACGGGCGCGGTGCACCCTGAGCCGATCCTGATCGTGCCAGCGTGGATCATGAAGTACTACATCCTGGATCTGTCGCCGCACAACTCCCTGATCAAGTACCTGGTGGACCAAGGCCACACGGTGTTCTGCATCTCCTGGAAAAACCCGGTGGCCAAAGACCGGGACCTGGGTATGGACGACTACCTGGAGCTGGGCTTTCACGCGGCCTTGGACGCCGTCACCACCATCGTGCCCCACCACAAGGTACACGCCACCGGCTACTGCCTGGGTGGCACCCTGCTGTCTATCGCTGCGGCCGCCATGGCACGTGACGGGGACAACCGCCTGGCCTCGCTGACACTGCTGGCCGCGCAAACCAACTTCTCAGAGCCCGGCGAGTTGGGCCTGTTCATTGACGAGAGCCAACTGAGCCTGCTGGACGCACAAATGAACCAGACAGGCTTCCTCAAGGCCAGCCAGATGGCGGGCGCCTTTCAGATGCTGCGCTCGTACGATCTGCTGTGGTCGCGCATGGTCAACGAATACCTGCTGGGCGACCGCGCCCCCGTGAACGACTTGATGGCCTGGAACGCGGACGCGACGCGCATGCCCGCCAAAATGCACTCGCAGTACCTGCGCCGGCTGTTCCTGCATGACGACCTGAGCGAAGGCCGCTACCAGGTCAATGGCAAGCCCGTGGCACTGCACGACCTGACGGTACCGATTTTCATGGTCGGCACGGTAACCGACCACGTAGCACCTTGGCGCTCGGTCTACAAGCTGCACCAGCAAAGTCCCGCCGACATCACCTTCGCGCTGACCAGCGGCGGGCATAACGCCGGCGTCGTCAACCCGCCCGGCAACCCACACCGCCACTTCCAGCTCCTTACCCGCCCTGCGGGCGGCCATACGCTGACGACCGACGAATGGCTGGCCACGGCCCCCGAGGAACAAGGCTCGTGGTGGACAGCCTGGCTGGCATGGCTGCAGGCGCGCTCCGGGTCCCCCGTCGAGCCACCGCGCATGGGCGCTCGCGCCTACCCGCCGGTGGCCGATGCACCCGGCAACTACGTTATGGAGCCATGACCATGCGCTACCTGGGCACTGGAGCAGTCACCAACAACCAAGGCCTCATGGAGCCGGTGAAGGCCGCGCTGCAATACAGCATGCGCGCTCTCGCCGCCGACAGGGGGCCATACGCCATCTGCGTCAATGCCGCAGCCCCAAGACTGCCAGCAACGCGCGGCGCTCAGCCCCCGGCAACACCTTGCATGTCGACCGTGGCGACCACGTCCTTGGCGAACGCCCGCCCATGAACCTCTTCGCAAAGAACCTTGTCGCCCACCATGGCACGCACGCTCTGGCTGCGGCCACGCTGGCGCTGTCTGGCTGTGCGCCCCTGGCGCCACCCTATGCCACACCGGCGCTGCCGGTGGCCCCGGTCTATGCCGAGAACAATGTCCCCACGGCCAGCGCTGGCGACGTGCCCGCCTGGCAGAACTACTTTGCAGACCCCCAGCTGCAGGCGCTGGTGACACAGGCGCTGGAGCACAACCGCGATATTCGCGCCACAGCCCTGCGTGTGGCCGAGGCCCGCGCTGCCTATGGCATCCAGCGTGCCGATCTGCTGCCCACCGTGGTCGGCCAGGCGGGCCTGGATCGCTCCCGTGTACCGGCCGATCTGAATCTGACCGGGCGACCGTTGCTGGGCAGCCAGTACCAGGTGGGGCTGGGCCTGGCCAGCTGGGAGATCGACTTCTGGGGCCGTGTACGCAGCCTGCGCGATGCCGCCCTGGAGAACTACCTGGCCACCGAGGCCGCACAGCACGCCGTCACCCTTGGCCTGATTGCGCAGGTGGCCAACAGTTACTTCATCCTGTGCGAACTGGACGAACGCCTGGCTTTGGCCCGGCAAAGCAGCACCAGCCGCCAGGAGAGCCTGCGGATCTTCACGCGCCGCGTTGAAGTGGGCTCGGCCTCGCGCCTGAGCCTGACGCAGATGCAGACACTGCTGACCCAGGCCCAGGCCCTGGTCGCACAACTGGAGCTGGCGCGTGCCCAGCAAGCCAACGCACTGGTCTTGCTCGTAGGCGCCGGTGTGGCGCTTGATCCCGCCGGCCATCGACTGGACGCACAGAACTTACCCCCGCTGCGCGCGGGCCTGCCCTCCGAACTGTTGACCCGGCGCCCCGACATCATCGCCGCAGAGCACCAACTGCGGGCCGCCCACGCACAAATCGGGGCTGCGCGCGCGGCATTTTTCCCGCGCATTGCACTCACAGGGGCTTTGGGAACCGCCAGCGCCGAGCTGGGTGGCCTGTTCGACAGCGGCAGTGCGGCGTGGACGTTCTCACCCAGCATCACGGTGCCGATCTTCAGTGGTGGGCGCCTGCGCAGCAATTTGACCCTGGCCGAAGTGCGCCGCGAGCTGGCCGTGGTGAACTACGAAAAAGCCATCCAGGCCGCATTCCGAGACGTATCGGACGCGCTGGCAGCACAGCAGTGGCTGGCACGCCAGCGCAGCATTGCCCAGGAAGCGCTGGCAGTGCAGGCAGAACGCGCACGCCTTTCGCAGCTGCGGTATGACCACGGGGCCAGCGCTTTTCTGGACGTGCTGGACGCGCAACGCGACCTGCTCGTCGCCCAGCAGCAGGCGGTGCAGGCGCACCGGGCCCTGCTATCCAATCAAGTCGGGCTGTATGTCGCGCTGGGTGGCGGTGCGCTCACGCTCGCCCCTTCCGTGCCAGAGCCCCGAAAACCCGACACACCATGAACCCCCTCTTGAAGAACCGGCTGATTCCCCTTTCCATCGTGGTCGCCGTGCTCGCGGCGGGCGCCTATGCCTGGACGCGCATGCATCCACCGGGCCTGGGAGAGGGGTTTGCCAGCGGCAACGGCCGCATCGAAGCCACCGAGATCGACGTGGCGGCCAAGCTGGGCGGCCGCGTGCAGAGCATCGTGGTGAAGGAAGGCGAATTCGTCACCGCTGGCCAGACCCTGGCCCATATGCAAATCGATACCCTGGAAGCCTCACGCGATGAAGCCGGCGCGCGCCACCAGCAGGCCGTGACCGCCGTGGCCAGCGCCGAAGCCCAGGTGGCCGTGCGCGAAAGCGACAGGCAGGCCGCGCTCGCCGTGGTGGCGCAGCGCCAAAGCGAGCTGGAAGCGGCGCAGAGGCGCCTGGCCCGTTCGCAGACGCTGGTGCGCGAAGGCGCCTCATCCGACCAGGAGGTGGACGACGACCGGGCCCGCGAGCGCAGCCTGCAGGCGGCCGTGGTGGCGGCCAAGGCACAGGCCGAGGCCGCACAGGCGGCCATCACGGCGGCACGCACCCAGGTGGCCAGTGCGCGAGCCGCTGTGACGGCTGCACAAGCCACCGTGGCGCGCGTCAAGGCCGACATCAACGACAGCGCGCTGGTGGCGCCCCGCAGCGGCCGCGTGCAGTACCGCATCGCCCAGCCCGGCGAGGTGATCGGCGGCGGCGGCAAGGTGCTCAACCTGGTGGACCTGTCCGACGTCTACATGACCTTCTTCCTGCCCGAGGCCGTGGCAGGCAGGCTGGCACTGGGCAGCGAGGTGCGCATCGTTCTCGACGCAGCGCCGCAACTGGTGATTCCGGCCCAGGTGTCGTTTGTGGCCAGCACCGCGCAATTCACCCCCAAGACCGTTGAAACCGCCAGCGAGCGGCAAAAGCTGATGTTCCGCGTCAAAGCCCAGATCGCACCGGAGTTGCTGCAAAAACACATGAAACTGGTCAAGACCGGACTTCCCGGCATGGCCTGGCTCAAGCTGGACGCAGACGCCCTGTGGCCTGCCCACCTGGCCATCAAGCTGCCGGAGTAAGGTGTGACAGAAGCCCTCCCCTGCGTGGTCCAGCTGGCGGGTGTGGGCCTGCGCTACGGCAAAACCGTGGCGCTGGCGGGCGTCCATCTCGACCTCCCTGCCCAACGCATGGTCGGGCTCATCGGTCCGGACGGTGTGGGCAAATCCAGCCTGCTGGCACTGGTGGCGGGGGCCCGGGTGCTGCAGCAGGGCAGCCTGCTGGTGCTGGGCGGCGACATGCGCAGCAAGCAACACCGCAATGCGGTCTGCCCACGCATCGCCTACATGCCCCAGGGCCTGGGCAAGAACCTCTACCCCACGCTGTCGGTCGAGGAAAACCTGCAGTTCTTCGCCCGCCTGTTCGGCCACGATGCGGCCGAGCGGCGCCGGCGCATCGATCACCTGACGCACAGCACCGGCCTGCACCCCTTCCTGGCGCGCCCGGCGGGCAAGCTTTCGGGCGGCATGAAGCAAAAGCTCGGCCTGTGCTGCGCACTGATCCACGACCCGGACCTGTTGATCCTGGACGAGCCCACCACCGGCGTGGACCCACTGGCACGGGCCCAGTTCTGGGAGCTGATCGCCAGCATCCGGCAAGAACGCCCACAGATGAGCGTGGTGGTGGCGACCGCCTACATGGATGAAGCCCAGCGCTTCGACTGGCTGGTGGCCATGGACGATGGCCAGGTGCTCGCCACCGGTACACCCCATGAGCTGCTGGAACGCACCGGCACCCGCAACCTTGAAGCCGCTTTCATCAGGCTGCTGCCCGATGAGAAAAAACGCGGCCACGAACCCGTGGAAATCACACCCCTGGCGCTGGGCGATGACGCCCAGGTGGCCATCGAGGCGCGGGGCCTGACCATGCGCTTTGGCGACTTCGTGGCCGTGGACCATGTCGACTTCCGCATCCGCCGCGGCGAGATCTTCGGCTTCCTGGGATCGAACGGCTGCGGCAAGTCCACCACCATGAAGATGCTGACCGGCCTGCTGCCCGCCAGTGACGGCGAGGCCTGGCTGTTCGGCCAGAAGGTGGACCCACGGGACATTGAAACCCGCCGCCGCGTAGGCTACATGTCGCAGGCGTTTTCGCTGTATGGCGAACAGACCGTGCGGCAAAACCTGGTGCTGCACGCACGCCTGTTCCATGTGCCCAAGGCCCAGGTGCAGGCACGCGTGCAGGCCATGGTCGAGCGTTTTGGCCTGCAAGAGGAGCTGGACAGCCTGCCCGATGCCCTGCCCTTGGGCCTGCGCCAGCGCCTTTCGCTGGCCGTGGCCATGGTGCACCAGCCCGAGCTGCTGATCCTGGACGAACCGACGTCGGGTGTAGACCCCGTGGCGCGCGACAATTTCTGGCGCCTGCTGATCGAGCTGTCACGCCGCGACCAGGTCACCATCTTCATCTCCACCCACTTCATGAACGAGGCCGAGCGCTGCGACCGCATCTCGCTGATGCATGCGGGCAAGGTGCTGGTCAGTGCCCGGCCCGCAGACATCGCTGCGCAACGCGGCGACGGCTCGCTGGAGCAGGCCTTCATTGCCTACCTGGAAGACGCCTCGGGCACCCAGCGGGCGGCGCCTGCGAAAGGCGCACCGGAGCCAGCCGCCCCCCAGCCAACGCTCGCACCTGCGCCCACACCGCAGAGCAAACTGCCCGCCCCGCAGCGTCGCCGGGATTTTTTCAACCTGGGCCGCGCCCTCAGCTACATGTGGCGCGAAACACTGGAGCTGCGGCGCGACCCGGTGCGGGCCACGCTGGCGCTGCTCGGCACTGCCCTGCTGATGTTCATCATTGGTTACGGCATCAGCCTGGACGTCGAGGACCTCAGCTATGCCGTGCTCGACCAGGACCAGACCACGCTGAGCCAGAACTACGCGCTCAACCTCGCAGGCTCACGCTACTTCATCGAAAAGCCCCCGATCCGCAACCACGCCGAGCTGGACCAGCGCATGCGCAGCGGCGAGCTGGCGCTGGCCATCGAGATTCCGCCCGGCTTCGCGCGCGACCTCCAGCACGGCCGGACCGTGCAGATCGCGGCCTGGGTCGATGGCGCCATGCCCATGCGCGCGGAAACCGTGCGCGGCTACATCAGCGCCATGCACCAGATGTGGCTGGCCGACATGGCAAAGCACCGGCTGGGCGTGCAGTTGGCTGCGGCCAGCTCCGTCGAGACGCGCTTTCGCTACAACCCCGATGTCAAGAGCCTCCCCGCCATGGTGCCGGCGGTGATTCCGTTGCTGCTGATGCTGATACCGGCCATGCTCACGGCCCTTTCGGTGGTGCGCGAAAAAGAACTGGGCTCCATCATCAACCTGTACGTCACGCCCGTCACGCGGGCCGAGTTTCTGCTGGGCAAGCAACTGCCCTACGTCGTGCTGGCCATGTTCAACTTTCTGCTCATGACCGCCCTGGCAGTGACCGTGTTTGACGTGCCTCTCAAGGGCAGCTTCGCCACGCTGGCGCTCACGGCACTGGTGTTCATCATCTCGTCCACCGGATTCGGTCTGCTGGCTTCCACGTTCACCCGCAGCCAGATCTCGGCGATGTTCGTCACCATCATCGGCACGCTGATCCCGTCGGTCCAGTTCGCGGGACTGATCAACCCCGTGTCGTCGCTCGAGGGCATAGGCGCCTTCATCGGCCGCATCTACCCGGCCACGCACTTTCTCACCATCAGCCGGGGGGTCTTCAGCAAGGCGCTCGATCTGTCGAGCCTGCTGCCATCCTTCTGGCCGCTGCTGGTGGCAGCACCAGTCATCGTCGGCACAGCCATCTTGCTGCTGCGCAAGCAGGAATCCTGATCATGCGCACCGCGTCCATTGCCAACATCTGGCGCCTGGGCATCAAGGAGTTGTGGAGCCTCGTGCGCGACCCCATGATGCTGGTGCTGATTGCCTACACGTTCACGGTGTCGATCTACGTGGCAGCCACCGCCATGCCCGAGGGCCTGCACAAGGCCTCCATCGCCATCGTGGATGAGGACGACTCGCCCCTGTCGGCGCGCATCGTGAGCAGCTTTTACCCACCGCAGTTCATCACGCCGCGCCTGATCACGCTGGCCGAGATGGATGCCGGCATGGACAACGGCCAATACACCTTCGTGCTCGACATTCCGCCCAACTTCCAGCGCGAGGTGCTGGCCGGGCTGGCACCCGCGATCCAGCTCAATGTGGACGCCACGCGCATGAGCCAGGCCTTCACGGGCAGCGGCTATGTGCAGCAGATTGTGGCGGCCGAGGTGAGCGAATTCGTGCAGCGCTATCGCGGCGGTACCCAGCTGCCGGTGGACCTGAACGTGCGCATGCGCTTCAACCCCAATCTGGAACATGCCTGGTTTGGCGCGCTGATGGAAATCATCAACAACGTCACCATGCTGTCCATCATCCTGACCGGAGCGGCGCTGATCCGCGAACGCGAGCATGGCACCATCGAGCACCTGCTGGTCATGCCCGTAACACCCGGCGAGATCATGCTGGCCAAGGTCTGGTCCATGGGGCTAGTGGTGGTGCTGGCCGCGCTGGTGGCGCTGGTGTTCGTGGTGCAGGGGGCCCTGCATGTGCCGGTGCAGGGGTCGGTGCTGCTGTTCATGGGCCTGGCGGCTCTGCACCTTTTTGCCACCACGTCCATGGGCATCTTCCTGGCAACGGTGGCCCGTTCCATGCCGCAGTTCGGCATGCTGCTGGTGCTGACCCTGCTGCCGCTGCAACTGCTGTCCGGTGGTGTCACGCCGCGCGAAAGCATGCCGGCCCTGGTGCAGAACGTGATGCTCGCCGCACCCACCACGCATTTCGTGGCGGCCGCGCAGGCCATCCTTTACCGGGGTGCGGGCCTCGATGTGGTCTGGCCCCAATGCCTGGCCATCCTGGCCATCGGCGGCGTACTGTTCGCGGCTTCGCTGGCCCGTTTTCGCAAGACCATCAGCCAGATGGCCTGATCCTTCCCCACCCTTCGGAGCCCCATGCCAGACATCCTGTCCGCCCCATCCTCCGCGACCGCCGCCGGTGACAAGCTGCGCACCATCCGCAACCGCACGTTCGATGAAATCGCCGTGGGCGACAGCGCCAGCATTGAACGCACGCTGACCACGCAGGACATTGAGCTCTTTGCCGTGCTCTCGGGCGACGTCAACCCGCAGCACCTGGACGCCGAATATGCCGCCTCCACGCGCTTTCACGGCGTCATTGCCCACGGCATGCTGGGCGGCGCGCTGATCTCGGCAGTGCTGGGCACCCGCCTGCCCGGCCCCGGCACCGTTTACCTGGGGCAGACGCTCAAGTTCCTGGCCCCGGTGCATGTGGGCGACACCTTGCGCATCAGCGTCACCGTGACCGCGCGCCACGAAGAGAAAAAACGCCTGACGCTGGCCTGCACCTGCATCAACCAGGACGGTGTCACCGCCATCAGCGGTGAGGCCGATGTATTGGCCCCGACCGAACACATCGAACGCCCCCGCACCACCTTGCCCGAGGTGCGCATGACGGTGGGTAACGACGGCCTGCAGCGGCTGCTCGACCATGTGCGCCCGCTCGGTGCGCTGCGGGTGGCGGTGGTGCACCCGTGTGATGCCCTCAGCCTTTCGGGCGCGCTGGATGCACGCGCCGCCGGCCTGATCGAGCCGGTGCTGGTGGTCCCGCGCGCGCGGCTGCTCGCCGTGGCGCAGGAAAACGGCCTGGACCTGGCGGGCATTGCCATCGAAGACGTGCCCCACAGCCACGCTGCGGCCGCACGGGCCGTCGAGCTGGTGCTGGAGGGCCGGGTGCAGGCGCTGATGAAGGGCAGCCTGCACACCGATGAACTCATGGCGGCCGTGGTCGCCAGCCAGGGCGGCCTGCGCACCAAGCGGCGCGTGAGCCACTGCTATGTGATGCAGACACCGGCCTACCCGCGCCCCTTCATCATCACCGACGCCGCCATCAACATCGCCCCCACGCTGCAGGACAAGGCGGACATCGTGCGCAATGCCATCGACCTGGCACATGCCATTGGCGTTGCCCAGCCGCGCGTGGCCATTCTGGCTGCCGTGGAAACCATCAACCCGCACATGCCCGCCACGATCGACGCCGCCGCGCTGTGCAAGATGGCCGATCGGGGCCAGATCACCGGCGGGCTGCTCGACGGCCCGCTGGCCTTCGACAACGCCATCTCCATCGCCGCTGCGCGCACCAAGGGTATCGTCTCTGAAGTGGCGGGGCGCGCTGACATCCTGGTCGTGCCCGATCTTGAAAGCGGCAACATGCTGGCCAAGCAGCTCGAATACCTGGGTGACGCCGCCTGCGCCGGCATCGTGCTCGGTGCGCGCGTTCCCATCGTGCTGACCAGCCGTGCCGATTCGCGCGAAACGCGCATGGCATCGTGCGCCGTGGCCGTGTTGCTGGCCCGGCACTACCAGAAGGCCCCGCTGTGAGCGCCCTGGTCCTGGTTCTCAACTGCGGCTCGTCGAGCATCAAGTTTGCGCTGTTTGAGACCCCCACGCAGCCCCTACAACCCCTGGCGCGCAAGCCTTTGTGGAACGGCAAGGTGGACGGCATCACCAGCCCCACACCCACCTTTGGAGAGACCGGCGTGACGCCCGGCCCGGTGGCTCTGGACGCGGCGCTGCCCTACCACGCGGCGCTGCAGTACATCCGCATGCGCGTGATGGCACGCATGGCGCAGGGCGGCCACCACATCGCTGCGGTAGCGCACCGCGTGGTGCATGGCGGCACCCAATACGCTGACCCGGTGCGTGTGGATGCCCACGTGCTGGCCGACCTCAAGACCTACATCCCCCTGGCGCCACTGCACCAACCGTTTGCGCTGGAAGCCATCGAAGCACTGCTCACCACGCTGCCCGGCTTGCCGCAGGTGGCGTGTTTTGACACGGCTTTCCACCACACCCTGCCCGACGTCGAGAAGATGCTGCCGCTGTCCTGGGACGCCTGGGAACGCGGCCTGCGCCGCTACGGCTTTCACGGCCTGTCGTACGAATTCATGTCCGTCGCGCTGGCCGAGCGCTATGGCGATGCTGCGCGCGGCCGAACCATCGTCGCCCACCTGGGCAGCGGTGCCAGCCTGTGTGCCATGCAGGGCTTGCACAGCATGGCCACCACCATGGGTTTTTCGGCGCTCGACGGCCTGATGATGGGCACACGCTGCGGCGCCCTGGACCCCGGCGCCGTGCTGTACCTGATGGAGATCGAAAAACTCTCGCTCGAAGACGTGGGCCACCTGCTGTACCACCAGTCGGGCCTGCTCGGGCTCTCGGGCGTCTCCTCCGACCCCCGGGTGCTGCTGGCACAAGAGGCCGGCCACGCGCGCGCCGAGGCCGCGCTGGCACTGTACGTACGCCGCATCGTGCGCGAGATCGGCGCCCTCGTGGCGGTGCTGGGTGGCCTGGACATGCTGGTGTTCACCGCCGGCATCGGCGAGCACAACACGGTGATCCGCACACGCATCTGCCAGGGATTGACTTACCTGGGTGTGGCGCTCGACGCGGATGCCAACGCACAAAATGCCCCCCTCATCTCCAGCCCCACCAGCCGCGTGCCCGTGGCGGTAGAGCCCACCAACGAGGAGTGGATTGCTGCCTGGCATGCCATGGCGCTCACGATGCCTTGATCCAACCCCTATCAAACCTCCGCAGCTCGGTCACAATGACACGACCCCGATCCGGGGCAGGAGTCGGTCCCGCCATGAGTTACCAACATATCCTCGTTGCCGTCGACGGCAGCCCCACCTCAGACCACGCCGTGGCCCAGGCCGCAGCGCTTGCCCGGGCCACCGGCGGCCGCATCCGCCTGCTGAACGTGATGGACCCGCTGGCCCACATCAGCGGCTTCGAGCGCCCCGAGGTCTACAGCCAGGAAGTATTGCCCCGCCTCAGAAAAGCCGGTGAAGCCTTGCTGCAACAGGCGAGCGCGCGTGTGAAGCAAGAAGGGGTTGCGGTGGACACCGTGCTGATCGAAAACCTGAATGCGCGTGTCGCGCAGCTCGTGGTGGAGCACGCCAGCGCCTGGGGCGCCGACCTGATCGTGCTGGGCACGCATGGGCGCCGAGGGCTGGAGCGCGTGCTGATGGGCAGCGACGCAGAGCAGATCGCGCGCACTTCGCCCGTGCCTGTGCTGCTGGTGCGCCTGCCCGCCGGTGCCGCTCCCCACATCGCCTGAGCACACCCCGTTTGCGGTTGCTCCGTGGCGTCTGCGGGGCCCGCAAGCCTTTGGATTGCGGAGCATGAGGCCCTGGGTATAGGCTTTGTGGGCAACGACGGGGCCCGCCCCCGACGTGGCGCCCGCGTTACCCCACCGCAGTGGCCCGAACGGTGCGCCTGGCTCATCGGACTCACCTAGCGCACCGCGCAATTCGCTCCTGCCCAAGAGCTGCCCGGCGCACGGTGATGTCGACCGGCTGCTAGCATCGCAAACCATTCCCTTCGTCCACCCCGCCCGAGGAGCATCGTGACCCACCCGCCTATTGCCTTGCGCCTTTTTCGGCCTCTGGGCCATGCCAGTCTTGCAGGGCTTGCCATGCTGTGCAACGCAACCACTTCGGTGTGGGCACAGGACACCTCCCGCGCCTCGGGCGACGCCTCGCGCATTGCCCGCGTCACCGTCTACCCCGGCAGTGCAACGGTGGAGCGTGTGGCCAAAGTGCCTGCCGGCGCGCGCAACCTCACGCTGACCTGCCTGCCCGCGTCGCTGGATGTGCAAAGCCTGCAAATCGACGCTGACGCCGCCGTGCGGGTCGGCGAGTTCAACGTGTTGACCGAAGACCGCGATGTGGTGACGGCCTGCGCCAGCCCGCTCGATGGCCGCATCCGCGAGCTGGAGGACCAGATCGCCGGGGTAAAGGCCGAGGCCTCGGCCTTGCAGCTGGTGGACAGCTATCTGCGCAGCGTGGCCAACACCAATACCAACCCCGGCGAAGACGCCACCCATGGCCGCGTAACCGGCACGACACCCGCGCAGATCACGGCAACGGCCGATGTGCTGCGCAAATCCGGGCAGGACGCTTTCAACCGCACGCACCAGCTCAAGCGCAAACAAGAGGCGCTGGAGCTGTCGCTCAAACCCCTGGTGGCCGAACGCGACCGCGTGGCCAGCCTGCGCGCGCGGGTGGTGTCGGTCACCATCCACCTGGCCGCTGAGCGCGAGGCCGAGCTGCGGCTGTCCTACCAGGTGCGCGGCCCCGGCTGGCAGCCCACCTATCGCGCCACACTGGATGCCACCAAATCCACCGTGCTGATCGAACGCCAGGCGCTGGTGGCACAAAACAGTGGCGAGGACTGGGGCAACGTGCAGCTCACGCTCTCCACCGGCCAGCCGGGCCGCGCCACGCAAGGGCAACTACCGCGCCCGTGGTGGCTGAATGTGGCGCCGCCGCCGCAAACCGCTGGCGCACTGGCACCGGCCATGGCGATGGCGCCCGCACCAGCGCCCACCATCGCCACGCTGTCCCGGTCACGCAATGCAGCCGAAGAAGCCATGCCCACATTCGACGTCAGCGCCCTCGACAAAGGCTTCGCCACCGAGTTCGCCGTGCCCCAGCGCATCACCGTGCCCTCCAGCGGCCAGCGTGTGACGCTGGCGCTGGGCAACCACAGCACGCCCGCCACGCTGATCACCCGCACAGCGCCCGCCATGGAAGAGGCCGCGTATCTGGTCGCCCACATCGCCCAGCCGCCCGGTGTATGGCCTGCGGGGACTGCAGGCCTGTACCGCGACGGCGCCTTCGTCGGCAGCGGGCGCATTGACTTTGGTACACCCAGTGCGGGCGCACCCGCAGGCAGCACCAGCCTGTCGTTTGGCCGCGATGAGCTGGTCACCGTACGGGCCGAACCTGTCCAGGATTTGACCGGCAGCACCGGCTTTACCGGCTCGCGCACCGAGCGCAAAACGCGCCGCAGCTACAGCGTGGAAAACCGCCACAAGACCGCTATCACGCTGCAGGTGCTGCACGCCGCCCCGGTGTCGCGCAACGAAAAGATCGAGGTCGAATCCCGCTACCAGCCCCAGCCGACCGACATGGCCTGGAACCGCAGCCCCGGCACCGTGGCCTGGCAGCAGCCGCTGGCCGCAGGCGCCACGGCGCAGTTCAGCGCAGAGCACACCATCCGTTACCCCAAAGACATTGAGCTGCTGGAAAGAAGATGAAGCACCCCCTGAGGCGCTTCGCGCCTTCACCCCTCTCTCGCTGCGCGGGAGGGGGACGCACCCGGTGGCCTGGCACAGCCAGTTCCACGGGTGCACTGGTATGGGCTGCGTCAGTTTCATAGGGCGCGCCGTTGATCGTAGATATGACACCCAATCCTCCTTTCGCCCCCTCTTCAGCCCCTCGCCGCCCTACGGTGGCTTTCATGCTCTCGCACCCGGCCCATTTCATCGCACTGGGTTTTGGCGCCGGCCTGGCGCCCAAGGCGCCGGGCACGGTCGGCACGCTGTGGGCATGGCTGGCTTACCTCGTGCTGCAGCAGTGGCTTGCCCCGGGCCCCATGGGCTGGCTGATTGTGGCCAGCACCGTGGTGGGCTGGTGGGCCTGCACCACCACGGCGCTCCATCTGCGCGTGGCCGACCCTGGCGCCGTCGTGTGGGACGAAGTGGTGGCTTTCTGGCTCGTGCTGTGGCTGGCCATGCCCATGGGCTTCTGGGGCCAGCTCACGGCGTTCGCACTGTTCCGCTTTTTTGATGCGGCCAAGCCCGGCCCCGTGGGCTGGGCCGACAGCCTGTTCAAGGGCTTTGGCTGGCGCGGGGGCTGGGGTATCTTGTGGGACGACTTTGTGGCAGCCTTTTGCACGTTGCTGGTCGTTGCACTGTGGAGATTTCTATGACAATCACCTCGCTATCAAATAAAGAGCTACTAGCGCTTGATACATCAGCGCCAGATGCCAATTTGACTCAAATTTCTCTGCTACTGCTGAAACAGCGGCACCAGCTGGCCACGGCCGAGAGTTGCACCGGCGGGATGATCGCTGCGGCCTGCACCGACCTCTCGGGTGCCAGCGACTGGTTCGAGCGCGGATTTGTCACCTACTCCAACGCCGCCAAAACCGACATGCTCGGCATGCCCGCCGCCCTGATCGAACAGGACGGCGCCGTGAGCGAGGCCGTGGCCCGCGCCATGGCCGATGGGGCGCTTGCCCACTCCCGCGCACAGGTCAGCCTGGCCGTGACCGGCGTGGCGGGCCCTACCGGCGGTAGCGACGCCAAACCCGTGGGCACCGTGTGGTTCGCCTGGTGCGTGAACGGCGAAACCCACAGTGAGATGCAGCACTTTGCGGGCGACCGCGCCGCCGTTCGCGCGGCCACGGTGCGCTACGCGCTGCAGCGCCTGCTCGGCTTCCTCCTCGGCTGAACACGGCCTTGGCAACCGATGGGGTGGGCGTTGCAGCCCTGCCGCGCACCTCACCCCACCCCACCAACCCACCCCTTACGCCATGACAACCCCTGCCTGGTTTGAAGGTTTCACCACCCACCGCATTGCCACCACGGGCGCCGATATTTTTGTGCGCACAGGCGGCACGGTAGGCGCCCCGCCGCTGTTGCTGCTGCACGGCTTCCCCCAAACCCATGCGCTGTGGCACCGCGTGGCACAGCAGCTGGCGCACGACTACTTTTTGGTGCTGCCCGACCTGCGCGGCTATGGCGACTCATCCCACGCGCCCGGCCAACCCGACCACAGCAACTACAGCAAACGCGCCATGGCGCTGGACATGGCCGAGGTGATGACCGCGCTGGGCCACGACCACTTCTTTCTGTGCGGCCACGACCGGGGCGGCCGCGTGGCGCACCGCCTGGCGCTGGACCACGCGGCGCGCGTGCGCAAGCTGTGCGTGATCGACATCGCCCCGACGCTCGACATGTACGCCCGCACCGACATGGACTTTGCGCGCGCCTACTACCACTGGTTCCACCTGATCCAGCCCGCCCCGCTGCCCGAGACCATGATCGGCGGCAACGCCCGCGCCTACCTGCACGCCAAGCTGGGCGGCTGGGGCAGCGCGGGCCTGGCCCACATCGAGCCCCAGGCCCTGGCCGACTACGAACGCTGCTTTTGCACGCCCGAGGCCATCCACACCGCATGCGAGGACTACCGCGCCAGCGCAGGCATCGACCTGGAGCATGACCGCGAAAGCCGCGCGCGCGGCGAGAAGATCGCGTGCGACACGCTGGTGATCTGGGGCGAACACGGCGTAGTTCACCGCCTGTTCGATCCGCTGGCGCTATGGCAGGCGCAATGCGCGGGCGTGGTGACGGGCCAGGCTGTGCCCGCAGGCCACTTTATCCCCGAGCAACTGCCTGAAGCCACGGCCCACGCGCTGCGCGCCTTCATGCGCTGACACCCTGCTCCATCCCGCATCTTTGTTTTTTCACCCAGCCGGAAGCCTTCTTCATGCACCCCAACGCCCAGACCCTGCAACGCTTCTACACCGCCTTCGCACAGCTCGACCACGCCACCATGGCCGCCTGCTACGCGCCCAACGCCACCTTTGACGACGAAGCCTTCTCGCTCAAGGGCCGCGACCAGATCGGCGGCATGTGGCGCATGCTGTGCACCGCCACCAAAAAGCCAGGTGCCGCCGAGCACTGGAAGCTCGCGTTCAGCGGCATCGACGCCGACGGCACGGGTGGCAAGGTGCACTGGGAGGCCGACTACCTCTTCAGCGCCACGGGGCGCAAGGTGCACAACATCATCGACGGCACGTTCACCTTCACGCCCGACGGGCTGATTGCCACGCACCGCGACCGCTTCAACTTCTGGAGCTGGTCACGCCAGGCGCTGGGCCTGCCGGGCATGCTGCTGGGCTGGTCGCCCTCGCTCAAGCGCAAGGTGCGGAGTACGGCGGCGGGGAACTTGAAGAAGTTTTTGGCGCAGGGGTGAGAGGTGGTGTTGCGGTGACGCGGATCGCTCAGCGCATTGGGAATTACGGCTCTCGGCGGCAGATTCAACCGGACATTGGATGCACCATGACCATTGAGCACAAATTTGGATGGGGTCCAAAGACAATGCCTCGACCGAGCAAGTCTGAAATGAATCGTTTGGCTGGGATGGTTAGCCGTGGCGAGCTGCACCCCGTTCTCAATCACACGAAGTGGGCGGAACTTCGCGCCGAGATGCTTGCGGCGCCTTCCGAGCAGCATCCCCAATTTCGTGCTCGCAGCGTGTTCGCACCACCTGACTTCTGCACCGATTGGGATGGGGAGTTTTATTACCACGTCCACCCGGTCGCAGACTTGGAGTGGATGGAACTGCAAGCCACCTCTACGGATTGGCTCCATGGAATTCTCCGGCGTCATAGCATCCCCTACTCGATAGAAGATGACGTCGTGCGGGTGTGGGGCTACACCCACCCCGGACCGCAGCCAGTGTGGCAGTGAGCGGCCAGAAGCGGTCCATATACACACGACTCTGGTTTTCCGTCATTCCATCGAACTGCACACGGCGGCTTCTGAACTTCAACGACAAGTATCACTAATCAAATGCGTTACGACTGGTTTCGACCCCGTAGATTTGCCAAGCGCTTTGTTGCTGGTCAGGTTTCAAACCGAGAGGTTGCGTACCTAATGCTGAGCAATTTGGTGTTTGGGTCAGTCATCTTTTACGGAGCATTCACTTGGGCGAACCCGCCATGGACGCTGCTGAGCCTTTTTGAGTTCGTAAGCGTGCTCATTGTTACCTTCGTGGGATTCACAAGGGTTTATGACGCTGCGGGTGGTGACAAGAACGATTCGTTCGCGGCGCTCTTCAACTGCCTTTCTTTCGGAGTGTGGTTCTGGTCGACAGTCATCGTGTGGGTGGTTTATTGGGGCGTTGTCTGGGTCTTTCGATACGGCATCGTCTCGGCCTATCGCTTTGACAAGCTTGCACTCGCCCAAAATCTGGCTGCAATTGGAGGCAATTACGATTGGCTCTGGACCTTTCTTGCTGCCTTGCTCTGGCAAATCCTCTACTTTTCATGGCTCACACGTGTCATCCCTCGTGCACGCTAACGCCTCAGTTCGCTTCAGCAGACATGCAATGGATTTGCCCTGTCTGTGTCCGTGTCCTTTGAGGGTCATTCTTGGCTGGCCACGACTGTCTGCAGCAGTCCCACAGAGCTCTGGCGCATAGGGCAGAATTCGGCCAAGAGCAGACCATCCTGTTTAGCCCAGTACCATCGATGACACGGCCCCTTTCACCAGACCGCGAGCGCGAATTCCAAGAATTGCTGGCGTTCGTTTCCTTCTATACGACCAATGTCTCGGGCGTGACCCCAACCTCAACCTTCAGCATTGAAACCGTGTGTGCGGCCATGATCGAGCAGCATGGCAAGTCAAAGGCACTCGAGGGGCTTCGCCAAGCGGCGAACGACGTCATCGAGGAGTTGAGCGATAAACGGGCAGCCGGCGTCGCAGCCCTTGACGAGGCTCTTCGCGCTTCCGGATTGATAACTGCATCTGAGGTCCGGCGTCGATACGGTTCGTCTTACAAGCGCGTCACCAAAAGAGGGACCATTCGAAACGACACCGAGTACTACCTCATCAACGGTATCGTCGTTGACCTTGGGAACGGCATTTCTGACGAGGAGCGTGCGACTCTCCAACGGCTCTTGGACAGATACGAGGCCGCAGCAAGGGGAAAATCGTAGTCTGTTCGCCGGGATGACGATGTCTGCTTTGGCATAGCTGCTACGACGGCTTAGGGCCCAAAGCGCCCTAGCACTGTGCTCGATCAGCGACAGGCAGCCACCCACCTTGAACCTCGCCCACACATCGGCACTAGGTGGCAGTGAAAACCTCAAGCCAAATTGGGTTCTAGCGCTTATCCAATAAGCGCTAGTAGCTATCAAATTATCAGTTTTCCCACCTCAGAACCCGTGTCGCGCTGGTACTTCGTACCACTGCCGCAACGGCACGGCTCATTGCGGCTGAACATGCATCGAATGCTATGCACGGCGACGAAAATTCAGCCGCCAAGCGCTGGGCCTGCTGGGTGTGCTGCGGGGCTGGTCGCCTTCGCTAAAACGCCAGCGGCACCCTCCCCGCTCAACCACCCGCCCCGCCCTTCGCCCCGGCTGGGGCCGCATCGCTCCCCATGCGGTCGATCAACACTGCGCTGGCAGCGTTGAGCCCCAGCACCTGCACCGCGCAGCCATGGTGACGCAGGCGCAGCACCACCTTGTCGAGCGCGGCCACGGCGGTGATGTCCCAGAAGTGGGCGTGCGTCACGTCGATGGCCACCGTGCGGCCCTCGGCGCCCAGCACGTCAAACGCTTCGATGAACGCGTCGGCCGAGGCAAAAAACACCTGGCCGGACACGCGCCAGGTGCGCTGGCCCAAGGCCGTGGCACCAGCGCCATCTGCGTGATCGGCGCCATCCGCATCGTCGTGCACACGCACCTCCAGCATGCGCGAGACCTTGAACGCAAAAAACACCCCGCTGAGCACCACGCCCACGGCCACGCCGGCGGCCAGGTTGTGGGTGGCGATGGTGACGGCCACGGTGGCCAGCATGGCGGCGCTGGACAGGCGCGGGTGGCGCACCAGGGCGCCGAGCGATTTCCAATCGAACGTCTCTGCCGACACCATGACCATGATGGCCACCAGCGCAATCACCGGCACCTGCGACACCCAGGGCTTGAGCGCCACCATGAGGATGAGCAGAAACACGCCAGCGAACAGTGTGGACAGGCGCCCGCGCCCGCCGTATTTCACGTTGCCCACGGCCTGGCCGATCATGCCGCAGCCCGCAATGCCGCCAAACAGGCTGGCCGCGATGTTGGCAAGGCCCAGGCCCGCGCATTCGCGGTTCTTGTCGCTGGGGGTATCGGTCAGCTCATCGACCACGGCGGCGGTCAGCACCGATTCGAGCAGGCCCACCATGGCAATCGCCAGTGCGGGCAGCAGGATGATGCGCAGCGTTTCGAGCGACACAGGCACCTGCGGCAGCGCAAACACAGGCAACGCGTCGGGCAGTTTGCCCAGGTCACCCACCGTGGGCAGGTGCAGCCCCAGCGCCGATGCCAGCACCGTGAGCACCACCACACAGATCAGCGGTGACGGAATGGCGGTGAGCGCAGGCCATGCCAGCCGCTGGCCCAGCCACGGCAGGCCGTAGATGAGCGCCAGCCCCAACGCCAGCGCCCCCCAGGTGGCCGTGCTGGCGCCGTGCAGGTGCGGCAGTTGCGCGGCAAAGATCAGGATGGCCAGCGCATTGACGAAGCCCGTGCGCACCGAGCTGGACACGAAGCGCATCAACACGCCCAGCTTCATCAGCCCAAACGCCACCTGCACCGCGCCTGCCAGCAGCCCCGCCGCCAGCAGGTAGCCCAGCCCGTGCGACTGCACCAGCGGCGCAGCCACCAGCGCCACCGAGCCTGCCGCCGCCGACACCATCGCAGGCCGCCCGCCGGTGAAGGCGATGACCAGGCTGATGACAAACGAAGCGAAGAGCCCCACCGAAGGGTCCACGCCCGCCACGAAGGAGAACGCGATGACTTCGGGGATGAGCGCAAACGTGGCCACAGCCCCGGCCAGCAGCTCGCGCGGAATGCTGGGCGCCCATTCGGCGCGCAGACGGGTCAGGGTGGAAGGGTTCATGCGGAGTGCCCTGCAAAAAGCAAAGCGCGCCCGAAGGCGCGCTGCGAGGAATTTCAGATCAAAACAGGCTCTAGCGCTTATCCATCAAGCGCCAATAGCTATTCAATTAATAGCAAACTACCCAACAAAATTAAGCGCCGTGGCACTTCTTGTACTTTTTGCCGCTGCCGCAGTGGCAGGGGTCATTGCGCCCCGGCTCGGGGGCCTTGCGCACCGTCTCCACGCGCGGGCCCATGCTCTTCCACAGCTGGCGCAGGTCGTACACGGCCCAGATGGCTTCGCCAAAGGCCTCGACGCGCGCCTGGCTGGTGCTGGGTGGGCCGTTCTCGTCGTACATGCAGACCTCGGGCTTGCCCGTGTCGTCTTCGGTCAGGGCGACGATGCTCTGCAGGGCATCATCCAGCCATTTGGCCGCCTCCTTGTCGCGCGGTGCGGCCCAGTCCTCGGGCCAGTTTTCTACCGCGAACATGAAGCCCAGGGCCCACACCTGGCCAAAGGACGGGATCTCCTGGTCGTCGCCCATCTCGGCGCGCTGCTCGTCGGTCAGGCTGGCCACGGCACCGCGCATGTCCATGGCCTCGGGCTGGTAGGTGCGGTCGTCGTCCAGCGTTTTGACGTCATCGTCGAGCTGGGTCACCACCTCGTTCCAGCGGCGCATCCACAGCTCGATGAAACGGGCCTGCTGGGCAGCGTCGGCAAAGGCGGGCAGCAAAGGCAACGCTTCGCCATCGGCCACATCAAGTTCTACGCCATCGCCCAGCAGCATGGGCAGGTATTCGGCAGGCGCGATGGGGCGGCGGCTGCAGATCAGCGCCGCCATATAGCCATCACAAAACTCCCACTGCGGAATCTCTTCGCCACGCGTGCGCAGGTCGTCCAGGATGTTGTCAATTTCTTCGAGATCGTCAGGGCCCAGGGCCGACACCACGGCGATGGCATCGATCTCTTCGGCGCCGGGGATGGGAAGGGTGGAATCAGTCATGGGGCTCCTGTCGTCAAGGGAGAATAAAGGGGTGCGGGCAGCAAACGTTACCTTTTATGATGCGCAGGGTGCCAAGCTTGGGCGTGGCCCGCGATGTGCAGGCAGGGTCACTCCGGGCAGGCACCGCGATGGCGCCGCTTGCGCAGCGCGAACACCACTTTTTTGCAGTGGGCAACCATCCGGAAAGGCCGCCAGTGTAGCCCCGCTGCCCAGCCGCCGCCAAAAAAACAGCCTCCACAGGACGCCCATGATCCACCGCCTGAACTCCTTGTACCCCGTGCGCTACACCACCTTTGCGCTGTGTGTTTTCGGGCTGCTGTTGTCGCTGTTTGCGCTGGTGGCCTTCGGCGTGGGGTTGTCGGGCGTCTTGGTGCTGGGGCCGCTGGTGGCCCTGGGGGTGTATGACCTGCAGCAGTCGCGCCATGCCATTTTGCGCAACTACCCGGTCATCGGGCATATCCGCTTCATGCTCGAATATGTGCGGCCCGAGGTGCGCCAGTATTTCATCGAGAGCGACAGCGAGGCCGCGCCGTTCTCGCGCGCACAGCGCTCGCTGGTGTACCAGCGCGCCAAAGGCGACCCGGACAACCGCCCGTTTGGCACGCACCTGGACGTGGGCGCGCGCGGCTATGAGTGGGTGAACCATTCGATGGCGCCCACCCAATTGCCATCGCACGACTTTCGGGTCTGGATCGGCGGTTGCCCCGATGTGCCCTCAACCTCGGTCGCGCCCTGCACCCAGCCCTATCAGGCCAGCGTGTTCAACATCTCGGCGATGAGTTTTGGCTCGCTGTCAGCCAACGCGATCCTGGCGCTCAACCAAGGGGCCAAGGCCGGCGGTTTTGCCCATGACACCGGTGAAGGCTCGATCTCGCAGCACCACCGCGTGCACGGCGGTGACCTGATCTGGGAGATTGGCTCGGGCTACTTTGGTTGCCGCCATACCGACGGCACGTTCAGCGAGGAGCGTTTTACCGCCAACGCCACCGACCCGCAGGTCAAGATGATCGAGCTCAAGCTCAGCCAGGGCGCCAAACCCGGTCACGGCGGCATCCTGCCCGGCGCAAAGGTCACGGCCGAGATCGCTGCCGCGCGCGGCGTGGCCGAGGGCGAGGCCTGCATCTCGCCAGCGCAGCACAGCGCCTTTCGCACACCGGTCGAGATGATGCAATTCATTGCCCGGCTGCGCACCCTGTCCGGCGGCAAGCCCACGGGCTTCAAGTTTTGCCTGGGCCACCCCTGGGAGTGGTTTGCCATCGTCAAGGCCATGCTGGTCACGGGCATCACGCCGGACTTCATCGTGGTCGATGGCGCGGAGGGCGGCACGGGGGCGGCGCCGGTCGAGTTCACCGATCACGTGGGCGCGCCGCTGCAAGAGGGCCTGCTGCTGGTGCACAACACGCTGGTGGGCGTGAACCTGCGCCACCGTGTGCGCATTGGCTGCGCAGGCAAGGTGATCACCGCGTTTGACATCGCGCGCATGATGGCGCTGGGCGCCGACTGGTGCAACGCGGGGCGCGGCTTCATGATGGCGCTGGGCTGCATCCAGGCGCAAACCTGCCACACCGGGCATTGCCCCACGGGCGTGACCACGCAAGACCCCGTGCGCCAGCAGGCCCTGGTGGTGCCCGACAAAGCCACGCGTGTGGCGCAGTTTCACCGCAGCACGCTGCATGCGCTGCAGGAGCTGGTGCAGGCGGCAGGCCTGCGCCATCCCAAAGACATCACCGCCCACCACATCGTGCGCCGCATCAGCGACACCGAGGTGCGCCTGCTCTCCAACCTCATCACCCGCATGCAACCTGGCGCGCTGCTGGGCCCGCTGGACGCGCAACACAACGTGTTCCGCCTGTACTGGCCCCTGGCCAGCGCCCACAGCTTTCAGGCCACCGAGCCAGCGCTGGAGCCTTCGGTGCCGCATCATGTGGAGATGGTGCAGGCGGCCGCAGCAGGCACTGCGGCAGTGGTGAGCGCAGAAGCGGCAGCATGATGACGATGGACACCCTGGCAAGCCCCACCCCACAGGCCCCCCTCGACTACAGCGCGTTTTTGCGGCAACAACTGGCCACGCAGCCGCGCAGCGTGATGGGCCACTTGGTGGGCCATGAACAGATCTGGGTGAAGCGTGCAGGCCCCCCGCACGGCATGGGCCGCTACCGGGCCATGGCGGTGCTGGCCGCCATGCTGCGGCTGGACATGCTGCGCCCCGTGCCCAACCCGGGCGGCCCCGCCGCCATCGCCACCGAAGTGCGTCGCCTGCACGAACTGGCCGCACGCGGCGTGCGTGTGCCGGTGGTGCTGGCCGT
Organism: Acidovorax radicis; assembly: GCF_020510705.1. NCBI lineage: Bacteria > Pseudomonadati > Pseudomonadota > Betaproteobacteria > Burkholderiales > Comamonadaceae > Acidovorax > Acidovorax radicis. Next base: position 4,572,856 of record NZ_CP075184.1, read on the forward strand.
CCAGGAGAATGGTTTCGCCATGCGCCACCTGGGCCGTGTGGGCGAGGAGGCCCATTCACTGGGCAACGCGATGGAGCGGGCCCTGCGCGCGGACGACCACGCCGCCGTGCTCTCGCTGTGGCTGCAGGGGCTGGACGCGTTGACCCACGTGCACCGACTGGGCACCTGCCTGAGCCAGGCCTTCGCACGCAACATGGTGCGCGACCCCAGCGGCGCAGTCGTCTGCATCGACTTTGAAGACGATCCGGCTGCGGTGCTGCCGCTGCCGCTGTGCCATGTGCGCGACGCGCTGTGTTATGCCCACTCCACCGCCCTTTACCTGCGCCAAAGCGGCATGCTGCCCGAGGCGCGCGAGCGCTGGGCCGCGTGGGTGACGCAGGGCAACGCAGAGATGCAGGCCCTGCTGGCCACCAGCATCCGCCGCCTGGGGTGGATTCGCTGCCTGCCCACAGGCCGCACACTGGGCCGCGACCTGCAGCGCTTGCGAGCGGCGTACGATCTGCTGGGCAGGTAAGCGCCTGTTCTGAAAACACAGTTCTGAAAGCACAAGGTTTCGACGACAGACGCAACCGTCCTTAGCGGGCTGTGGTCATCCGCTGACAGCGCCCCCTGTGCAGTCCGTCTATGGTTCAGGCCGCGCTTTCATCTGCCCCTCTTCTTATCCATGCCCCCTCCTACCGCCACTGCCCCCACCAGCCCCGCTTCTGCACCGTTACCCCCCGGGGAGAGCAAGCCCCGGCGCCAGCGCCCACCCACGCTTTCGCGGGCGGCCTGGAAGCAGTTCATGGGCGTGGCCCGCCCCTACTGGGCGGGGGACAAGAAGCGCATGGCATGGGGCCTGCTCGCCCTGCTGATCGGGCTGATGGTGTGCGAGACACAACTGGCTGTCATGCTGATCGACAAGACGGGGGAGATGACGTCGGCACTGGCTGCCAAACAGGCCGACCGCTTCTGGGCCGCGGTTCGCACCAGCCTCTTGGTACTGGCGTTCGCGGTGCCGGTATACGCCTTCTATTACTACATGCGCGATGCGTTCTCCAACCACTGGAGGCGCTGGCTCACCCACCGCTTTCTCGACGGGTACCTGAGCGAGCGCAAATACTACGAAATTGGCGCCAGCAGCGGCATCGACAACCCCGACCAGCGCATCAGCGAAGACATCAACACCTTCACAGGCCGGTCCACGCACTTCTTGCTGATCTTCATCGGCTCGCTGATGCAACTGGTGGCATTCAGTGCGGTGTTGTGGTCCATCTCCAAAACCCTGGTGGCGTTTTTGGCCGTGTATGCCCTGCTGGGGACCTTCGGTGCGCTGTACTTGTTTGGCGCGCCGCTGATCCGGCTGAACTTCTGGCAAATCCGCCGCGAGGCGGATTTTCGATTCGGGCTGATGCGGTTGCGCGAAAACGCCGAATCCATCGCGTTCTATCGTGGCGAGCCCCAGGAGCGCGCCCAGATCGACCGCCGCTTCGAGGCCGCTTTCACCAACTACGCCCGGCTGATCAAGAAGCAGCTCTCCCTGAACCTGTATCAGCGCTCTTTCAGCCAGCTCACCTTGATCCTGCCCAGCATCATCCTGGCCAACGCGGTGCTGTCGGGCGACTTGGAGGTGGGGCGGGCCATCCAGGCGGCAGGCGCCTTCGCCGCCGTACTGGGCGCGATATCGCTGATCGTGGACAACTTCGAGAGCCTGAGCCGATTCGTGGCGGGCATCGACCGGCTCCACGCCCTGTCGCAGGTGGTGCTCAAAACCCCTGCCGCGCCCACCCCCTGGGCAGAACCCGGCACGGCGGTCTTAGCGGCGGACGCAACGGCGCCGCCCGCAGCGCCCGGTGAACCCGCCGAACCCCCACCGCAAATCGTCACCCGTATCGGCGAGGTACTGGCCATCGAAGAGCTGTCGCTCTACACACCACAATTTGGCCGCCTGCTGGTGCGCGGCCTGTCGCTGCAGCTGCAGCCCGGCGATGCGCTGCTGATCACCGGGCCGAGCGGCTGCGGAAAAAGCTCGCTCCTGCGTGCCATTGCCGGCTTATGGCGCACAGGCACCGGTACCGTACAGCATCCACCGCTGGAAGACGTGTTCTTCCTGCCCCAGCGCCCCTATATGCAGGTTGACACACTGCGCAGCCAGATCATCTACCCCAGCAGGCAGACCCTGCTGAGCGACGAACGCCTGCTGGCGCTGCTGCAGGAGGTGCACCTGGAATCACTGGCCGAACGTGTGGGCGGGCTCGACGCGTCGCACGATTGGGAAAAGCAACTGTCCATCGGAGAGCAGCAGCGCCTGGCCTTTGCCCGCGTGCTGGCACGCGAGCCCCGCATCGTGATCCTTGACGAGGCCACCAGCGCGCTGGACAGCGCCAATGAAGCCGCGCTCTACGAGCGCCTGCGCGCCAGCCATACCACCCTGATCAGCATCGCCCACCGCCCGGCTGTGCTCAAGCACCACACGCATGTGCTGGAACTCAAGGGCGAAGGCGCGTGGGAGCTGCACGCCGCCGCAGACTTCACGTTCGACCGCTGAGAACGTGTTCACGATCTGAGCGCGGCAGGCGCTCAGGCGTCGGCGAGTGTGGGCTCGACCGCGGGCTCCAGCACCAACGCCGTTGCCACATGGGCATCCAGCGTGAGCAGCCGCTTGCGCATACAAATCACCGCCTTGTCCTTGCTCAGCAAAATCGCCCGGTGCGCAGCAGCCAGATCGATGAACTTCTGGTCATCGGCGTCCTTGCAGACGTAGCTGATGCGCGGCGCGACGTCCACCAGGCGCGCCTGTGCGTCAAACCCTGCGAGCACCTGCCCCGCGTCCACGCGGTAGTACGCCATGCGTGCGGCGATGTGTGGGTAGGCCAGCACGCGCTCGAGCTCGTCGCGCATGACCTGGGTCGCTATCCAGGCCAGGCGCCCCTGGGCGAGCAACGCTCGCAGCGGGGCGGTGCGCGGGTCAGAGAAGATGAGCAAGTCCAGCGCGACGTTGGTGTCCACCACTACAGGGCGCGCTGGTTCGCCCGCTGCGGCCTCGGCCGCCAGGCGCAATTCAACCGGCATGGGGCGAGCCAGCGTCCGGGGTTTGGGATGGAGGCACCTTGGCGGCGCGGTCGCGCACCGCGCCCTTGATCATGTCGAAGCGGAACATGCGGCATTCAATGGGGCCGTTCCACATGGGCACGCGCCGCGATTCCTTCAGGCGCATCTTGCTGGGCAGCTTGAGGTCGGGGGTGAGCATCCAGGCCGTCCAACCACTGTAGTTCTTCTTCCAGTGGGCGGCCAGTTGAGCGAAGAACTCGCCACCATCCTCGGTGTGTGCCTCTTCACGGCCCACAGCCATGCCCTGGGCACGGTCGGCAGCGCGCTCGCCCGCATTGCGCCCCGCAGCGCCTGCGGCGGCAATACGCTCGCCATAAGGCGGGTTGAGCAGCATGACGCCGGGCTGCTCGCAAGGCGGCATGCGCTGCAAGGCGTCGCCGCCGCGCAGTTGCACCGCATGCGCCACACCGGCACGTTCGGCATTGCGCTCGGCAAAGTCAACCATCCGAAACGCAATATCACTGCCAAATATGGGTACAGCGCTTTCCTGGATTGCACCTTCAGCTTCATTTTTAATAGCATCCCAGACATGCGACTGGAATGGCAGCAGTTTCTCGAAGGCAAAGCGCCGCTGCAAACCCGCCGGGATGCGGCAGGCGATCTGCGCGGCCTCGATGGCAATGGTGCCGCTGCCGCAGCAGGGATCGTACAAAGGAACGGGGTTGTCGCCCAGCGGGTCCCACCCGCTGGCGGCGATCATCGCGGCAGCCAGGGTTTCTTTCAGGGGTGCATCACCCTTGGCCCCGCCTTCGCTCACATTGCGCCAGCCGCGCTTGAACAGCGGCTCGCCCGAGGTGTCGATGTAGATGGTGGCTTCGTCGGTGGTCAGGTGCAGGTGGATGCGCACATCGGGCCACTGCGTATTCACATCGGGGCGCACGCCGCTCTTGGCGCGAAAGCGATCGGCCACCGCATCCTTGACCTTGAGGCCCGCGAAATTGAGGCTCTGCAGCGGGCTGTGCTGCGCCGTCACTTCGACCTTGAAGGTCTGGCGCGTGGTGAACCAGATCTCCCAGGCCACATCGCTCGCGGCGGCATACAGGTCGTTCTCGGAACGGTACGGGCGGTGCGCCAGCTGCACCAGCACGCGCTGGGCCAGGCGGCTGTGCAGGTTCAGCAGCAGCGCATCGCGCCATGAGGCCTTCAGCAGCACACCGCCGCGGCCCATGAGCAGGTCTTGCCCCGTGAGGCCGGTGATGGCGTGTACTTCGTCGGCCAGGTAGCTCTCGACGCCGGCGGCGCAGGGGAGGAAAAGTTGGAGTTGGTTCATAAGACGGGATGCAAGGATACGCGCATCGTTCAAAGGGCGGCAGGGGTGCCGCCGGACGCCGCACGCTGCAGCAGCAATTGGTGAATGGAGTCGGGAATAGGCGCCACCTTGCGGCCGGCCCTGCCGATGAAAACGATGCCAATCTTGCCGCGCGCCACCTCGCGGCGCCGGGACTTTTCAGTCATTCGGAACACGAGATCGAAACCATAACGGTTGAAATCCGATGGGGTCATCTCCACACACATCGTCTCGCCATGAAAGCCCTCGGACTTGTACTGCGCCACGATGTCGCCCACCACAATGGACAAACCACCCACGTCGGCCTCAGGGTAACCCAGCGACTGGAAAAACCGCACGCGCGCTTCGGACACGAGGCTCAGCAGTTGCGCGTTGTCCAGATGCCCGCCTTGGTTGACGTGGCTGATGTAGATCTGCATTTCGGTGGCAAAACCGAAGTGCGAATGGAGGTCAAAAACGATGCGTGCCATGGGCGGTGTCAGAGGGAAAACGTACGGGGATACAGGGCCAGCTCGTTAGGTGCGGCACTGGCGCCACTTGGCCGAGTGCTGCGCACTTGTAACGTGCGCCGCGCCTTCATGCGCGCCGCCCTGAAAGAAATCGGCTACAGCGCCTTGCGCAGATTGGCTGGCGCAATTTTGAGCGCCTCGCGGTATTTGGCCACGGTGCGGCGCGCGCATTCAATGCCCTGCTCCTTGAGCATTTCGGCGATCTGGCTGTCGGACAATGGTTTGGTGGGGCTCTCGGCCGCCACGAACTGCTTGATGAGCGCGCGCACGGCGGTGCTCGATGCATTGCCACCGGTCTCGGTGCCCAGGCCCGATCCGAAGAAATATTTCAGCTCGTAGGTGCCAATCGGCGTGGCCATGTATTTGGCGGTGGTGACGCGGCTGATGGTGGATTCGTGCAGGCCCAACTCATCGGCAATGTCGCGCAGCACCAGGGGGCGCATGGCCAGCTCACCGTGGGTGAAAAAGTTCTTTTGCCGCTCGACGATCGCGCGCGACACACGCAAGATGGTGTCAAAGCGCTGCTGGATGTTCTTGATGAACCAGCGCGCCTCCTGCAGCCGCTGCTGCATGCCCTGATGGCCCTCGCCGCCCTTGTGGCCGCGCAGGGCGCCAGCGTAGATGTCGTGCACGCGCAGGCGCGGCATTACGTCGGGGTTGAGGCTGACGATGAAGTTGTGCTGACCATCGCGCCCATTGGCACGCCCGGCTTTGCGCACAATGACGTCGGGCACGATGATGTTGCGCTCCACATCCACGAACCTGCGCCCGGGGCGGGGCTCCAGCCGCGCGATCAGGGCCATGGCGGCGCGTGTGCGCTCCTCGCCATCGCCACACAGCTGGGTGAGGCGGCGGATGTCGCGGCGGGCCAGCATCTCCAGCGGCTGCTGGCAGATGCGCAGCGCGGTCTGCACGGTGTCGGGGTCGGCATCACCGTCGCCGTCTTCTCCGCGGGCCAATGCGTTGAGCTGCAGCGTGAGGCATTCGGCGAGGTTGCGAGCGCCCACCCCCGTGGGTTCGAGGCTTTGCAGCAGGCGCTGGGCCACGGTAAATCGGTGCACCAGCTCTTCGATCTGTGCCAGATCATCGGGACCGGCCAGGCTGATGGCGAGCTCTTCGAGTGAATCTTCAAGATAGCCGTCGTCGGTGAGCGACTCGATGAGAAACCTCAGCGCGGCGCGGTCGATCTCGGACAGGCGCAGCGCCAGCGCCTGGCGATGCAAGAAGGCCGTCAGCGACTCGTGTGAGCGGGCCAGCTCGGTGGCGTCGGCCTCGTCGCCTTCGGAGTCGTTGCGATTGCGGGCGGGCGCATCGCCGCCCCATTCGGCGTCGTTGGGAGCCATTTCCACGGTGCCGTCGCCGTTCCAGTCGGGTTCTTCAGCGCCGCCGCCTGAAGATTCAGCATCATTTTGGCCCTCAGCGCTTGTGGTGATTGCGCTAGCAGCTCCTAAATAAAGAGCATCATCGGCGCTGTAGTCGTCGGCCTGCGCAGGCGTGTCGGCCGCGTCCAGGCCAAACTCTTCGCGCGGTGCCTCTTCGTCCGTGCGGTCCAGAAAGGGGTTTTCGTCGAGCATCTGCTCGACCTCTTGCGACAGTTCAAGCGTGGACAACTGCAGCAGCCGAATGGACTGCTGGAGCTGGGGTGTCAGTGCAAGGTGCTGCGAAACGCGCAGCGAGAGACCAGGCTTCATTGCGTGAGGACCATGCTCACATGCGGAAATGTTCGCCGAGGTAAACGCGCCGCACCTCGGGGTTGTCCACGATCTCTGACGGTGTGCCCTGGGCCAGCACGCTGCCATCACTGATGATGAAGGCGTGGTCGCAAATGCCCAGCGTCTCGCGCACGTTGTGGTCAGTGATGAGCACCCCGATGCCGCGCGCCTTGAGAAAGCCGATGATGCGCTGGATCTCGATCACGGCAATGGGGTCGATACCGGCGAAGGGTTCGTCCAGCAGGATAAAACGCGGCTGCGTGGCCAGGGCGCGCGCAATCTCGACACGCCGGCGTTCGCCACCGGACAAGGCCAGCGCGGAGGAGTCGCGCAGGTGCTCCACGCGCAGTTCCTGCAGCAATGCGGTGAGGCGCTCTTCGATCACCGCACGCGCCAGAGGCTTGCCGTTGTCGTCATGCTGCAACTCCAGCACGGCGCGCACGTTCTCTTGCACCGACAGCTTTCTGAAGATGGACGCCTCTTGGGGCAGATACGACAGCCCCAGGCGAGACCGGCGGTGGATAGGCATGTCAGCCACCGAGTGCCCATCGATGCGGATGTCGCCGGCATCGCTGCGCACCAGCCCGACGATCATGTAAAACGACGTGGTCTTGCCAGCGCCGTTGGGGCCGAGCAACCCGACAACTTCGCCTTTTTGCACGACCAGCGACACGTCCTTGACCACCTTGCGGCTGCCATATGACTTGGCAAGATGCTGCACTTCCAGGCGACTGCCCGGCCGGGAGTCAGCGCCGGACACCTCAGGCCGCGCGCTCACTTGGCGCCGCCGCTGAGGCTGTTGCTCGGCCGCAACCCCGGGCCCGACGAGGGTGCTGCGGGCGAAGGGGCGGCAGCACCGGGCGGCGGATCCTTGGGCGCGAGCACTGCGCGTACGCGGCTGCCAGGGGTGGGCACATCACCGGCTGCATTGGTGGAGCGGGTACGCTGGCCGTCCACTGTAAACACGTCCGTGAGGTTGTTGTAGACGATCACGGCACCGGTGATCTCATCGCTGAGCGCGGAGCCCCGGTAGCGGCGCAATTCGGCGCGGGTGATGAAACGCACGTTGTCGGCCTTGCCGTCGTATTCGATGGTTTCGCTTTCTCCCTCGATGAACTCATCGGGGGCGCCCGGCAACGTGTCGCGCTTCTGGCGGAAAAACGCGCGTTTACCCGCTTCTGCCGTGACCACGCCGTACTGGTAACCGTCAGCGTCCTGGCGCACATCCAGCCGCGCACCGCGCAGCACGATGGAACCCTTGGTCATGACCACGCGGCCCGTGAACACGCTGGTCTGCTTGAGCTCATCGTGGCGCAGGGCATCCGCCTCGATGTTCATGGGCTTGGCGCGGTCGGCCTTTTCGGCATGGACGGCACCATGGACACCGGCCAAGGCCGTGAGCAGGAGGATCGGGAGGAGGCTGCGATTTTTCATAGGGCACGAATCTTGCAGTCATTGTAGCCACCAAGGGCACCCACCGTGCAATAAAAGCCCCCCATTCACCACAGAGCATCTTGCGTGCACAAAGCGGCAGGGGCTCGTCACCGCCGGGAGGGGTATAAAAAACAAAATGTTCCCGCGCTGAACAGCGTACCCCCGCCCGAAGGGGCCGCTTTTTTTGTTTTTTGTCTTGGAGTGGCCCGGCCACAAAAAAGCCCGCGCGAGCGAGCAGTTTTGAGGGGGTATGTAGCCGCCACAGGTTGCAACGCCTGCGTGCGGCCACTGGAACATTCAGCCTTTGCGGGCCGTCGCAGCCAAGGATTCCACCACCTGCAGCACGGTCTGCATGCTGCCCGCCATGGTGCCGTCGGTGTAGTACTTGCCCGCCACACCCATGGACGGAACGCCTTCCACCCCATAGGCATCCTGCAACTGGGAAGCGCGGCGCACCTGGTTGGACACGCTGAAGGAGTTGTAGACCTCCTTGAACTTGGCAACATCCAGGCCCTGCTTGCCGATCCAGGCAAAGATTTCATCATCCTTGGCAAGTTTTTGCTTTTCCACATGGATCGCACGGAACACTTTGACGTGGACATCGTCAAGCTTGCCCATGCCTTCGAGGGCGTAATACAACTTTTGTTGTGGCACAAAGCTGGCATTGAACGCCACAGGGACGCGGCGGATGGCCAGGTCCTTAGGGGCTGTTTTCACCCAGGCATCCAGCGTGGGTTCAAAAGCGTTGCAGTGGGGGCAGCTGTACCAGAAGAACTCGATTACATCGACCTTGCCAGCAGGCGCCTCGGGTGCCACGGGCTTGTCGAGCCGCTTGTAGTCTTTACCCTCTTTGAACTGGCGGGCCTGGGCCAACGCCGCAGGGGCCATGGGCAGCGTCAGGGCAGAAGCGGCAACCGCAGAGGCGGTAGACAAAGAAAACTCACGGCGTTTCATGAAAAAGACTCTCCTGGTTCAGTATGGGGAATGTGAGCCATGCCCACGCAAAAAGTTCAGACCTCACCAACACACGCCCGGCCCAGGCATTGACAACGCGGTGGAAGCAACCGGGCCATTGATTGGCTGGCGCGCTAGCGCTGCACGCGCACCAGCGCAGACTCTACCCCGGCAGTGACAAGTTTGTCTTTGAGCTGCTCGGCGTCGTCACGCTTGGTAAAGGGGCCTACACGCACGCGAAACACGGGCCGGCCATTTTGCTCACGCTCGCTCACACGGGCCTCCCACCCCAGCATCGCCAGCTTGGCGCGTTGCGCATCGGCGTCGGGCTGGGTGCGAAACGCACCGGCCTGCACAAAATAGTCAAACGGGTCCACATTGCCCTTGGCCGCAGCCTTGGCCACGGCCAGATCGCCCAGCGGGTCTGCGCCCGGTTTGCTCTCGGCTTTGGCGGCTTCAGGCTTGCTGGCGGCCGGCTTGGGAGCCACTGGCGCGACAGCAACGTTACCAGGCGCGGGCGCCGACGCCACACCAGCCACGGCGGGCGTGGCGGCGGGCGCTGGGGTCACGGGCCGCGCGGGGTTTTTGCCATAGAGCGGGGCGTTGGGGTCCCAGTTCTTGTTTTTCTGGGATTCCGCGGCATCCATGTCGACACCCCGGCCATTGCCCTTGTTGAGGAAGGGCACGGGCACCTTGGTCACGTAGACCGCCACGGCCAAAGCGGCTCCCAGGCCCACAATGACACCGACGATGAAGCCGATGACGGTCCCGCCTGTCTGTTGCTTTTTCATAATCTAAGTTATTGCTCACATTCTGGCTGGGGCTGAAACTCCCAGCACGGCCAAACCATTGTGCAATACCTGCGCCGTGGCGGCGACAAGGGCCAGACGCGCGCGCTTGACGATTTCATCGTCCACCAGGATGCGCTCAGCGTCGTAATAGCTGTGGTAGCTGGCGGCCAGATCGCGCAGGTAGAAAGTCACATCGTGCGGTGCTTCACCGTCGGCCGCGGCCGTGAGCATTTCGGGGTACTTGGCCAGTTGCAGCATCAGCGCCTGGGCTTGGGGGCCCTCGAGGGCCGACAGATCCACATCCTTGAGCGACGCCACATCGCCGCCACCGGCTTCTTGCCAGGCGCGCAGCACCGAGCAGATGCGCGCATGCGCGTATTGCACGTAATACACCGGGTTGTCGTTGTTCTGCGCCACGGCCAGGTCCACGTCGAAGGTGTACTCGGTATCGGGCTTGCGGCTGAGCAAAAAGAAACGCACAGCGTCCTTGCTGGTCCATTCGATCAGGTCGCGCAGCGTGACGTAGCTGCCCGCGCGCTTGCTGATCTTGACCTCTTCGCCGCCCTTGACCACGCGCACCATGGTGTGCAGCACGTAGTCGGGGTAACCCTGCGGGATGCCCACATCGGCCGCCTGCAGGCCGGCGCGCACACGGGCGATGGTGCCGTGGTGGTCGGTGCCCTGGATGTTCACCACCTTGGTAAAGCCACGCTCCCACTTGGCGATGTGGTAGGCCACGTCGGGCACGAAGTAGGTGTAGGTGCCGTCCTGCTTGCGCATGACGCGGTCCTTGTCGTCGCCGTAGTCGGTGCTCTTGAGCCACAGCGCGCCGTCCTGCTCGTAGGTCTTGCCATTGGCGATGAGCTTGTTCACCGTGGCCTCGACACGGCCGCTCGTGTACAGGCTGGACTCGAGGTAGTACTCGTCAAACTTCAGGTTGAAGGCCTGCAGGTCCTTGTCCTGCTCGTTGCGCAGGTAGGCCACGGCAAATTGGCGGATCGATTCGAGGTCTTGCACGTCGCCACTGGCGGTGAACTCGCGGTCGTCGGCCTTGACGGTCTTTTTGGCGAGGAAGTCGTTGGCGATGTCCTGGATGTAGTCGCCGTTATAGAACGCCTTGCTCGCAGGGTTCTCTGGGTCGATGGGCCAGCATTCGTCACCAGGCTTGAAGCCCTTGGCGCGCAGCTGGGTGCTGTTGGTCAGCGTCTGGATCTGCACGCCCGCGTCGTTGTAATAGAACTCGCGGTGCACCTTCCAGCCCTGGGTGGCAAAGAGATTGCAGATGGCATCGCCCAGCGCAGCCTGGCGGCCGTGGCCCACATGCAGGGGGCCCGTGGGGTTGGCCGAGACGAATTCGACCAGCACCTGCCGGCCATTGCCAGCCTGGTGGCCAAAACGCTCACCAGCGGCCAGCACCTCGCGCACCACTTCCTGCTTGGCAGCGGGCTGGAGACGGATGTTCAGAAAACCCGGCCCGGCAATGTCGATGGCCTGCACCCAGCGCGCAAAGGCAGGTGTGGCCTCCAGCGCCGCCTTGAGCTGCTCACCCAGCGCACGCGGGTTGAGCTTGAGCGGCTTGGCCAGCTGCATGGCGGCGGTGCACGCAAAGTCGCCATGGGCGGCCACCTTGGGCGATTCAAAAGCGGCGCGCGCAGCGGCGCCGGGAGACAGTTTTTCCAGCTCGCCGGCGAGCGCCGCGAGCAATTCCAGTTTGACGGAGAGCATGTGCGGATTCTACGGGTCGGCCGTCATCCGGATTCTCGTCCCAGGCGTTATGCTGTACAGCCCGTCTTGGGTGGCACTTCACCCAGGGGCTCTGTCCCACCTTGCAGGAGCATTACATGAAGAAACTGCTTTCCCTGATGACCGCGATTGGCCTGACCCTCTCCATGGCCACGGCACATGCTGCCGATGCCCCCGCCGCCGCCGCCTCCGCGCCAGCCAAGGCCCCCACCACGCAGCAAAGCAAGATGAAGACCTGCAATGCCGAAGCCACTGGCAAGAAGGGCGACGAGCGCAAGGCCTTCATGAAGGAATGCCTGTCTGCCGACAAGCCGGCAACGCAGCAAACCAAGATGAAGACCTGTAACGTGGATGCCAAGGGTAAAAAGGGCGATGAGCGCAAGGCCTTCATGAAGGAATGCCTGAGCAAGTAATCGCTCAACCCACGCATTGCTATCCCAAAGCCCGCCGGTGCAATCCGGGCGGGCTTTTTTCATTTCAAAACACGCATCGGCCGAGCCAGACAGCGTTCAGTCTGACCGGCTAACGCACGCCCATGGCAGCGCTTACCAGCCGCGGGCCCAGAAGACGGCAATCACCGCCACCACCGGCAATACGTGCGACTGGGTCATCACGAGGCGGCGCACCTTGGCGACCTCTGGCGCACCGGGCAGGGCTCCCGTGCTCAGCAGGTCGCGACGCCAGCGGCGAAAGGCGAGCGATGGAACGAAGGACAAGATGACCATGGCCAGAACGATAGTGATCTTGATGTGAAACAGCGGCTGCGAGAGGTACCACGACGCACCCTTGACCCCCCAGATGACACGCGCTATGCCGCTGCCGATCATCACCACCCCCGCCACGCCATAGATCACATCGAGCCGGGCCAAGCGCTCGACCACGGCGGCGTTGAGCCATTCGATGCGGCACAGCGCGGCCTGGCTGGACAAAAAGACCACAAAGGTCAGGATCGCCACCACGTGCAGGGCGGCCAGGATGGCTTCGAGGGTCATGAGCGTTCCTTGTAATGCCCTGTATCCATTGAAGCGCCGCTGTGAAACACGCGGATTGGCAGAGACAGGGTTGGCAGATATTGTGCTTGAACGAGCCGACCCCAGCCCTGCACCCTGCACATGCGGCGAGACGGGCTCAGCGACACTCGTCCATACCGCGGTGCCGCCTTCCCCAAAAAAAACGGTGCGTGCCCGAAGACACGCACCGCTGCGAACGCAGTCGCAGAGACGGGATCAGGCCACAGCGCGGGCCCCGGCGCCCACGGGCGCGGCGGCGATGGCGGTATGAGGGGCCGGCAGTGCATGGCCGTTCAAGGCGGCATCCAGGCGGTCGTGGTCCAGCGCGTTTTCCCAGCGCGAGACCACCACCGTCGCCACGGCGTTGCCGATGAAATTGGTGAGCGAACGGCATTCGCTCATGAAGCGGTCCACGCCCAAGATCAGAGCCATGCCGGCCACCGGCACTTCAGGCACCACAGCCAGCGTGGCGGCCAGGGTGATGAAGCCAGCGCCCGTCACACCGGCTGCGCCCTTGGAGCTGAGCATAGCCACCAGCAGCAGGGCCACCTGATGGCTCAGTGTCAGGTGGGTGTTGGTAGCCTGGGCAATGAACAGGGCAGCCAGCGTCATGTAGATGTTGGTGCCGTCCAGGTTGAACGAGTAGCCTGTGGGAACCACCAGGCCAACCACCGACTTGCTGCAACCGGCTTTTTCCATTTTTTCCATCAGCGAAGGCAGGGCCGATTCGGATGAGGACGTACCCAGCACCAGCAGCAGCTCGGCCTTGAGGTAGCGGATCAGCTTGATCACCGAGAAGCCACACAGGCGAGCCACGATGCCCAGGATCACCACAACAAAAAGGACCGAGGTGAGGTAGAACGAGCCCACCAGCCAGGCCAGATTCACCAGCGACCCGAGGCCAAACTTGCCGATGGTGAAGGCGATGGCACCAAAAGCGCCCAAGGGCGCGGCCTTCATGAGGATACCCACCAGCTTGAACACAGGCGCCGTGAGCGCTTCCAGAAAGCTCAGCACGGGCGCACCACGGTCACCGACCATGGCCAGGGCGGTGCCAAACAACACCGCCACAAACAGCACCTGCAAGATGTTGTCCCCCACAAACGGGCTCATCAGCGTCTTGGGAATGATGTCCATCGCAAACCCCACCAGCGTGAGCTCGTGCGACTTGGCCACATACGACTTCACTGCGGTTTGGTCCAGATCCGCGGGGTTGATGTTCATGCCCGCACCGGGCTGCACCACGTTGGCCACCACCAGGCCCACGATCAGGGCCAGGGTGGAGAAGAACAGGAAGTACGCCATGGCCTTGCCGAACACACGGCCCACCGTGCGCAGGTGGGTCATGCCCGCAATGCCGGTGACGATGGTCAGGAAGATCACCGGCGCAATGATCATCTTGACCAACTTGATGAACGCGTCACCCAGCGGCTTGAACTCTGTGGCGAACGCCGGCTCGAAGTGACCGAGCAGCACGCCCAGAACAATGGCCACCACCACCTGAAAATACAGTTGTCGATAAAAAGGCAGCCGTACGGAGTCGGCGGGTTCGGCATGAATGACGTGCATAAAAGGGGGCTCCAGAAGTCACGGTGACAGCACCTTCGGGGGTGTGTCGAGGGTGCCGTTTGTACCGCTGCACGCTTTTTGTGCCGATAACCTATTGGTATTAGTCTGTGACGCGCTCATAGGCAGCCACCCGGCAAACCGAGGGTAAACACCAATGTCGCTGCCGGTTGCGGCACACTCCCCATGCGCCCGCCGACGTGTCCTTTGAGCCCGCTCCCAACGCCCCGCCCCGCCCCCGCCCCACCGCTTAGCCATGCCGACACCCCACCGCCGCAAATTCTGGACTGTGCTCATACTGCTGGGCGGCATGGCCGCCAGCATGTTCGTGGCGGGCCAGTGGGCCTGGCAGCGGTCGCTGCACGATGAAAGCGACACGGTGCAACGCCAGCTGGCCCTGTACGGGCAGACGCTGGCCCAGCGCATCGACCGCTACCGCACGCTGCCCGAGGTGCTGGCACTGGACAAACAGCTGCGCGATGCCCTGCGCCACCCCTTGAGCGCCGCGCAGGTCGAGCAGCTCAACCGCAAGCTGGAGCAGGCCAACGGCGCCAGCCAGTCCTCCACCCTCACACTGATCAACCGCAGCGGCACCGCCATTGCCGCCAGCAACTGGCGCACCGCCACCAGCAACGTGGGCATGGACTACAGCTTTCGGCCCTATGTGCAGCAGGCGCTGACCCAGGGCAGCGGCAGCTTCTATGGCATTGGGGTGACGACGGGCGAGCCGGGGTATTTCCTGTCGCAGGCCATTCGCGACGACAGCGGCCAGACGCTGGGGCTGGTGGCCATCAAGATTGCGCTGCAGGAGCTGGAGCGCGAGTGGCTGCAGACGCCCGACATCGTGCTCGCATCGGATGCCCATGGTGTGGTGTTTCTGGCCAGCCAGGACGCCTGGCGCTATCGCTTGCTGGACCCGCTGGACGACGCGGAGCGCCGCGAACTCAGTGCCACGCGGCAGTATTCCGAGCAGCCACTGCGGCCCCTGGACTACAGCGTGGAGGACCACATGGACAACGGCGGCCGCCTTGTGCGCTTGCAAACGCCCGGCCTGTCGACCCTGCAGGGCCGCGTGTTGTGGCAAACGCAGCAGCTGCCGGGCACGCCGTGGCAGCTGCATCTGCTGCACGGCACACGCAACAGCATGTCGGACAGCCGCTGGGCCGCAGCGGCCGGGGCCGGCGGCTGGCTGGCGCTGAGTATGCTGGTGCTTTTTGTGCGCCAGCGCCAGCGGCTTGCCACGCTGCGCCAACGCAGCCGCCAGGAGCTGGAGACCGTGCTGCAGCAACACGCACAAGAGCTACGCACCGCGCAGGACGGCATCGTGCAGGCGGCCCAGGAGGCCGACACCGGGCTGTCGCGCAGCCTGGAGCATCTGCCCCAGGGCGTGGTCATCATCGACGCCGACCTGAAGCTGGTGGCCTGGAACTCACGCTATGTGCAGCTGTTTCGCTATCCGGCCGACCTGATGCGCGTGGGCCAGCCCATCGAGGCCCTGCTGCGCCACAACGCACGCCGGGGGCTCCTCGGCCCGGGCCCGGCCGATGACACCATTGCCCGGCGCCTGTCGCACCTGCGCAGCGGCACGCCCCACCTGCACGAAAGCGCAAAAGACGATGGCACGGTGCTGGAGATTCGCGGCAACCCGCTGCCCGATGGCGGTTTTGTCACCAGTTATGCCGACATCACCAGCTACAAAAACGCAGCACGCGAGCTGCGCTCTCTGGCCGACGCGCTGGAGCAGCGTGTGGCCGACCGTACCCGCGACCTGGACGCGGCCCGGCGCGAGGCCGAGCAGGCCAACCGCTACAAGACCCGCTTCGTGGCCGCCGCCGTGCACGACCTGCTGCAGCCGCTGAACGCAGCGCGCATGTTCACCTCGCTGTTGCGCGGACACCTGCACGACGAAGCCGGGCGCCGCGCAGCCGACAGCATCGATGGCGCACTGGCCGCGCAGGACGCCATTCTGGGCAGTCTGCTGGACATTGCACGCATGGAATCGGGCCAGTTGGAGGTGCGCATCCGCGACGTGGCGCTGGGCCCGGTGCTGCAGGTGCTGGCCCATAACTTTGGCGTGCTGGCCGAGAGCCGGGGGCTGGCGCTGTCGTGCGTGGACACCCACTGCGTGGTGCACACCGACGAAAACCTGCTGCGCCGTATCGTGCAGAACTTTGTCTCCAACGCGATCCGCTACAGCCGGCGTGGTCGCATCGTGGTGGGCTGCCGTCGCGACGGCGACCACGTGCGCATCGAGGTCCACGACCAGGGCCCTGGCATTCCAGAGGCACTGCAGCGCGAGATTTTTGAAGAGTTTCGCCGCCTTGACGAAGGGGGCGACGGCGACCGTGGCGCGGGCCTGGGCCTGGCCATCGTCGAGCGGCTCGGTCGCCTGCTGGGCCACGACATTGGCCTGCGCTCGCAGCTGGGCCGGGGCAGCGTGTTCTGGGTGCGGGTGCCGCTGGGCGACGCGGCCGCAGCGCAACGCATCGCCCCGCCGCCGAGCACCGCCAACCAGCCCGACGACGCCCCTCTGCATGGCAGCAGCGCCTGGGTGGTCGAAGACGACGGCCCGACCTGCGCGGCCACCCAGGCCCTGTTGCAACGCTGGGGCTGCGCCGTGCCGCTGGCTGCGGGTGCCCCCGAGGCCCTGGCCCATGCGCAGCCCGGCCAGGCGCCGCAGCTGGTGCTGCTGGACGTGCACCTGGGCCCCGGCCACTACGGCCCCGACGTGTATGCCGCGCTGTGCGAGCGCTGGGGGCAAACGCCCGCCGTGATCCTGGTCACCGCCGAGCGCGATGCCACGCTGCGCCGCCAGGCGGCTGAACGGGGCTGGGGTTTCCTGGCCAAACCGGTGCGGGCGCCTGCGTTGCGGGCGTTGATGAGCCAAACCCTGCTGCGCCTACGCGAAAGCGCGCCGGAGCCAGAGTGAGCTTTGCGCGACGAACTATTAAATTGATAGCTGCCAGCGCTTATCCATAAAGCGCTAGAGCCAATGTTGGCTATAAATTCATTAACACCCTGAATATCAGGGCCCGCTCTCAGGCTCCAGGCTCTTGACCAACACCGCCGCCTGCGTGCGGCTGTAGCACGCGAGTTTCTTGAGGATGGCGGTGACATGCACCTTCACGGTGTTCTCGGCCAGCCCCAGCTCTGCGGCGATCTGCTTATTCAGCAACCCATCGGCCAGGCACAGCAGCACCCGAAATTGCTGTGGTGTGAGCTGGGCCAGGCGCGCAGCCAACTCGGCATCGGCCTCGGATCGCTCGGCCGCCATGGGCGCAAACCAGCTGCCGCCCTCCAGCACCGTGGCGATGGCCTCGCCCATGGCTTCGGCAGGCGCCGACTTGGGGATAAAACCGGCGGCACCAAACTGCTGCGCTCGGCGGATCACCCGGGGGTGATCGTTGGATGAGATCACCACCACCGGCACCTCGGGGTATTCGCCGCGCACGTGCAGCAGCGCCGAAAAGCCGCGCGCACCGGGCATGCTCAGATCCAGCAGCACCAGCTCGATTTCGGGGTGCTGCTGCAGCATGCTGCCCAGGGTGGCGGCGCTGGCTGCCTCCAGGGTGCTGAACTGCGGCAGCCGCTCGTGCAGCACATGCAGCACAGCGGTACGAAACAGAGGATGGTCATCGGCGACCAGCAGCGCGGGCTTGGACATGGCCTGCAGTCTGCCACGGCGCGGCCGCCTGGGCACGGCGGGCAGGTGATGCCAACGCCCGCGTGCCCGCCGCGGGCGCTTTGAGCTTTGACTCTGCCAGCCCCCGGGGCCGCGCCGTCCTCAGGGCAAGGTGGCCAACGGCGGCTCGGGCGCAGGACCTAAAGCCCGCCCCGCCAAAACGCGGGCTGTGCGTATTGGTGCTTGAGGTAGTCGATCCACAGCCGCACACGCAGCGGCATGTGTTTGCGCTGCGGAAACACCATATAGATGCCGTTGGGCGGCGCAGCAAATTCTTCCAGCACCGCCACCAGGCGCCCCGCAGCCACTTCGGCCTCGACCTCCCAGGTGCTGCGCCAGGCAATGCCATAACCGGCCAGGCACCAGTCGTGCAGCACCTGCCCGTCCGAGCAGTCGAGCGGCCCGCCGGGCTTGAGGTGCACGACCTCGGTGGCGTCTGTGGTGGCGGTGGCGCCGTCCGCGTCGGCGGTGTCGGCGGCGCGGCCCACCGGCATGCGAAACGCCCAGCCGCGCGTTTGCGAGGCCTCGCTCGACAACGTCAGGCAGTCGTGCCCCGACAGCTCGCTGGGGTGGCGCGGCGTGCCGTGGCGCTGCAGGTAGGCGGGCGTGGCCACGCACAAGCGCCGGTTATCGGCAATGCGCACGCTCACCAGCGACGAGTCGGGCAGATCCCCCACGCGCACGGCGCAGTCATAACCCTCGCCCGCCAGGTCCACCACCCGGTCGCTCAGGTTCAGCGAAATCGTCACGTCGGGGTGATCGGTGCGAAAACGCGGCACCAGCGGGGCCACGTGGCGCCGGCCAAACCCTGCGGGTGCGGTGATGCGCAAATGGCCGGTGGCCTTGACGCCGCCTTCGGACACACTGGCTTCGGCATTGGCCACGTCCGACAACAAGCGCTGGCAGTCTTCCAGAAAGGCGCTGCCCTCGTGCGTGAGGCTGATGCGCCGCGTGGTGCGCACCAGCAGCTTCACGCCCAAGTGCTCCTCCAGCGCATCGAGCCGTCGGCCCATGATGGCGGGCGCTACCCCCTCGGCCTTGGCGGCTGCGGTGAGACTACCCCGCGTGGCGACGGAGACGAAGGATTCAAAGGCCTTGAGTTTGTCCATGGGTGCGGAAAGAAGGAACAGGTTCGGGGACCGGCAGGCAGCGCTTTGGCAGGGCCATCCATCGCCGAATACAAGCCAAAACAGGGTCTAGCGCTTTATGGGCAAGCGCCAAAAGCTACCTTTTTTATAGCAATCATCAGCGCGATAGTGCCCAACCATCCCCGTCGGCGGCCACCCATGCATCGCTTGAGACAGGGGCGCAACTTGTTCAGTTTTGCATAAAAGTCACTGGTTTTGAACTTTTGAGCGTCTTTATGTGGGCAAATATTTGCAATACAGTCTGATCCAAGGCCCCTCAATGGGGGTTTCGTTGATTTTTTTTATCTATCCATCGCATCCCAAACCCGAGGCTCCCCATGACCGATCGCACCAAAGTCCACGGCCTGCAAGTAGCCACCTCCCTGTACCGCTTTGTCGAAGACAAGGTGCTGCCCGGCACGGGTGTCGATGCCGCCGCCTTCTGGAAGGGCTTTGACGCCATCGTGGCCGACCTGGCCCCGCGCAACATCGCCCTGCTGGCTGAGCGCGACCGCCTGCAGACCGAGCTGGACACCTGGCACAAGGCCAACCCCGGCCCGATCAAGGACATGGTGGCCTACCGCAGCTTTCTAGAAAAGATCGGCTACCTGGTGCCCCAGCCTGCCGACGTGAAGGCCACCACCACCAACGTGGACGACGAGCTGGCCACGCAGGCCGGCCCGCAACTGGTGGTGCCCATCCTGAACGCGCGCTATGCACTGAACGCAGCCAATGCCCGCTGGGGCAGCCTGTATGACGCGCTGTATGGCACGGATGCGATCCCCGAGACCGATGGCGCTGAAAAGGGCAAGGGCTACAACCCCGTGCGCGGTGCCAAGGTGATTGCGTTTGCACGCCAGGTGCTGGATGACACGGCGCCCCTGGCCTCGGGCTCGCACAAGGATTCGACTGGCTACAAAGTGGAAGGCGGCCAGTTGGTCGTGTCGCTTGCCAACGGAAGCACCACGGGCTTGAAAGACGCCTCGCAGTTCAAGGGCTACCAAGGCAATGCCGCCGCGCCTTCATCGGTGCTGCTGCAGCACAACGGCCTGCACCTGGACATCCAGATCGACCGCAGCACGCCCATCGGCCAATCGGACGCGGCGGGCGTGAGCGACCTGGTGCTGGAAGCAGCCCTGTCCACCATCCTGGACCTGGAAGACTCCGTGGCCGCCGTGGACGCTGAAGACAAGGTGCTGGGCTACAGCAACTGGCTGGGCATCATCCAGGCCACGCTGACCGAGCAGGTCGCCAAGGGCGGCAAGACCTTCACGCGCGGCCTGAACCCTGACCGCATTTACACCAGCGCCACAGGTGGCGAAGTGCGCCTGCATGGCCGCTCGCTGATGTTCCTGCGCAATGTGGGCCATCTGATGACCAACCCGGCCATCCTGTGGACCGACGCGCAGGGTGCGGTGCGCGAGATCCCCGAAGGCATCATGGACGCAGTAGTGACCACCGCCATCGCATTGCACGACCTACAAGGTCATGGCGCCAATGGAATCCGTAACAGCCGCAAGGGCAGCGTCTACATCGTCAAGCCCAAGATGCACGGCCCCACCGAAGTGGGTTTTGCCGCCGAGCTGTTCGGCCGTGTCGAGAAGCTGCTGGGCTTGCCCGACAGCACCGTCAAGCTGGGCATCATGGACGAAGAGCGCCGCACGTCCGTCAACCTCAAGGCCTGCATCGCTGCAGCATCGAGCCGCGTGGCATTCATCAACACCGGCTTCCTGGACCGCACGGGCGACGAAATGCACACCGCCATGCACGCCAGCCCCATGGTGCGCAAGGGCGACATGAAGACCAGCGCCTGGATCCAGTCGTACGAGAAGAACAACGTGCTGGTGGGCCTCTCCTGTGGCCTGCGCGGCAAGGCGCAGATCGGCAAGGGCATGTGGGCCATGCCCGACCTGATGGCAGAAATGCTCAAGCAGAAGATCGCCCACCCCAAGGCCGGCGCCAACACCGCCTGGGTGCCCAGCCCCACGGGCGCTACGCTGCACGCGCTGCACTACCACCAGGTGTTGGTGAGCGACATCCAGATCGAGCTGGAAAAGACCGATGTGAACGCCGAGCGCGACAACCTGCTGACCGGCCTGCTCACCGTGCCCGTGGCCGCCAACCCGAACTGGAGCGACGCCGAGAAGCAGCAGGAGCTGGACAACAACGCCCAGGGCATCCTGGGCTACGTGGTGCGCTGGGTGGACCAGGGCGTGGGCTGCTCCAAGGTGCCCGACATCCACAACGTGGGCCTGATGGAAGACCGCGCCACGCTGCGCATCAGCAGCCAGCACATGGCCAACTGGCTGCTGCACGGCGTGGTGACGCATGCCCAGGTGAAGGAGACCTTCGAGCGCATGGCCGCCGTGGTGGACGGCCAAAACGCGGGCGACCCGCTGTACCAGCCCATGGCCGGGCACTTCGACACGAGCATGGCTTACAAGGCCGCCTGCGACCTCGTTTTCAAGGGCCTTGAGCAGCCCAGCGGCTACACGGAGCCGCTGTTGCACGCGTGGCGGTTGAAGGTGAAGGCGGCGAGCCACTGAGCAACCTGCTAAAGCGCCCGTCTGGCGCGCATGTGGGCTGAAAGACACAGAAACGCGGAAACGCTGTTCTGTGTCTTTTTTCATTTTTGTGAGCAAACTTTGCGCTGTGCTGGCGAGCAATGCACAAGAAACCAAGGGGGTGGGCGGGTGGAGTGAATGCGACTGGGTTTTGTAAGGTTTTGTAGCTTTTTTGAGCCATGGAGAGACAATCGCCTGTTCGAATAAGGGTTTACCCTGATCCACCTCACCATGATTCAAAATATTTCCATAGGAAAACGGCTGGGCTTGGCGTTTGCTGTTCTGATTCTTTTCATCATCACGATGCTCGCCGTGGGCGCGTGGCGATTGCAAGGGGTGGCCGACGAGACCGAAGCCATGATGGCCAAGCCGCTGGCCAAGGAACGCCTCGTGTCCGACTGGTACCGCACCATTCACACCAGCGTGCGCCGCACGACTGCAGTGGCCAAAAGCGCCGATCCTTCGCTGGCGACGTTCTTCGCCGCAGAAAACACCGAGGCATCGCGCCAATCCACCGATCAACAAAAGCAGCTGGAAAGCCTGCTGGAGACCGCCGAGGAAAAAGCGTTGTTTGCCACGCTGTCGCAGGCCCGCCAGCAGTACATCGCTGCCCGTGACGCCGTCAGCAAAGCCAAGGCGGCCGACCAGGCGGCCGAGGCCGAGCGCCTCTTCAGCACCGATTTCCAGCCCGCAGGGGCTCGCTATCTGGACAGCCTGCAGGCGCTGCTGGACCAGCAGCGCGCCAGCATCAACACGGCGGCGGCCACCATCCGCAGCGGTTATGAACGGGGCAGCGCACAGTTGCTGGCCCTGGGATTGGCCGCCATCGTGGCGGCCATTGCGCTGGCCGTGGTCATCACCCGCAGCATCACCCGCCCATTGCACCGCGCCGTGAGCGTGGCAGAAACGGTGGCCGGCGGCGACCTGACCATGCACGTTGGCAGCAACGCACAAGACGAAACCGTCCAGCTGCTGCGGGCGCTGGACGCCATGGGCGCGCGGTTGCGCGACACCGTCGGCCAGGTCCGCCATGGTGCCGAGAGCATCGCACTGGCATCCAGCGAGATCGCCAGCGGCAACCTGGACCTGTCCAGCCGCACCGAAGAACAAGCCAGCGCGTTGCAGCAGACAGCGGCGTCGATGGAGCAAATGACCTCCACCGTGCGCCAGAACGCCGACAACGCGAGCCAGGCCAACCAGCTGGCCCAATCCGCATCCGACATGGCGGTGCGCGGCGGCAAGGTCGTTGGCGACGTGGTGACCACCATGGGTGACATTCACATCGCATCGCATCGCATCGCATCGCGCAAGATCGTGGACATCATCGGCGTGATCGATGGCATCGCCTTCCAGACCAACATCCTGGCGCTGAATGCTGCAGTCGAAGCCGCCCGTGCGGGCGAACAAGGCCGTGGTTTTGCCGTGGTGGCCAGCGAGGTGCGCACGCTGGCCCAGCGCAGCGCCTCGGCCGCCAAGGAGATCAAGGGCCTGATCGATGAGTCGGTCAAGCAGGTGGACGCAGGCAACCGCCTGGTGGAGGAAGCTGGCACCGTGATCAGCGACGTGGCGGCCGGTGTGCGCCGCGTGACAGACATCGTGGGCGAAATCAGCGCTGCGAGCCAAGAGCAGACCCGTGGCCTGGAGCAGGTGAATCTGGCCATCTCCCAAATGGACCAGGTCACCCAGCAAAATGCCGCACTCGTGGAAGAAGCCGCAGCCGCCACCGGGTCGCTGGAATCACAAGCCACACAACTGGTACAGGCCGTGGCCGTGTTCCGCATCCATTCAAATGCCAGCGCGCAAAGCCCACTGCGGCTGATGGCCTTACATCTTGACTCCCTGCTGTCCTGACGCTGGTTCAACTACATAATTGATAGCTGCCAGCGCAATACCATCAAGCGCTAGAGGCCAATTTTGCTTAAAGATGCAAGAGACGTTGGTGCGCCCTACACTGGCCGCATCACCATGCTCACCGCAGCCTGTGGTTGATTGCCCCACAACGGTTTTGTCGCAGCGATCCATTACCACCATGTCCCTCACCTCTTCGCTGACGATTGACCCGACACGCTGCCCGCTCTGCGGCCGCAGCAATCGGTGCGCCGTCGAAGCCGGGGGGGCCGCGCAGGGCTGCTGGTGCATGACCGCGCCCATAGCACCCGAGGCGCTGGCCCCCATTCCCGCCGATCAACGCAACCTCGCCTGCCTGTGCCCGGAGTGCGCTGCGGCATCGCCTGTGGCGCCGGTCGGGCCATCAGAACCAACGGTGGGCCCAGCTGGCGGGCCCGGTGCGTCGATATGATGGCGACCTGTTTTTCGCCAACCTCCAAAGGACCCGGATATGCCCACGTACCACATCGAAATGATGGAAGGCCGCACCATCGAGCAAAAGAAGAAGCTCGTGGAAGAGATCACCCGCGTGAGCGTCGAGATCCTGGGAGGTTCGCCCGAGTCGGTGGATATCCTGATCATCGACATCAAGCGCGAGAACTGGGCCACCGGCGGCAAGCTGTGGCTGGACCGCACTGCCTGATCAAGCCGTTCCTCTGCCGTCCTCTCCCTCCTGTTTTTCAGTTGAAGCGCCCGCGTTGAGCCATCCATGAAAGCATCCTCGGGGTCGTTGTCCTTGTTGCGCGAGAGGTACGGCGAGCGTTACCGCTGGCTCGTGCTGTTGTCGGTCATGGTGGGAACCATGGCGTCGATCATGTCGTCGACCATCGTGAACGTGGCGATTCCGGACATGAGCCACTACTTCACACTGGGGCAGGAGCGCGCGCAGTGGGTCAGCTCGGGTTTCATGGTGGCCACCACCGTTTCGATGCTCACCACGCCATGGTTGTTGGCGCGGTACGGATACCGCGCCACCTATGCAGGTGCCATGTTGCTGCTATTGCTTGGCGGCGTGGGCGGCGGACTGGCGCAGGATTTTGGGCTCGTGCTGGCGGCTCGGGTCGCCGAAGGGCTTGCGGCAGGCGTGGTGCAACCCATTCCTGCGGTCATCATCCTTCACGCATTCAAACCCCATGAACAGGGCCGCGCCAGCGGGGTCTTTGGCATGGGCGTGGTGCTTGCGCCAGCCATCGGGCCCAGCATTGGCGGTCTGCTGGTGGACTGGTTCGGCTGGCGCTCGATTTTTTTTATGGTCGTGCCGCTGTGCCTTGTGTCGCTTTGGCTGGCCTACAAGTTCATTCCCGTGACGGCACCGGGTGGTGTGAAAGCAGACCGGCAAGGCGATGCGCTTGACTGGCGGGGCTTGGTGCTGGGCACCATGGGGACGCTGTGCCTGCTCAACGGTCTGGTGTCTCTGCACGGGGGCTCGGCCGGCGAGGCTGAGGCACTTTTGCTGGGGGCTGTCGCTGCCGTGGCATGTTTTATTGCGTGGCAATACAGACTGATCCACCAGGACCGCAAGCCGCTGATGGACCTTCGCCTGTTCCAATACAAGCAGTTCGCGATGGGAAGCGTGGTGGCGTTTATCTACGGCACCGCTTTGTTTGGCTCCACCTACCTGTTGCCGGTTTTCATGCAGTTGGGCCTGGAGTTGTCCGCGTCGATGGTTGGCACGCTCATGCTGCCCGCCGGGCTGGTTCTCGCGGCCACCATCGCCTTGGTGGGCCGGCTCGCAGACCGCCAACCCGCCCACTTGCTTGTCAGCGTCGGCTTGGCCCTGTTGGCTTTGTCATTTGGCCTGATGGTTTTCGTCAGCCTGGGGGCTTCGCTGTGGATCCTGGTTGCCTTCGCCATCTTGGGGCGAATCGGCCTGGGGTTCA
The DNA here is from genome assembly GCF_020510705.1 of Acidovorax radicis. NCBI lineage: Bacteria > Pseudomonadati > Pseudomonadota > Betaproteobacteria > Burkholderiales > Comamonadaceae > Acidovorax > Acidovorax radicis. The sequence continues at coordinate 4,598,093 of NZ_CP075184.1, forward strand.
TCCTCCCGTCGCTGAATCTCGGCGCCATGCGCCCACTCGAGAAATCCCTGATTTCCCAAGGTTCCAGCACCATCGGCTTCCTGCGCATGCTGGGCGGCGCTGCCGGCGTGAGCCTCTGCGGCATCGTGCTGGAGTGGCGCCTGGTGGCCCACGGCGTATCACTCGTCCCGGGGGCCAGCAACCCCGCCCGCGTTGCCGCATTTGGAGAAACTTTTCTGATGCTGATGCTGCTGTGTTGCCTGGCTCTGGTTGCGGCCTTGCAACTGCGCGAGGTCAAATCCGCCCCCTGACGCTATAGCCAGCCAGCTAGTCCGTATTGATCAAGGTGCAATGGCCTTTGAGGGCACATGCGTGTCATGTTTGTTGCGCCCTCGACACGTTGCCCCCCTTTCCGCGTCATCGACCGCCAGCTCACAGATCACGGACGGGGGCTTGCCACAACGGTGGCAAGCGCTGCAATATTCAAATCCTTTGAAAGGCAATCCAAGTCATGTGCCAACTGCTCGGTATGAACTGCAACGTCCCCACCGATGTGGTCTTCAGCTTTTCTGGTTTTGCGCAACGCGGCGGAAGAACCGACAGCCACAGTGACGGTTGGGGGATCGCCTTTTTTGAGGATAAGGGGCTCAGGCACTTTGTCGACCACCTGGCAGCTGCGGACTCTCCGGTGGCTGAGCTCATTCGACGCTACCCAATCAAAAGCCAGAACGTCATTGCGCACATCCGCAAGGCGACACAAGGCTCCGTCAATCTTCAAAACTGCCACCCCTTCGTGCGTGAATTGTGGGGGCGCTATTGGGTTTTTGCGCACAACGGGGATTTGAAGGATTTTCGCCCCCGGCTGCACGGACACTTTCGCCCTGTCGGGGACACCGACAGCGAGCACGCGTTTTGCTGGTTCATGCAGGAACTGGCCAAATCCCATGCCTGTGTGCCGTCCATCTCCGAGCTGACCCTGACGCTCAAGGAACTCGCAGCGCGTTTGTCGTCTGCGGGCACCTTCAATTTTCTGCTTTCAAATGGTCAGGCCTTGTGGGCTCACGCCTCGACCCATCTGCACTACATCGAGCGACGGTACCCATTTGGGCACGCACAACTCAGCGATGAGGACTTACGACTGGATTTTTCAAAAGAAACGAATCCCACCGACGAGGTCGCCATCGTCGCCACCAGCCCACTCACAACGAATGAAAAATGGACTGCCTTGGCCCCGGGGGAACTGCTGGTCTTTACGCAAGGCCGCAAGGTGCTTTAGATTCACCTTGAGGCGTCATCTGGGCTGACGCACGAAGGTTTTCAGCAGAGGATCCGTCGCGTTTGGCGTACCTGTAGATTTACTGTCAGCCGGGAGGCACTGTCACCTGCGCCTGGTTGAGCGATTAGCTTGGCATGAGCACGCTCTTACTCAGTGTGGGTCAAGTGCTGATCCTAAAATGCTGTTCCCCAAACGCAAAACCCCCCAGTCCTTTGGAGACTGAGGGGTATTGGGGCTATAAGAGCCTGACGATGACCTACTTTCACACGGGAACCCGCACTATCATCGGCGCAAAGTCGTTTCACTGTCCTGTTCGGGATGGGAAGGAGTGGTACCAACTTGCTATGGTCATCAGGCATAACTTGGTGTCGAACTGCTCTGAGAGCAGGCCAACGAATTCATAGAGTTTGGAATCAGATTTTTATGTCTTTTGACTGCGTCAACTTGGCATAACAATCTTTGAGCGTCTCACCTGTTGGAGAGAACGACTATCAAAGTTATAGGGTCAAGCCGCACGAGCAATTAGTATCAGTTAGCTTAACGCATTACTGCGCTTCCACACCTGACCTATCAACGTCCTGGTCTTGAACGACTCTTTAGGGGGCTCAAGGCCCCGGCAGATCTCATCTTGAAACGAGTTTCCCGCTTAGATGCTTTCAGCGGTTATCTCTTCCACACTTAGCTACTCGGCAATGCCACTGGCGTGACAACCGATACACCAGAGGTGTGTCCACTCCGGTCCTCTCGTACTAGGAGCAGGCTTCCTCAAATCTGCAGCGCCCACGGAAGATAGGGACCAAACTGTCTCACGACGTTTTAAACCCAGCTCACGTACCTCTTTAAATGGCGAACAGCCATACCCTTGGGACCGGCTACAGCCCCAGGATGAGATGAGCCGACATCGAGGTGCCAAACACCGCCGTCGATATGAACTCTTGGGCGGTATCAGCCTGTTATCCCCAGAGTACCTTTTATCCGTTGAGCGATGGCCCTTCCATACAGAACCACCGGATCACTATGTCCTGCTTTCGCATCTGCTCGACTTGTCAGTCTCGCAGTTAAGCACGCTTATGCCATTGCACTATCGTCACGATGTCCGACCGTAACTAGCGTACCTTCGAACTCCTCCGTTACGCTTTGGGAGGAGACCGCCCCAGTCAAACTGCCTACCATGCACTGTCCCCGATCCAGATAATGGACCTAGGTTAGAACCTCAAACACACCAGGGTGGTATTTCAACGTTGGCTCCACAAGATCTAGCGACCCTGCTTCAAAGCCTCCCACCTATCCTACACAGATCTGTTCAAAGTCCAATACAAAGCTACAGTAAAGGTTCATGGGGTCTTTCCGTCTTTCCGCGGGGAGATTGCATCATCACAAACATTTCAACTTCGCTGAGTCTCAGGAGGAGACAGTGTGGCCATCGTTACGCCATTCGTGCAGGTCGGAACTTACCCGACAAGGAATTTCGCTACCTTAGGACCGTTATAGTTACGGCCGCCGTTTACTGGGACTTCAATCAAGAGCTTGCACCCCATCATTTAATCTTCCAGCACCGGGCAGGCGTCACACCCTATACGTCCACTTTCGTGTTTGCAGAGTGCTGTGTTTTTATTAAACAGTCGCAGCCACCGATTTTTTGCAACCCCGTTGGGCTCGCCTTGTACAGGTTCACCTACTTGGGGCATACCTTCTCCCGAAGTTACGGTATCAATTTGCCGAGTTCCTTCTCCTGAGTTCTCTCAAGCGCCTTAGAATACTCATCTCGCGCACCAGTGTCGGTTTGCGGTACGGTCGTCAATAGCTGAAGCTTAGTGGCTTTTCCTGGAAGCAGGGTATCACTCACTTCGTCTGCAAGCAGACTCGTTATCACCCCTCATCTAAGCCCGGCGGATTTGCCTACCAGGCACGACTACAGGCTTGAACCAACATATCCAACAGTTGGCTGAGCTAACCTTCTCCGTCCCCACATCGCACTATTGATCGGTACAGGAATATTGACCTGTTTCCCATCAGCTACGCATCTCTGCCTCGCCTTAGGGGCCGACTCACTCTACGCCGATGAACGTTGCGTAGAAAACCTTGCGCTTACGGCGAGGGGGCTTTTCACCCCCTTTAACGCTACTCATGTCAGCATTCGCACTTCTGATACCTCCAGCATCCGTTACCAGACACCTTCACAGGCCTACAGAACGCTCTCCTACCACGTGCAATAAATTGCACATCCGCAGCTTCGGTAACTGGCTTAGCCCCGTTACATCTTCCGCGCAGGACGACTCGATCAGTGAGCTATTACGCTTTCTTTAAATGATGGCTGCTTCTAAGCCAACATCCTGACTGTTTTAGCCTTCCCACTTCGTTTCCCACTTAGCCAATTTTAGGGACCTTAGCTGGCGGTCTGGGTTGTTTCCCTCTTGAGTCCGGACGTTAGCACCCGGTGCTCTGTCTCCCAAGCTGTACTCTGCGGTATTCGGAGTTTGCATAGGTTTGGTAAGTCGCCATGACCCCCTAGCCTAAACAGTGCTCTACCCCCGCAGGTAATACTTGAGGCACTACCTAAATAGTTTTCGGAGAGAACCAGCTATTTCCAAGTTTGTTTAGCCTTTCACCCCTATCCACAGCTCATCCCCTAGTTTTGCAACACTAGTGGGTTCGGACCTCCAGTACCTGTTACGGCACCTTCATCCTGGCCATGGATAGATCACTTGGTTTCGGGTCTACACCCAGCGACTGATTCGCCCTATTCGGACTCGATTTCTCTACGGCTTCCCTATTCGGTTAACCTTGCCACTGAATGTAAGTCGCTGACCCATTATACAAAAGGTACGCAGTCACCCCTAAGGGCTCCTACTTTTTGTAAGCATGCGGTTTCAGGATCTATTTCACTCCCCTCCCGGGGTTCTTTTCGCCTTTCCCTCACGGTACTGGTTCACTATCGGTCGATTACGAGTATTTAGCCTTGGAGGATGGTCCCCCCATATTCAGACAGGATTTCTCGTGTCCCGCCCTACTTTTCTCTAGCTTAGTACCACACGTCTGTTTTCGCATACAGGGCTATCACCTGCTATGGCCGGACTTTCCATTCCGTTTTGCTAACAGTCGTGCTATCACTAGAAGGCTCTTCCGATTTCGCTCGCCACTACTTTCGGAATC
>NZ_CP075184.1:4912500-4995154 GCF_020510705.1 Acidovorax radicis
CCGCACCAACGCCTTTTTCATGGGCGGCGGCAAGGCGCTGGTGAATGCGTATTTCCGCAGCGCCGAAGCGCTGGGTGTTGAGGTGCGCTACGAATCGCCGGTGGACCGTATCGAGATCGACAACGGCCGCTTCGTTGCCGCGCATTGCACCGTGAACGGCAAGCCAGAGCGCATCACCGCCAAGGCCTGTGTGCTGGCCGCCGGTGGTTTTGAATCCAACCGCGAGTGGCTGCGCGAGGCCTGGGGCCAAAACGAGCGCGGCGAGTGGCCGTCGGACAACTTCCTGATCCGTGGCACGGCGTACAACAAGGGCGTGCTGCTGCGGCATCTGCTTGAAGACCACGGCGCCGATCGCATTGGCGACCCCACGCAGGCGCACATGGTGGCCATCGACGCGCGCGCGCCGCTGTACGACGGCGGCATCTGCACACGCATCGACTGCGTGTCGCTGGGCGTGGTGGTCAACCGCGAGGGCGAGCGCTTTTATGACGAGGGCGAAGACTTCTGGCCCAAACGCTACGCCATCTGGGGGCGCCTGGTGGCGCAGCAGCCCGGGCAGATCGGCTATTCGATCATCGACAGCAAGGCCATTGGCCGCTTCATGCCGCCAGTGTTTCCGGGCGTCAAGGCCGGCAGCCTGCCCGAGCTGGCGCAAAAACTCGGCCTCGATGTGGATACTTTCATGCGCACGCTCGATGCCTACAACGCCGCCTGCCGCGTGGGCACCTTCGACCACACGGCCATGGACGACTGCCACACCGAAGGCATCACACCGGCCAAGACACACTGGGCGCGGCCCATCGACACGGGCCCTTACTACGGCTACGCCCTCAAGCCCGGCGTGACCTTCACCTACCTGGGCCTGCACACCGACGACACGGCCGCCGTGCGCTTTAACAACCAGCCCAGCGACAACCTGTTCGTGGCGGGCGAAATGATGGCCGGCAATGTGCTGGGCAAGGGCTACACGGCGGGCGTGGGCATGAGCATCGGCACGGCGTTTGGCCGGATCGCCGGCACCCAAGCCGCTTTGGCATCAAAACGGCCTCCAGCGCTTATGCAGAAAGCGCCAATAGCTACAAAACAAGGAGCAAACCATGCAGTCGCTTGAAGCCCTGACGCGCGACGCCCGGGCGCTGGCGAACGGCAACGTGGTGCCCATTGCGCCCCTCACCGGTGCCGAAACCGAGGTGGCCCGCCAGCTGCAGATCTGCAACGCCTGCCGCTACTGCGAAGGCTTTTGCGCCGTGTTCCCGGCCATGACGCGGCGGCTGGAGTTTGGCAAGGCCGACATCCACTTTCTGGCCAACCTGTGCCACAACTGCGGTGCCTGCCTGCACGCCTGCCAGTACGCGCCGCCGCATGAATTTGCCGTGAACGTGCCGCAGGCCATGGCGCAGGTACGCGGCCAGACCTATGTGGACTACGCCTGGCCTCCCGCGCTGGGCCAGCTGTACCAGCGCCAGGGGCTCACGCTGTCACTGGCGCTGGCTGCGGGCCTTGCGCTGTTCCTGGCCTTGGCCGTGGCATTGAAAGGCACGTTATGGAGCGCGCCGGGCGGCAACTTCTACGGCATCTTCCCGCACAACCTGCTGGTGGGCCTGTTCGCCCCGGTGTTCCTGTTCGTGGTGTTTGCGCTGGGCATGGGCGTGCGCCGCTTCTGGCGCGATATCACGCCCGCCACCAGCGGCGCGCCGCTGTCCTCGCCCGCCGCTGCCGAGGCCACGGATGCGGTGCTGCGGCTCAAATACCTGGATGGGGGCCATGGCGACGGCTGCCATAACGAGGATGATGCCTACACCCTCTCGCGCCGGCGCTTTCACCACCTCACGTTCTACGGCTTCATGCTGTGTTTTGCGGCCACCAGCGTGGCCACGCTCTACCACTACCTGCTGGGCCAGCCCGCGCCCTACGAGCTACCCAGCCTGCCCAAGCTGCTGGGCGTGGCCGGCGGCGTGAGCCTGGCGCTGGGCACGGCGGGCCTGTGGCGGCTGAACCTGCGCCGCCACCCGCTGCACGGCGACGCCGCACAAAAGCCCATGGACCGCGGCTTCATCGCCCTGCTGTTCCTCACCGCCACCAGCGGTCTGGCATTGTGGGTCGGCCGTGGCACCCCCGCCCTGGCGCTGCTGCTGTGCCTGCACCTGGGCGCGGTGATGGCGCTGTTTGCCACCATGCCCTACGGCAAGTTCGGGCACGGCATTTTCCGCACGGCATCGCTGTTGCGCCATGCGGTGGAAAAGCGCCAGCCCAACCCCATCGGCCTGGGTGCCGACTGAATTCTCATAACAACCATTCACCCGAAGGAGACCCTCGATGAACAAACGACAATTGCTGCGCGCCACCGCGCTTGCCACCGCTGCGCTGGTGCTGGGCGGTGCCGCCCAGGCCCAGGAATTTCCACCCAAGAAGCCCGTCACGCTGGTGGTGGGCTTCGCGGCCGGTGGTGCCGCCGACGCGGCTGCGCGCCTGATCGCAAAGAAGCTCTCCGAGAATATCGGCCAGACGGTGGTGGTGGACAACAAAGGCGGCGCGGGCGGCAACATCGCCCACCAGTTCGTGGCCAATGCCACGCCGGACGGCTCGGTGCTGCTGTTTGGATCGGTCGGCCCGCTGACCATCGCACCGCACCTGATGAAGTTGAGCTACGACCCGTTCAAGGATCTGGCACCCATCTCGGGCGGCGTGTACTTTCCCAACGTACTGGTGGTGCACAAGGGCCTGGGCGTGAAAACGCTCGCAGAGTTTGTGCAGCTTTCCAAGAAGAAGCCCGGCAGCGTGGACTTTGCCTCCACCGGTGCGGGGTCGGCCTCGCACCTGGCGGGCGAGCTGTTCAACCAGCGGGCGGGCGTTGACATGGTGCATGTGCCCTACAAAGGCGGCGCGCCCGCACTGCAAGATCTGTTGGGTGAGCGCATCGCCTCGTACTTCGCCGCCCCACCCACGGCCATGCCGCATGTGGAGTCGGGCAAGCTGATCCCGCTGGCCACCACGGGCCTGACGCGCCCGGCCTACCTGCCCAACATCCCCACGGTGGCCGAGTCGGGCTTTCCCGGTTTCGAGGCCTTGAACTGGTATGGCTTCGTGGCGCCCGGCAAGACACCCGTGCCGATGCTGGACCGCTGGAACAAGGAAATCGTGAAGGCGCTGAACGATCCGGGCGTCAAGGATGTCTTGAACAAACACGGCCTCACGCCCCAACCCACCACACGCGCCGAATTCGCTGCCTTCATGAAGAAGGAGTCGACCCAGTGGGCGGCCATCATCAAGGAGCGCAAGCTGACGGCGGATTGAACCCGCATGCATTCGGCGCGCGCCCATGGCGCCGAATGCGTTGGCTTAGAACGTGTCCACGATCCTATTGCGTGACCGGCTCGGTCACGGACACATCGGTGTGCAGCAACGTGAGCGGAAAGCGCTGGCCCGCCAGGTAATCCGCCAGGCACCGCAGCAGCAGCGGGCTGCGGTGCCGCTCGGGGCAGGCGCGGATTTCATCGGCGGTCATCCACAGCGTTCGCACAATGCCGGTATCCAACGTGCGCCACTCGTGGTGTATGCCCAGGTTGCCCGCAAACGCAAAGCGCATGTAGGTGATGTCATCCCCCGTGCGCGTCTTGGTGAAGCGGTTCATGTACACCCCGATGAGGGCGGTGGGCACGAAGTCGTGGGCCGTCTCTTCGAGCACCTCGCGGGCGCAGGCCTGGATGGGCGACTCGCCGGGGTCAAGGTGACCCGCCGGGTTGTTGAGCTTGAGACCGTCCGTGGTCTCTTCTTCGACCAGTAGAAAACGGCCATCGCGCTCGATGAGCGCGGCCACGGTCACATTGGGTTTCCAGCGGTGGGGCATGGCGCGCATTATGACGACGGGCGTTGACACAAAAACGACACGCCGCGCGCGGCCTTGCCGACGCCGATACCCGTCGCACCCAAACGACGCAACGACCCGCGCCGCGCCATCGTCACAGGGCGTTCAGGCCGCCGACAGGGCACGCGCCATGTACACCGCATCGTCGCCATAACTGGCCAGGCGCGCGCGCTGCACCTCGCATGTGAGCGCCTGCACCGCAAAGCCTTGGCGGGCCCAGTAATCGCGCGACCCTTGCACAGACACCAGCGCCGCGTGCCGCAGCCCGCGCGCGGCTGCCTGCCCCCAGAGCGCCTGCAGCAAGGCGTGCGCCAGCCCCTGGCCCGCGCAGGAAGGCAACACCGCCATGTCGTGCAGATACAGCGTGTCTGGCCGGGGGGTGGGTTCAAAGTCGCCGTGCAGTGGCGTCACCTTGCCCTGCTGCGACCAATACGCCGCCAGATACGCACAGACGGCGCCGTCACGCTCAAGCACCAGCGAGCCATTGACGGTGCTGGCCAAGCGGCGGGCAAAGACCTCGCCGCTTTCAACGAAACCCTCGCCGTAGCAGGCGCGCTGCACCGCCAGCAGGCCCGGCAGATCAGGCACGGCCAAGGCACGCACCACCGAATGGGAGGGGGTTGTCGCCACCACAGGTGCTCAGCGTGACCCGTGGGACAACGCCGGGGGCTGCACAAAATCGTCGAGCGACAGGCCTTTTTCCTTGAGCAAGGCTTCCAGCACCGGCTGCAGGCGACCCAGGCTCTCCTGAACGGCCTCGCGCACGGTGTCCACCACCACCTGGGTGCTGCGCTCGATCTCGATGTTCAGCGCGTCGCCCACCTTCTTGTGTTCAAACACGGTGGCGCGGCGCGTTTCGGGAATCATCCAGACCTCAAACCAGCCCTCTTGCCGGTTCACCTCGGCCACGGTGAGACTGGCGCCATGAATGGCGATGTAGCCCTTGGCGAACACATAGCGGCGAAACGGCTCGGGCACGGCCACGCGCCACACCAGGTTGTTGTCGAACTCGCGGCGTTCCACGAGCGTGCCCGTGAAGTCCACATGGCCCGACAGCGGGTGCCCGCCGATCTCGGCACCGTCCTTGGCCGCGCGCTCCACGTTCACGCGGTCGCTCTGGCGGTAGCTGCCCAGCGTGGTGATGTTCAGGCTCTGCAGCATCACGTCGAAGTTGGCCTGCGTGGGCGAGAGGATCTCCGTGACCGTGAGGCACACCCCATCGGTGGACACGCTGGCACCGATGGCGAGATCCTGGCAAAAGCCCTCGGGAAAGTCGAGCGTGAAGGTGCGCAGGCCTGCGCGGTCGTGGATGGCGGCAATGCCTGCCGTGGCCTGGACGATGCCTGTGAACATGGCGCGGGGTTCCCCAAAAAAAGGCGAAGAAGTGGCAAAAGATGCAGCGCAAAGCAACCTGGCCGATACCGCTCCCAGCCCCGCACACGCGACTACACCGCCCGCAATTTTGCCACCCAGACACCTGCGCACCGCGCCATGGGCAGCAGCCCCTGTTCAGCGGAGATTCATCACCACCAAGGCACACTGCAAAAACAGTACAAACTGTGCCCACAGTCCCCGACCACAGGACTTGTCAACACAAGGAGCCCCCATGCTGCGCACCCAACGCCTCACCGCGATCACCGCAATCACCCTGCTGGCCGCCGTCATCAGTGCCCCTGGCCTGGCCGGGGACCGCGAGACCGCCCGCCAAAACGCCTCGGACAAACGCACCGCCGACGGCTTCGACCATGGGATGAAGGCGGTTCCCCACAGCGCGGCCCCCGACGCCCCGGGCTATGGGTGGCGCTATTTTTCAGACCCCGCAACACGCCGTGCCGTTGTCATCAGCCCCCAAGGAGACTATTACTACAGCCGCGGCAAGGGCCTGCGCTGGGTCGCGGCAGAACAAACCTGACGGCGGTGGACTAAGGCCGCAAGGCCGGGGTGGATGGCGCCCGGTGGCGCTTGCCCCCGGCCGTGGCCAACGGCGCGTTGGCGCGTTATTTGGCGCGCAGCAGCTCGCCCACTTCCAGCAGCACCAGTTCGTTGTCGTCGGCCTTGTTGGGCTCGCGGCTGGAGCTGAACGGCAGGTTGTTGTCGTTGCCCACCACAATGTGCGTGGCGTCCACCACGTCCACGTTCTCGATGGTGAAGAACGGGAAGGTCAGCACGCCGTTGTTCAGGGGCTTCCTGGCCAGGCGCTGCGGGTCTTGGATGTTCATGAGGTCGATGTAACCCAGCTTGCGGATCTCGCCGCCCACGTTGGCGTCGGAGAGCTCGACTTTATAGACGCGCTTGAATTTGGCGATGTCGTGAAAGCAGTCGGCGCGCTTTTGGTCGGCAGGGCATGCCTTGTCGGCCGTGCCCTCGCCGTTGTCGCGCTCGATGATCAAGCCGGTGGTGCCATCGATCATGTTGAAGTCACCGATGGCATGGTGGTTGGCCTCCAGCACGTATTTCCAGTGCCGGCCCGTCCACTGCCCGGCCTTCACGTCAAACTCCAGCACGCGCAGCACCTGTTTGCCGCCCACGGTTTCATAGGCCTTGGCTTCTTCGTTCCACAGCGCGCCTTCAAGCAGAGCATAAAGCTTGCTACCGTCTTTCGACGAGGCCATGCCCTCAAAACCCTTGGAGCGCTTGACCTCAAACGCCACGCCTTTGGCATCGGGGGCGCCGGGCAGCTGCAGGCCGGGCGCATCGGGCGAACGCACGACCTTGCCATCGACCTGCGTTTCAAACACCGCCAGCACCTTGCCGTTCAGATCGGCCTTGAGGAGGTAGGGGCCAAACTCTTCACCGATCCACAAGGCACCGCCCGCAAATTGAAAGCTCTCGGGGTCGAAGTCAGCCCCCGTGAGGTAGCGCTTTGACGTGCCCTCCTGCGTGATGCGAAACGGCACCTTTTTGTCGGGGTCATGCAAAAACACGGTTTTGAGGCGGTTGAACTTTCCGCTTTGGAAATCCACCGTGTAGTGGTTCAGGTACAGCATGAAGTCGGGCGAGTTGGCCTTGGCGCCCGCGCCGTTGTCGGTGAGGATCCAGAACGATCCATCAGCCATGCGCTTGATGCCGGAGTGGCCCTGGATGGGCTGGCCCTTGAATGGCAGCGACACGCCCGTGTCGCGCCCGCCGGACTGGCCCATCACGGAGCCTACGGCGTCCACGCGGCGCGGCGTGGTGAACTTGCCGCTGACCTGCAGGTCCTGCGGCGCGTCCTTGGGGGCGGCAATCACCGTGAGCGCCGGCAACACGGCATGGCCTGCCAGGGTGGCAGGGTAGGCCTGCTGGGCAAACGAGGTGGAACAAGCCATGCACAGCAGCGCGGCGCAGGCAGCCAGGGGAGAGAGTCGGGACATGTTTGCAGTGGTAAAGCCTAAAACGGCAACGATGCGGCCCGTCTATGACGCCGTCATGAAACCGGGCCTGGGCAAACCACTGCATGCGGCACAACACAATGCATGTGTCGCGGGTGCCCTGCATGCGCATTGAATCTTTTGTGGTGGATGGGACTCACACACCACATCCTGCACCTTACCCACCGGGCGTGCCTCGCGTGGGGGCATAGTGCACCACCGTCGCCACCACCACCGCCCACCCACCTGCCCACACCCGCCATGGAAACCCTCTCTGCATTGCAATCGCTCGGACTGGAGCTGCCCAGCCCGGCCTACATCGTGGGCGCCATCGTGTTCGGCCTCATTGGCATGGCCGCGTACTGGCATGGCAAGAGATCGCAGCAGCGCCGCACCCGGTGGTGGGGCGTTGCGCTGATGTTCTACCCCTACGCCGTCTCGCCCACCTGGCTGCTGTATGCCGTGGGCGCTGCGTTGTGCCTGGGCCTGTGGTGGGATGTGCAGCGCGGGTGATGGCGCAGCGATGGTGGGGTGATCGGGGTGGTGAGGCGATGGCGAACGGACTGGCGTGGAATGACGTGGGCGTTGCCCCTCACCCTCCGTCAACCGGCGGCCATCAGCCCGGCGCCGTGCCCACGTGTGAAGGCTTCTTCAAACACCGAATAGCCAGACCAGTCGCTGTGCGCAAATGACAGCCGCGCCGTGGCGGGTGTCGGGAGAAAGCGAACTCGCTCCCCATTTGATAGCTGCCTGCGATTGCTGGATAAGCGCTGAAGGCCAATTTGGCTCAAATATTGAACCACCCCTGGCACGGGGATGGACATGGCATGGCCATAGCGGGTGATGGCCACCTGCCGCGCACGCTGGCGCAGGTCGGGGTGGGGCACGCTCAATGCGGCCATGACCGCATCCGCCCAGTGTTGCCAGGGCAAGGTGGCCAGTCGATGGCGGGCGTCCGGCATGTCGCCCAGCGCCTGGTAGTAGCTCAACACCGTGGGCCCTGCCAACGTGGCGCGGGGGTCCAGCCGTTGGTGGCCCGCGTCCACATAGCCCAGGCCGCCGGGTGTGGGGTCGTCATACAGCACGTTGTCCCACGACGGCGCCGCACCGGGGCGGTCGGTGAGGGGGCTGTCAATGTAGATATTGGCCACCAGCCACGGGGCCCATGTCAGGCGCTGCGCGGCACCGGTCAAAAACGCGGGCGGGTTTTGCACCACGCGCGCCGCCACAAAAGCCGGCAGCGCCACGATGCAGCGCGGCGCATGCCAGCGCTCGGCGTTGCCAGTGGTGTGGTTGAAGGCATCCACCTGCACACCATGCCGGTCCTCGGTAATGCGCAGCACGCTGGTGCCGGTGCCCAACTGGCCCGCTGCGCGCAACGGCGCGGCCAGGCGCTCGGTGAGCCAGCCGTTGCCCTCGGGCCAAGTGAGCACGCTGTCGCGCGCCTCGTCGGTGGCTTCACCAGGGGCGTGAAACCCGTGGCGGCTGGCAAAGTAGTGGATGCCTGCCCAGGCCGATACCCGATCGGCCCCCGCGCCGTAGTCGTCGCGGCAGCAGTAGTCGAGATACCAGCGCAGGTACCGGTCGTCCAGCCCCTGCTCGGCCAGCCACGCGGCAAAGGTGACGGCATCCAGCGCCCTGTGGGATGGTGCCATCGGGTGCCTGGCGTCCCACAGCGTGAGCGCGGGCATGGCAAACCGGGCCGCGGCCGCCTGCACCGCCACCAGCCTGGCAAACCGGCGGTATTGCGCCAGGGTGGCTTCACCTACACCTCCTCCGGGCAGCAGGCCATCCTGCCACTCGCCCCCGATAAAAAGCCGCTCCTGGGGGCTGTGGCACAAGTGCCGCTCTTCGTACTGCCAGCGCCCGGCCACACGCTGGCGCAGGCCCAGTTCCTCCAGCAGGTCTTGCACCTCGCGCGCGTCGTCGCCGGGCAGGGGCAGGTAGTGCGCGCCTTGTGGGCAGGCCAGGCCGTTGACAGCGCTGCCCCGGCTGTTGCCGCCAGCGGTGTCCTCCAGCTCCAGCAGCACAAAGTCATCCACGCCTGTCAGCCGCAGCGACCGCGCCGCCGCCAGCCCCGCCACGCCCCCACCGGCGATGATCACCTGCGCTCGCCGCACCACGGCGGGCTCGGGCAGCGTGCCGGCTTGGAGCAGGTCCCGCACCTGGTGACCACGGGCCATGTCGATGCCGGTGAAGCTGCCCTCCAACGTGCGCGGTGCCCGATCGCAACCCGACAGCGACACGCCCGTGGCCGCCGAGGCGGCAGCGGTGGCAAGGAAGTGGCGGCGTTGCATGGGGCTTGATTCTGCTTCAGGGATTCAAGGCGTAGCGCATGCAAATGGCGCGGCAAAAGCGAGTGCCACCGTGGAGCTGGCTTGGCCAGGCCACCGGTGGCTTCCCCCTCAGGGGCTGAGTGCCTGCGGCTCCAAGCCTGGCTGCCCAGGCTTGGACAGGCCGAAAAGGCCGTGCCTCTGGCACTGCCACCGGGCGGCACAGCCGCTCAGGGGGAGTCAATGCTTTCCCCACTCGCGTTCATAGGTGTGCACCAGCGCCTGGTTGGACAACCGGTTGACCTCGGCGGGCACACGCGCCATGTCGAGCGGGAAGTCAAACATCAGCGGCAAGGACGGCGGGCTCAGAAAACGCAGCCCTGCGGGCAGCGTCTCGGGCAGGCGCCACGGGCGACGGCTGGCAATAACATAGCCCCACTCGCCAAAGCTGGGCACGTGGGCGTGGTAGGGCGCGGTGTGCAGGCCCACCGATTCGATGGTCTGCACCACCGTCCAGAAGCTCTGGCGCGCCACCAGCGGCGAGGTGGTCTGCACCACCGCATAGCCACTGGCCGCCAGGCGCTTGTCGAGCAGCGCATAAAAGCTGTTGGTGTAGAGCTTGCCGATCGAGAAGTTGGTGGGGTCCGGGAAGTCCACCACGATCACATCGAAAGGGGCTTCTTCCCCTTCTTGCTGAAGCCAGCCAAAGGCATCGGTGTTGATGATCTTCACCTTGGGCGAACGCAGCGCGTTGCCGTTCAGGTGCGCCAGGGTGGGGTTGTCGGTGAAGATCCTGGTCATGGCCGGGTCGAGCTCGACCAGCGTGACCGATTCGACCGAAGGGTATTTGAGAATCTCGCGCACGGCCATGCCGTCGCCACCACCCAGCACCGCCACGCGCCGTGGCCCCCCGTGGGCCGACATGGCCGGGTGCACCAGGGCCTCGTGGTAACGGTATTCGTCCGACTCGGAAAACTGCAGGTTGCCGTTCAGATACAACCGGTGACCATAGCGGCCCTGCGTGACCACGATGCGCTGGTAGGGCGTGGCGGTGGTGAAAACAATGCGGTCCTGGTAGAACTTGTCCTCGGCAAAACTGGTGATGTGCTCGGCACCGGCAAATCCTGCCAACAGGATGATCACCACCATCACACAGGCCACCAGATGCGAGCGCAGGCGCCGCAACTCGTGCCGGAACAACCACACCGCCCACAGCGCCACGGCCGCATTCATCAGGCCGAACAGCAAACCGGTGCGTATCAACCCCAGGTGCGGCACCAGCAGCAGCGGGAACGCCAGCGACACCGCCAGCGCGCCCAGGTAGTCGAACGTGAGCACCTGCGATACCAGGTCTTTCAGCGCCACGTTGCGTTTGAGGATACGCATCACGAGCGGTATCTCCAGCCCCACCAGCGTACCCACCAGCAGCACCATGCCATACAGCAGGAACCGGAACGCGCCTGGCGTATAGGCGTTGGCCAGAAATAGTGTGGCGGGCAGCGCCCCACCAATCAGCGCCACCAGCAGTTCGATGCGCAAAAAGTGCGCGGGCAGCTGCCGCTCGAAGTACCGCGACAGCCACGAACCCACGCCCATGGCGAACAGGTAGGTGCCGATGATGGTGCTGAACTGCAGCACCGAGTCCCCCAGCACATAGGACGCGAGCGCGCCCGCAGCCAGTTCATAGAGCAGGCCACAGGCGGCCACCACGAACACGCTGGCGAGCAGCGCAACGTCGATGGCGCGCGCGCCGGTGGGGGCGCCAGTTTCCTTCATGTGACGGCGCATGCAATGGGCGCGGCCCTGGCCTGTGGACGCCGCGCAAGGGCCGCCCCGCTGCGCTGGCGTCGTCCCCCTGCCCACATCGCGTAGCGATGCGAGAGCGGGGGGAAGCGGCGCAGCCGCTCAGGGGGGTGTTTCATCAATGAATCGCCGCTGCCACGATGATGCTGATGCCCAGGCACATCGCCGCCACCACCAGGCCCAGGGCCTGGTTCTGCTTTTCGACGATCTCGCGCCACAGGTCATAGGGCGTGATCTTGTCGACGATGACAAAACACAGCCAGAAGATGATGACGCCAATGATGGCGTACAGGATGGACCCGAGGAACGCTGCGGGCTTGAGCCATTCGATGCCGATCATGGGGAGATCTCCTTCTTGAAACGTTGTTGCACGGTGCCGCCGCCTACTTGTGGCTGCCGCCGGAGGAATACCCGCCAAACGAGCCGCCCGAACTGCGGTAGCCACCGCCCGATGAGCCCGAGCAATTGCTCAGGATGATGAGCAGGATGATGATGATGATCGCAATCAGGATGATGGTGCCGCAGCCCAGGCCCGACTTGGCCACAAACGGGCCGGGGTCGTCGCGCTGCAGCACGTCCTTCTTGTCGTCAAGCTTGAAGGCCTTGATCACGGTATCGCTGGCGAGCTTGTCGCCAGCGGACCAGGTGATCTCGTTCGGGCTTTGCTCCATCGACAGCAGGCCCTTGCTGCTGGCAAAGTCGCGGTTGGTGGTCTTCTGGCCGCGCGTGACCTGCCAGTAGAACTCGCCCAGCACATAGGTGGTCTCGGCCTCGTAGGTGTACTTGAGGTCGTACTTGGTGCCCATGTAGGTGGCAGTGCGCCCGGTGGCCGCCATCTGCGGCGCGCCGGTGGTGGGGCGCACCATGCTCCAGCCTTCTTCGGAATCGACCAGAAAGGCAAAGCCGCGCTTTTGGTTGTAGAGCAGGTATTCGCTCCAGCCAAAGTGTTCGTCATCGCCGGGCTCCACGCCCATGCGGTGCTGAAAGCCCACCACCTGCCAGGCCACGCCCTGCAACTGCCCCTTGCTGCCCAGCGGGATGAGCGGCTGCACAGGTTCGTCCTGCTCGGCCGAGCGCAGCTCGCCGCCCACGCCACTGTCCAGGCTGATGATGCTGGCGCACGAGCCGCAGGTGATGCTCTTGGAAGTGGACAGCTGCATCTGCACCGGTGCACCGCAGTGCGGGCAGTTGAACTGCCGGCCTTTTTCGTCCTTGGCCGATTCGTCCTTGAGGCCCTGCAGCTGCAGGTCTTCGAGCAGCACGGCGCGGCCGCGCTCCACATTGGGCGGGGTGTGGCCGTAGTCGATGCTGACCACTTCGCCGTCGGCGCTGCGCAGCTCGACCATGCCAAAGGGCTGGCCCAGCGGCGGTAGTTTGGGCAGCTCGCCCTGGGCCGAGATCAGCTGTGCCTGGCCGGTGTAGGCCACGCTGTAGGGTTTGCCGTTGATGGCCGTGGTGGTGCCGATGCGAAAGCGCTCGGCCTCGGGCATTTCGCGGCCGAGGTCGATGGGTCGGGTGAAGACATAGGCACCGTTGTCCTCGCCCAGCGTGGCCAGGGTGCCGTCATTCAGGAAGGCTGCCCATTCGGTCCACACGCCCGCATCGCCCTTGTACTGCAGGCGGCCGATGAGGGTGAAGGGAACGTCCTTGCCGTCGAGCTGAATACGCCCGCTGGCCATGAGCTGCAACGGGCTGTGGTCGTCGAACAGCTCGGCCATCTTGCCCAGGCGCGTGAGCACCTCGCCGCTGCGCACCACGGTGCTCTGGCAATAGCCGCAGACGGCGTGTGTGGACTGCGCGCTGCGAAACTCCACCGGCGCGCCGCAGCCGGGGCAGGGCGCGCGGTAATAACGCTGCGTGGGCGGTGTGGGTTCGGTGGCCATCGTGTCGTGGTGCTGCCTGCGCCGCATTGCGCGGTTTGAAGCCCTTTAAAGCCTTTTTGGCCTCTAGCGCTTATCCCTCAAGCGCATGCAGCTATTTTTATGATAGCAACCGGATTCAGACCAGCTTCTTGAGCAGTTCGGCCTTCTTGGCGTCGAACTCTTCCTGCGTGAGGATGCCCTTGGACTTGAGCTCGCCCAGCTTCTCCAGCGTGGCCATCACGTCCTCGGGCTTCACGCCCACCGCTGCGGCGGCTGCAGCAGGTGCGGCCTGTGCAGCGGCAGCGCCACCTTGCAAGCCCTGCTGCAGGTTCTGCGCCAGCACCTGGCCCAGGGCCACACCGGCGCCCAGGCCCATGGCGTCGCCCGCAATGCCACCACCGCCGCCCGCGCCTTCGGCAAACTTGGGGATGGCCTGCGCCGTCTGGTACTGCATGAACTTGCCCATGTCGTTGCCGACCATGCCCATGCCGATCTTCTGGTCGAGGATCTTTTGCAGCTCTTCGGGCAGCGAGACGTTCTGCACCGTGAGGTTTTCGATCAGCAGGCCCAGCTTGGCAAAAACCGGCGCCAGCTCTTTGGTCAGCGCATCGGCAAACATGACCTGGTTGGCCGCCAGATCCAGGAACGGCAGACCGCTGCCCGCAATGGCGTTGCTGATGTTCTGCAGCACCAGACCGCGCAGCTGGCCTTCCAGGTCGGCCACGGGGTACATCTCGCGCGTGCCCGAGATCTCGGTGTGAAACAGCTTGGGGTCGGCGATGCGGAACGCATAGTTGCCAAACGCGCGCAGGCGCACGGCGCCGAAGTCCTTGTCACGGATCGTGATGGGCTGGGGCGTGCCCCACTTTTGGTCGATCTGCTGGCGCGTGCTGAAGAAGTACACGTCGCTCTTGAAGGGGGACTCGAAGAGCTTGTCCCAGTTCTTCAGGTACGTGAGCACCGGCAGCGTCTGCGTGGTGAGCTTATAGGTGCCGGGCGTGAACACGTCGGCCACCTGGCCTTCGTTGACGAAGATGGCCATCTGCGACTCGCGCACCACCAGCGTGCCGCCGTTCTGGATTTCCATGTCGCGCATGGGGAAGCGCCATGCCAATTTGCCATCCCCTTCTTCGGTCCACTGGATGATGTCAATGAACTGTTTCTTGATGAAGTCCATGAGGGCCATGTGTGCTCCCGGGTGTTGTGATGAGGGGTTGATGAGAGCGGCCATCATAGCAACGGGGTTTTGCACATCGCCGCTTTTTTTGCCCTCGCGCGTGAACCCGTTCACACTCACGCACGGCCTGGCCCGCTGCAGACACAGGCCGCTCCAGGGGCATGCGGGCGGCGGCTATGCGAGCGTTAGGCAGAATCGATTGGGATTTTTATTGAGAATGGATATCATTTATCAACGCCTGTCGCACCGCGCCGGGCTTTACAGAAACCAGGAGCCCACCACCATGTCCCGCATTCGCCAGGTTGCCCGCCAGAACCAATCCATGCTGATGAAAACCGGCAGCTACTACCTGATCCATATCTGTGTGGCCGCCCTGGTGGCCTATGCCGTGACCGGCAACCTGTGGGCCTCGCTCACCCTGAGCTTGCTGGAGCCGACCGTGCAAGCCGTGGCCTTCTTCTTCCATGAGAAAGCGTGGGATCGCGCCGCTCGGCACAAGGCAGGCACCGCAGGTGGCGTTGGCCATGTTGCCAACGCCGCGGCTGCACAGCCCGCCACAACCACGCTGCAAGGCGCCTGAGCCCCTTTCTTTTCTTTCTTCCACACCGAAAGGACCATCACCATGTACACCATTCCCTTGCGCAGCCGCTCTGCCACAGGCCTGGCTTTTCAACGCTGGCTGGTGCACCGCCTGGCCACGTTGGGCTCTGCCCATTGAGCGATCGATCCAAAGCGCCAACAAAAATGCCCCGGCCAGCGGGGCATGGTGTGGGCCTGGTGGCACCTGGACTGCAGGCCTTCGTCAGACGTTCGTCAGGCCTTCTCAAGCCGTCACATCCAGCAGCGAGCCCATCATTTCGTCCTGCGTCTTGATGGTCTGCAGGTTGGCCTTGAACGCGTAGGTGGCAGACATCTGCTCCACCGCCTCCTGCTCCAGCGCCACGCCCTGGCTGTCCTGCTCGCGCTGCACCGTGGCGCGCACACCGGCGCTTTCAGCCACTTCTTCTTGGGCAACCACCTCGCGGCGGTAACCCTGCGTGTTGATGTTGGCCACATTGTTGGCCGACGCATCGAGCCGCAACTGCGCGGCCTGAAGGCCGGAACTGCCAATCGAGGAAATGCTGGCCATGGGGGCGCTCCTGTGTCACACAATGTTGCAAAGACACGGATTGTCCGCCGCGCCGCGGCCTCTGGCAAGCCGTAGCCTCGCAATGCCCCTGTCACTGGCCGGGCCGGTGTGCCACTTCCAGGCACTGCGCAAACGCCTGGGCCGCCCGGGCCGGGGCGGGCGAGCGGCGCATGAGGCTCACGAACTGGCAGCTGTAGTGGAACAGCGCGGGGTTCACGGCCTGCATGCGGCCCTGGCGCTCGAACGCCTCGGCGTAGTGGTCGGGCAAAAACCCCAGAAAGCGCCCCGACAGGATCAGCGTGGCGATGGATTCCTGGTCAAACCCCGTGGCCGCGCGCGAGAGCCTCGCCTGGTGGCTCAGCTCCATGTTGGGCGAGTGGTAGCCCAGGCCCGCAAACTGGTAGCTGCGCACCGCACGCCAGTCGGCCGGGGGAACAGAGGCGCCAAACAGGGGATGCCCTGCGCCGCAGTACAGCAGCATGGTTTCTGCAAACAGGTCGGCGTAGGCTAGG
Organism: Acidovorax radicis; assembly: GCF_020510705.1. Lineage (NCBI taxonomy): Bacteria > Pseudomonadati > Pseudomonadota > Betaproteobacteria > Burkholderiales > Comamonadaceae > Acidovorax > Acidovorax radicis. The sequence goes on from NZ_CP075184.1 coordinate 4,928,472, forward strand.
CTTTGCGAGCTGCGGTGCGCCGGGATGATGCCCACCTGGTAGCTGCCATCGATCACGCCGCGCTCAATGGCGTTGATGGAGCCCACATGCAGCTGCAGTTGCACATCGGGCGCCTGGGCGGTGAAGGCGGCAATCGCCTGGCCAATGCGCGCAGCCGGGTTGCTGGCGGTTTTGTCAAACACCGCCACGGCCAGTTGCCCGCCCATGCGCGAATGGATGTCGTCGATGCTGTCACGAAAACTGCGCACCGAGGCCAGCAGGCGCAGGGTTTCTTCATACACCCGCTGCCCTTCGGCCGTGAGCGCAAACCCCGCCCGCCCCCGGCGGCACAGCGTCAGGCCCAGCCGCGTTTCCAGGTCCTTCATGTGGCGGCTCACCGTGCTGGTGCCGATGTTCAGCTCCAGCTCGGCCGCCGCCATGCCGCCGCATTCGGCCACGCTCTTGAACACCTGCAGCAGGCGCAGATCCATGTCGCTGAGCTGGCCCAGCACGGCGCGGTGTTTGCCCGAGGCAGAGGGCGAGGAGGTGGAGGGGGGTTGAGAGGCGGTTTTTACTTGCATAAATTGTCAAGTAAACATTGATATTGGATTATTGGAGAGATTAACACCCGCCCTAACAATGGCACCTTCGGCCCGCCTGTCCGGGCCCGATCGATTGCCCACCATTTGCACTTGCCAGGAGAACGCCATGAGCTTCGCCGTCATCGACCCCAATCCCGCAGCCGCCGTGCGCACCGACGCCGCATGGCTTGATGCCCACTGGATGCCCTTCACTGGCAACCGCAACTTCAAAGCCAAGCCGCGCATGATCGTGAGCGGCCAGGGCGCCTATTACACCGACGCAGAGGGCCGCAAGATTTTTGACGGCCTCTCGGGCCTGTGGTGTTCGGGCCTGGGCCATGGCCGCAAGGAAGTTGCCGAGGCCATTGGCCGCGCCGCCGCCACGCTGGATTACTCCCCCGCGTTCCAGTTCGGCCACCCCGCTTCGTTTGCCCTGGCCAACAAGGTCAAGGAGCTGACACCTGCGGGCCTCGATTACGTGTTCTTCACCGGCTCGGGCTCTGAATCGGCCGACACCTCGCTGAAGATGGCCCGCGCCTACTGGCGTGCCAAGGGCCAGGGCACCAAGACCCGCCTCATCGGCCGCGAGAAGGGCTACCACGGCGTGAACTACGGCGGCATCTCGGTGGGCGGCATCATGGGCAACCGCAAGACCTTCGGCCAGGGCATCGAGGCCGACCACATCCCGCACACCCAGCCGCCAGCCGGCACCTTCCAGAAGGGCATGGTCGAAGAAGGCGGCCGTGCGTTGGCCGACAAGTTGCTGGAGGTGATCGCGCTGCACGACGCATCGAACATCGCCGCCGTCATCGTCGAGCCCTTCTCGGGATCGGCCGGTGTGGTGATCCCGCCCAAGGGCTACCTGGAGCGCATCCGCGAGATCTGCACGCAGAACAACATCCTGCTGATCTTTGATGAAGTCATCACCGGCTTTGGCCGCTGCGGCGCCTGGACGGGGGCCGAAGCCTTCGGCGTGACGCCCGACATCCTGAACTTCGCCAAGCAGGTGACCAACGGCGCCCAGCCGCTGGGCGGCGTGATCGCCACCAAGGAGATCTACGACACCTTCATCAACCAGGGCGGGCCCGAGTACATGCTCGAATTCCCACACGGCTACACCTACTCGGCCCACCCTGTGGCCTGCGCGGCCGGCAATGCGGTGCTCGACATTCTGCAAAAGGAAGACATGCCCGGCCGTGTGAAGGCCCTGGCGCCGTACTTCGAAAACGCAGTGCACGGCCTGAAAACAGCCAAGCATGTGGCCGACATCCGCAACTATGGCCTGGCCGCCGGCATCACCATCAGCGCGCTGCCCGGCGAGCCTGCCAAGCGCCCGTACGAGATCGCGATGAACTGCTGGGAGAAGGGCTTTTACGTGCGCTACGGCGGCGACACCATCCAGCTCGCGCCCCCGTTCATCAGCACCGAGGCCGAAATCGATCGCATGGTGAGCGCACTGGGCGACGCCCTGCAAGAAACGGCTTGATTCCGCAGCCCTGCCCATCCATGCGCATTGCCATCCTCACCTTCGACGCCTTCAACGACCTCGATTCGCTGGTGGCGTTTGGCATGCTCAACCGCATCGCCTTGCTGGGCGACACGAACTGGCAGGTGCGCATTGCCAGCCCCACGCCGCGCGTCACGTCCATGAACGGCCTGACCATCGACGCGCACGAGGACCTCAGCCAATTGGCTGAGGCCGACGCAGTGCTGGTGGGCAGCGGCATGAAGACGCGCGAGGTGGCCAACACCCCGGCGCTGATGGACCAGCTGCGTGTGCTGAACCCCGCACGCCAGCTGCTGGCGGCACAGTGCTCCGGCACCTACTTGCTGGGCCGCCTGGGCCTGCTGGGCGGCACGCCCGCCTGTACCGACCTGACCAGCAAGCCCTGGGTGGTGGAGTCCGGTGTGGATATCGTGCCGCGCGCGTTTGCGGCCCACGGCAACGTGGCCACGGCGGGCGGGTGCCTGGCGTCGCAGTACCTGGTGGCGTGGCTGATCGCGCGCCTCAAGGGGCTGGACGCCGCGCGCGAGGTGCTGCACTACTTTGCCCCGGTGGGCGAAAAGCAGGCGTTCATCGACCGGGCTTTCGGGCACGTGCTGCCCACGCTGGAGACCCAGGCTGTTACGGCTTGAATACTATTAATTTGATAGCTTATAGTGCTTATTAGACAAGCGTTAGAGGCACTTTTTACTCGAAATCACCATGAACCACGACAAGAACGTCACCACCACCGTCGGCCACCTGATCGACGGCAAGCTCGTTGCAGACACCGAGCGCACGCAGCCTGTGTTCAACCCCGCCACCGGTCAGTCCACCACCAGCGTGGCGCTGGCGAGCAAGGCCACGGTGGAAGCCGCCATCGCCTCTGCCGAGGCGGCCTTCCCCGCCTGGCGCAACACGCCGCCTTTGAAGCGTGCGCGCGTGATGAGCAAGCTGAAGGTGCTGCTCGAAGAAAACGCCGACAAGATCGCCGCCCTGATCACCGCCGAGCACGGCAAGGTGCTGTCCGATGCGCACGGCGAGCTGCAGCGCGGCATCGAGAACGTGGAATACGCCAGCTACGCACCCGAGCTGCTCAAGGGTGAGCACAGCCGCAACGTGGGCCCGAACATCGATTCGTGGAGCGAATTCCAGGCGCTGGGTGTCACCGCAGGCATCACGCCGTTCAACTTCCCGGCCATGGTGCCGCTGTGGATGTGGCCCATGGCCGTGGCCTGCGGCAACACCTTTGTGCTCAAGCCGTCCGAGCGCGACCCCAGCAGCACGCTGTTCATTGCCCAGCTGGCGCTGGAAGCGGGCTTGCCGCCCGGCGTGCTCAACGTCGTCAACGGCGACAAGCTGGCCGTGGACACCCTGCTGCGCGATCCACGTGTCAAAGCCGTGAGCTTTGTCGGCTCCACCCCCATTGCCGAATACATCTACGCCGAAGGCTGCAAACACGGTAAACGCGTGCAGGCCCTGGGTGGCGCCAAGAACCACGCCGTGCTGATGCCCGACGCCGATGTGGGCAACGCCGTCAGCGCGCTGATGGGCGCGGCGTATGGATCGTGCGGCGAGCGCTGCATGGCCATTCCGCTGCTGGTGGCCGTGGGCGACGCAGTGGGCGACGCAGTGATTGCCGGCCTGAAGACCGAGATCGCCAAGATGAAGGTCGGCCCCGGCACGGACAACAGCAACGACATGGGCCCGCTGGTGACCAAGCCGCACTTCGAAAAAGTGAAGGCCTATGTGGACAGCGGCGTGGCCGAAGGCGCCACGCTGGTGGTGGATGGCCGCGCAGTCAAGGTCGCCGGCCATGAGGAAGGCTACTTTCTGGGCGCGTGCCTGTTCGACAACGTCAAGCCCGGCATGAAGATCTACCAGGAAGAAATCTTCGGCCCCGTGCTGGGCGTGGTGCGCGTGAAGACGCTGCAAGAGGCCATGGACCTCATCAATGCGCACGAATATGGCAACGGCACCTGCATCTTCACCCGCGACGGCGAGGCGGCCCGCTACTTCACCGACCACATCCAGGTCGGCATGGTGGGCGTGAACGTGCCCCTGCCCGTGCCCGTGGCCTACCACTCGTTCGGCGGCTGGAAGCGCAGCCTGTTCGGCGACCTGCACGCCTACGGCCCCGACGCCGTGCGCTTTTACACCAAGCGCAAGACCATCACGCAGCGCTGGCCCTCGGCCGGCGTGCGCGAGGGGGCGGTGTTCAGCTTTCCGAGCAGCCGCTGAGTCATTGATGTCTGACCGCTGCTTACGCAGTCTCTTCTGATTAACGCCCCACAGCCCCAGCGGTTGTGGGGCGTTTGTTTTGCACCGCGCGGTGATTGGTATGCATAAGGTCATCACAGATCCACCTGGGTAAGCAGATTCTCTTACTAGGGTTTTTACCGCCCTCGTCCTACAATCGCAGACCCTTACAAAGCTGACAGCCCGCTGCAGACCCGCTGGAGCACGGTTTTCGCACCCACCCCTGAGTTGGAGACACTGAATGCCCGAGAACACCACGGCCCAGAACAACAACAACCCCGACAAACGCGCCCAGTTGCGCCGTGCCGCTCTCGAATATCACGAGTTTCCCAAGCCCGGCAAGATCGCCATCGCCGCCACCAAGCAGATGCTGAACCAGCATGACCTGGCGTTGGCCTATTCGCCGGGCGTGGCCGCGCCTTGCGAAGAAATTGTCAAAGACCCCAACGCCGCGTTCAAATACACCGCCCGAGGCAATCTGGTGGGAGTTGTCACCAACGGCACGGCCGTGCTGGGCCTCGGCGACATCGGGCCACTGGCCGGCAAGCCGGTGATGGAAGGCAAGGCCGTCCTGTTCAAGAAGTTCTCGGGCATCGATGTGTTTGACATCGAGATCAACGAGAAGGACCCCGAGAAGCTGGTGGAGATCATCGCCAGCCTGGAGCCCACCTTTGGCGGCATCAACCTTGAAGACATCAAGGCGCCTGACTGCTTCTACATCGAGCGCAAGCTGCGCGAGCGCATGAAGATCCCGGTCTTCCACGATGACCAGCACGGCACGGCCATCACGGTGGGCGCTGCCATCCTCAATGGGCTCAAGGTGGCGGGCAAGGACCCGAAAAAAATCAAGCTCGTGACCTCGGGCGCCGGTGCTGCGGCCCTAGCCTGCCTGGGCCTGCTGGTCAAGCTGGGCATTCCGCGCGAGAACATCTGGGTAACCGACCTGGCGGGCGTGGTCTATGAAGGCCGCACCGAGTTGATGGACGAGGACAAGATCCAGTTCGCGCAAAAGACCTCGGCGCGCACGCTGGGCGAAGTCATCGCAGATGCCGACGTCTTTCTGGGCCTGTCGGCGGGCGGCGTGCTCAAGCAGGACATGGTGGCCAAGATGGCCGTGCGTCCGCTGATCTTTGCCCTGGCCAACCCCAACCCCGAAATCCAGCCCGAGGACGTGAAGGCGGTGCGTGACGACGCCATCATGGCCACGGGCCGGTCGGACTACCCGAACCAGGTCAACAACGTTCTGTGCTTCCCCTACATCTTCCGCGGGGCACTCGACAGCGGCGCGACCACCATCACGATGGAGATGGAAATCGCTGCTGTGCACGCGATTGCCGAGCTGGCGCAGGCGGAGCAAAGCGAAGTGGTGGCGGCCGCCTATGTGGGCGAGCCCCTGGCGTTTGGCCCCGAGTACCTGATCCCCAAGCCCTTTGACCCGCGCCTCATGATGATGATCGCGCCGGCCGTGGCCCAGGCCGCCGCAGACAGCGGCGTGGCCCTGCGCCCCATCGCGGACATGGACGCCTACCGGGACCACCTGCAGACGTTTGTCTACGCCTCGGGCACGACCATGAAGCCCATCTTCACCGCCGCCAAGGCCGCCGTGAAGAAGCGCGTGGCCTATGCCGAGGGCGAAGAAGAACGCGTGCTGCGCGCCGCCCAGATCGTCGTGGACGAAAAGATCGCACGCCCCACGCTGATTGGCCGCCCGGCCATCATTGCCGAACGCATCGAGAAGTTCGGCCTGCGCCTGCGCGAAGGGGTGGACTACGACATCGTCAACGTCGAGCAGGACCACCGCTATCGTGACTTCTGGCAGACCTACCACCGCATGACCGAGCGCAAAGGTGTAACGGTGTCGATCGCCAAGATCGAGATGCGCCGCCGCCTCGCCCTGATTGGATCGATGCTGCTGCACAAGGGCGAGGTCGATGGCCTGATCGTCGGCACCTGGGGCCACACGGCGCTGCACCTGAACTACATCGACCAGGTGATTGGCAAGCGCGCGGGGGTCAACACCTACGCCTGCATGAACGGCCTGCTGCTGCCTGACCGCCAGGTGTTCCTGGTGGACACGCACGTGAACTACGACCCCACGGCCGAGCAGTTGGCCGAGATCACGGTGATGGCCGCCGAGGAGATGATGCGGTTTGGCATCAAGCCCAAGGCGGCGCTGCTATCGCACTCCAACTTCGGCAGCAGCAACCAGCCCAGCGCAGTCAAGATGCGCCAGACGCTGGAGCTGCTGCGCATACAAGCCCCCTGGCTCGAAGTGGACGGCGAAATGCACGGCGACGTGGCGCTGGACGGCAAGGCGCGCGCGGCGATCATGCCCCACAGCGATCTCATCGGCGACGCCAACCTGCTGGTTCTGCCCAACATCGATGCCGCCAATATTTCCTACAACCTGCTCAAGACGGCAGCGGGCGGCAACATCGCCATTGGCCCCGTGTTGCTGGGTGCCTCGCAGCCGGTGCATATCCTGACAGCCAGTACCACCGTGCGCCGCATTGTCAATATGACAGCCCTCACCGTGGCAGACGCCAACGCGTCACGATAGGCTCAAAGTCAATAGCTAGCGCTAACTTATAGCGCTAGCTATTCCTTCATTTGCCTGCTCAATCTTTGGGCAAACGCTTGCTTTTTGAGGGCTGTTGAGTCACACTAGCGGCTCGAAATTTCGGGTTAACCCGTAGTTTCTGAAAGGTTCGTTGATGCTGAAGGCTGTAGCCACCCGGGCGCGAAAAGCAGGGGTTTTGTGGGTTCTGGGTGTTGCGTTCATTTTGTGCCCGGTAGCAGGGCACGCCCGCAAACCTCCGTCTTCTAGCGGGGCGCCCGCCTCGATCGCTTTGTCCGAGTTACCGCCTCAAGGGCGCACAACGTATGCGTTGATCCGTGAAGGCGGGCCATTCCCGCATGACAAGGACGGATCGGTTTTTGGCAATCGCGAGCGGATATTGCCCGCCCAAAAGCGGGGCTATTACCGCGAGTACACCGTCAGAACACCAGGATCGCGCGACCGGGGAGCCCGGCGCATCGTATGTGGAGGCAAGCCCCGGGTTCCGGACGCGTGCTACTACACCGGCGACCACTACGCCAGTTTTCGCGAGATCGTCGAATGACCCCCGATGCGGTGCACACAGACCAGCACACAACTGGCCGCACACACCGTGCCCCATTGATTCCCCCACTCGCAGGCTGCATTCCGCAGCCTTGCGAAAAGCCAGAGTTTTGTGGACTTTATAAAGAAAGAGTAGCGGAGATGCAGACGCCACTTCGTAAAGACCTGGAAACGCCACTGCGTGGCGTTCGCAACAACATCGTGCAGTCCATTCGCGCTTTTCGCGTGCAGGACCTGCAGGACGCGGCCACCGCCCTGGGTCATCATTTCTTGTACGCCAACCTGGCCCATGCACAGTCCAAACAGGACGTACTGGACCTGATTGCCGGGCAATTCACCTTTCCGGCGCATTTCGGAAAGAACTTCGATGCGTTGTATGACTGCATGACAGACCCCCTGCATAAATCGGGCCCACAGCCTGGTTTCATCGTGGTGCTGGAGCAGATTCCTGCCACGGGCAAGTTCGACAAGGAAGCGCGCGAGCAACTGCTCGACATCTTCCGCGACGCGGCGGACTACTGGGCTGATCGCAAGATTCCGTTCCGGTGTTTCTATTCTTTTCTGTAGCCCGTTCTGCATCCACAAGCCAAGCAGAACGGGCGAACGAGGCTACCGACACCAAAGGCGTCGAGGGCATCGACATCGGTGGTGATCCTGCCGAAAAAATGCCCACCGACAAATTGGTTGATGTGTCTCCGATGGCGCTGCGCATGAGCAGCCCCTTCAACTCGGGGTATTGGCTCAGCGCCGCCTGAATTCGGCACATCCCCCTCAGGCGCTGTACCGCTCGGTGCTGGCCGCCTGAGGCGGCAGCTCAGTTCTTCGGGCTGTCCAAGCCTGCGCAGGCAGGCTTGGAGCCGCAGCCCTCAGCCCCTTCTCTCGCCTGGGCTGCGTCAGTTGCTAGCGACTGTTAGTTAAATTGAGCTCTAGCGCTTATCCACAAAGCGCTAAATGCTATAAATTTATGAGCACACTTGTGCCAGCGCCACAAACTCGCTCACCGGCACTTCTTCGGCGCGGCGCTGGGTGTCGAAGTGGCCGGCAAACTGACGGGCTTCGAGCCAGCGGCCTAGCGTGTGGCGCAGCAGCTTGCGGCGTTGGCTGAAGGCGACCTGCACCAGCTCTTCCAGCAGCGGCATCGACAAAGGCGCAGGCTCCGCGTGCGGCACCATGCGCACCACGGCACTGTCCACGCGCGGGGGTGGGTCAAAGCTCTCGGGGGGCACGAACAACACGTTTTCCATCGCGTAGCGCCACTGCAGCATGACCGACAGGCGCCCGTAGTCGCTGGTGGCGGGCCGGGCCACCATGCGGTCGATCACTTCCTTTTGCAGCATGAAGTGCTGGTCCTGGATCACCTGCACGTGGTCCAGCAAATGGAACAGGATGGGCGTGGAGATGTTGTAGGGCAGATTGCCCACCACCCGCAGCCGCAGGCCGGGCTGCCCCGCCTTGTCGCGCATCGCTTGCGCCAGCGCCGTGAAGTCAACCTTGAGCACGTCCGACTCGATCACGTCGAGTTGCCCATGCAGCCGCAGGCGCAACGCCAGATCGCGATCGAGCTCGATGACCGTCAACCGCCCCACGCGCTCGACCAGCGGCTGCGTGAGGGCCGCCAGGCCTGGTCCGATCTCGACCATCGGATCACCCGGCTGCGGCGCTATGGCCAGCACGATGTCCTGAATGATGCCCTTGTCAGCCAGAAAGTGCTGCCCAAAACGCTTGCGTGGAATGTGTTTCAAACAGCGCTCCGATGAATGACGTGTGCCGCTGGATTCACCTTCATTGCGGAGGCTCTCGGTATTCCACATACGCGCGGCCACGCAGCTCCTTAGCCCAGTTGGCGTAGGCCTCGTCGAGCTTCTTCTCGCGCACCACGCTGCGCGCCATGTCGCGTTGCTCGCGCTGGGTGAGCTTGGCTTCGCGGCGCTCCAGCAGCTGAATCAGGTGCACCCCAAAGCGGGACACCACCGGCTCGCTGATATCCCCGGGCTTGAGGGTGTCCAGCGCCTGCTCGAACTCGGGCACATAGCGGCCGGGATTGGCCCAGCCCAGGTCGCCGCCCTCTTTGGAGCTGCCGTCTTGTGAGTGTTCGCGCGCCAGGGCTGCAAAGTCGGCCTGGCCCGCCTGCACACGGCGGCGGTACTCAGCCAGCCGCGCGGCGGCGGCGCTCTCGGAGAGCTGGGGGCCGGTGCGCAGCAGGATGTGGCGCGCATGGCTCTGAACCACGGTGGTCGGCACCCCCGCGTTGACCCGTTCCACGACCTTGAGCACGTGAAATCCGGCGGGCGAACGAACCGGGCCCACGATGGCCCCCACGGGCTGGCCCAGCGTGGAGTTCACAAACAGCTCAGGATATCGATCTGCGGGGCGCAGGCCGAGCAAGCCGCCGGCACGTGTTCCCTCGGGGGCATCGGAAAATTCGCGCGCAACAGCGGCAAAGTCTTCGCCCGCGCGCACCTTGTCTGCGGCCTGCTGCGCACGTGCCTTGCGTTCTGCCACCTGGGTGGGGGTGGCGTTTTCAGGCACCAGCACCAGCACATGGCCCAGGTTGATCTCCATCGATGCGATGTCGGTGCCTTTTTGCTCTTCGCGCAGGTATTGGTCGACATCCAGGTCGGACACCTTCACGCGGGATTCCACCTCGCGCTCACGCAGGCGCTGCAAAAGCAACTGGTTGCGCAGCTCTTCACGGAACCGCTCTTTGCTCATGCCGTCCTGGGCCAGGCGTTTGTAGAGGCCTTCCACCTCCATGTCGTTCTGGCGGGCCACGTTCTGCTCGGCCTGCGAGACGGCGTAGTCGTCCACCTTGATGCCCGATTCACGGGCCTGCTGCAGCTGCACTTTTTCAAGGATGACACGCTCAAGGACTTCGCGCGCAATCAGGTCGCGCGGCGGCATGGCACCACCCTGTTTGGCCAATTGGGCCTCGGCCCGTGCAAGGCGCGAGCGCACTTCGAAATTCGTCACGGGCTCGGAATTGACCACTGCCACGATGAAGTCGGCAGAGCGGGGCGCTGTGCTGACGGCACCCGCCGCAGGCAGGGTGATCGACGGGACAGTGGCCGGACGAGACAGCCCGGCGCCCTTGGCGGGCGATGTGCCAGCAGGGCGCAGGCCCTGCGCAAAAGCGCCTTGCGCGGCCACGGAGGCCAAGGTAGCAAGAACCAGGGCGATTGCACTGCGATTCATGGTGTGGAGCATGTTGAACACTAGTCGTAATTGCTGAAGCGGCTGGGTGCCGTGACCTGATCCCGAAGATTCTGGTAACGCGGGACGTTTTTCTTGAAGGTGTCGAGCGGGCTGGAGCCCAGGCTGAGGCGTGAGAAGCCCACGAATTCGATCTGGAACAGCAGGCGCGTGTTGGAAGTGGTCACGCTGCTTTGCAGACGCTCCAGCACGACACGGCCAATCCAGCAACAGCCGTCATATTCGAGGCCCACCACAGTGTCCACCAACTTGCGGTCCTTCAGGCTGTAGTTGAGCCGGCCCACGCTGTACCAGCGCCCGCCACCCTGGCCACGGCCAGCACCCAGGTCTTTTCCTTTGTCGCCCCACAGGTCGTTGAGCGGCCACTGCCAGCCGATATCGACCTGCTCGCTGGTGTCGCGCTGAAAGCGGTAGGCCGCACTCACGGTGTGGTAGTTGCTGGGGCTGTAGCGTGCAGCGATGGTCGAGCGGATGGAATCGCGCGTCTTGGGGTTGTATTGCACGGTGGAGTCAAAGCCCCACTGGGGTGTCCAGTTGATGCCCGCGCCAAACAACATGTCGGACAGGCGATCGCTCACGGGCGTGCCACCGGGCAGGGTCACGTTCTGGTCGGTAAAACGCAGGCGCTGCGCCATACCGAAGCGCACAGCCTCTGCACCCGTGTTCGGATCCAGCAGGCGGGTGGTCACACCCAGTGTGAGCAGGTTGTTGTCGGCCAGGCGGTCGTTGCCGCCAAACGCGTTTTCGGTATAGATGGTGGCAAAGTTGAAGTCGTTGGCCGCCGTGTCGTACACCGGCAGATAGCTCTGGTCGCGATAGGGGGTGTAGGTATAAAACGCCCGCGGCTCCAGCGTCTGCAAAAAGGCGCGCCCAAAAAACGAGGCCTCGCGCTCGAACACCAGCCCGCTGTCCAGGCTGAACGTGGGCAGGGCGCGGCTGGCCGAGCTTTGCCCGTTCTTCAAGGCCGAATCAAATTGGTACTGCGTGGCATGCAGCTGCAGGCGCGGCGTGATGAAGCCGCCGGGCGCCAGAAACGGCCGGCTGATCTGCGCCATGGCGTAGCTGCGGTCGGCATTGGGCTGCCCCGTGAGCGCGCGCGCGGCCTCAAAGCGTGTGGCGTCCAGCTCGACACTGGCATCCAGCCCACCCCCCAGCTGCGAAGGCACATAGCGCCAATTGAGTTGGGGCATGCGGTCGTAAGGGGGCACGATCGGCGATGACACGTCTTGCAGCGTTTGCCACTTGAGGGTGCGCACGGTGGCCGTCATGTCGTTGCCACCCCATGAAAGCGAGGCATCGTTGGGCAGCAGCCGCTGGCGCAGCGGCTCGGCCGCGCGGCCGAAATCGCGCCAGTAGTTGTCGTCGCTCACACGGTTGAGGTTGAGGTTGAGCCCCAGCGCGCCGATGTCGGTGCCAATGATGCCCTGGTGCTGACCGGAGAAGCTCCACCGCGAGCGATCGCGCAGGCGGTCGGCGAGCATGACATCGCCGCTGATTTTTCCGCTGTAGCTCGGTTCGAGGTAGCGGAACTCGCCGCCCAGATTGGCGCCCCGTTTGGTCATGAGCGCGGCGCGCAGCGTGGCATCTCGGTTGGGCGCGATGTTCCAGTAGTAGGGCTGTCCATAGGTCACGCCGTCGCGGCTGTCGATCCCGATGGTCGGGGGCAGCAGGCCGGACTTGCGCTTGTCGGAGAGCGGAAAGGTGATGTACGGGATGGGCAGCACGGAGATGCCCTTGAACTCCAGCACCGCACCCTCGGCCGTGCCCACCTGTTCTTCGTTGTCGATATGGATGGTGGACGCGCGCAGCACCCAGTCGGGCGTCCAGCTCGCTTCATCGCCACGTTCACAGGTGGTGTAGGTCGCGTTGTGCACCACGGCCCGGTCGCGGTCGACAAAATCGACGCGCGTGGCATCGCCGTGTGCCTGCGTAGCAAGAAAACGGTACTGCGCATCGCTGAAGAACCCTTCAAACGCATCCACCCGCAACTCCAGCGCCGTGCCCTCATATACATTGCCTGCGCGGTTGATACGCACCTTGCCACTGGCCTTGGCCAGATCCTCAGGCACGTTGTAGTCGAGCCGGTCGGCATGGATCACGGTGTCGCCACGGCGCAGCTCGGCATTGCCTTCGATGAGGGCATTCAGGTCGGTCTGGCCGCTGATGTGGTCGCCCTTGACGAACACCGGCAGCTGGGTGCGCACGGCATCCGGGATTTTCTCCTGCAGCAGGGGCGAGGTGCGCAGCGCGGGCGGGGCATCCCAGGCGCTCGGCGTGGGGTCTTGCGCCAGCGCGGCCACGGGCAAGCCACACCATGCCAACGCGACGCCATAGGCCAGCGCACGGGGCACGGGAGGCATCGCCGCGCGCAGGCGTGCGGCCTTTGCCGTGGCGGGCCAGGTGCGGGGGGAAGGGGTCTGCACGGTAGGGGGCTTGCAGCGTGGCACGTGGGGTGATGGGGACGGTGACAGGGGAAAGGCCCCGTTTCGGGTGATGTGGGAACACACCAGGAACGGGTTTGTAAAATCGGATTATCCATGAGCCACCCAATCCCACCATCTCCCCACCGCCCGGCCCCGGGCCACGCTGTGGCCACCCCCCCATCGGCACAAGTGGTCTGGGCTGATCCGGCACGCCACGCCGCCTTCGATGCGTGGCTCGCCCCCCTGGTGGCAGCCCACCAGCTTCGCCCCGAAACCCTGCGGCCCGCGTCGGCCGATGCGAGCTTTAGGCGCTACCTGCGCATCGACAGCATGCACGGGGCTGACGGAGCCAACGAGGGCCGTGGCGCCAGCTGCATCGTGATGGATGCACCCCCTGACAAGGAAAACTGCCAGCCGTTTGTGCATGTGCAGCAACTCATGGCCGCAGCAGGTTTGAATGTGCCGCAGATCCTGGCATGGGATGCGCCCGGTGGCTTCATGCTGCTGTCCGACCTGGGCCACCAGACGGTGATCGAGCGGCTGAACCCCGAAAAGCCCCAGGACGCCTACGCCTGGTACCAGCAGGCCACCGATGTGCTGCTGCAGTGGCAAAAGGCATCCACCCCCGGCGTGCTGCCCGCCTACGATGAGACCCTGCTGCGCCGCGAACTGGCGCTGTTCCCCGACTGGTACCTCGCCAAACACCGCGCCATCGCGCAGGACGACAAACAGCAGGCCACGCTGCAGGGCGCTTTTGATGCCATCGTGGCCCACAACCTGGCTGCGCCCCAGGTCTACGTGCACCGTGATTTCATGACGCGGAACCTGATGGCGCCGGTGCAGGACGGCGTGCCCCTGGGCGTGCTGGACTTCCAGGACGCCGTCTATGGCCCCATCACCTACGACATTGCCAGCCTGATGCGCGATGCCTTCATCAGCTGGGAGGAGGAATTTGTCATCGACATTACCGTGCGTTACTGGGAGAAGGCACGCAAGGCCGGGCTGCTGGGTGCCACCAGCGCCAGCGGCTGGGGCAACGACTTTGGCGAGTTCTACCGCAGCGTGGAATGGATGGGCCTGCAGCGCCACCTCAAGGTCGCGGGCATCTTTGCGCGCCTGACCCTGCGTGACGGCAAACCCAAGTACCTGGCGGACACGCCGCGCTTCATGGGCTACATCCGTGCCACCGCCAACCGCTATCGGCAACTGGGGCCGTTGCTCAAGATGCTCGACCAGATCGAGGGCACCGAGCCCGTCACCGGATTCGCTTATGGCCGGATGTAGGCGCTGAACGGCGCCCGCTTGCGCGCCACCGACGACATGAACAAAAACAGCCTCCAGCGCTTATCCTGCAAGCGCTATAAGCTATCAATTAAGTAGCAAATGCCTCGTTTCCATTGCCCGGCCCTCCTGGCCACCGGCGCTGAGTTGGACCTGCCCCCCGGCGCCGCCCGCCATGTGCAGGTGCTGCGCCTGCAGCCGGGCGACGGCATCACGCTCTTTCACGGCGGGCAGGCTGCGGGCGACCCCGGCGGCGAGTTCGATGCCACCGTGCTGCGCATGGGCCGCAGCGATGTGCGGGTGTTGGTGGGAGCCCACCACGCCGTTGAGCGCGAGGCCCCACGCGCCGTGCACCTGCTGGCCGGCATCACCGCCAACGAACGCATGGACTGGCTTGTGGAAAAGGCCACCGAGCTGGGCGTCGCCAGCATCACCCCCCTGGCGGCCGAGCGCAGCGTGCTCAAGCTCAAGGGCGACCGTGCTGAGAAGAAGATCGCCCACTGGCAGGCCGTGGCCGTGGCCGCCTGCGAGCAGTGCGGGCGCAACCGCGTGCCCGTCGTGCACGATGCGATAGATCTGGTGGGTTGGGCGCGCGCCCAGACAGCCCTCGCAGCCCAGGCGCCCACCCAAGGGCTGGGCCTGCGCCTGCTGCTGTCGCTGCGCGAGGGCACCGCGCCCCTTCGTACTGCGACGGCGGCGCAAGGGCCCGTGCTGTTCCTGTCTGGGCCCGAAGGCGGGCTCAGCAGTGCCGAGGAAGATATTGCGCTGCAACACGGTTTTGCCCCCGTCACACTGGGCCCGCGCGTGCTGCGCGCGGAGACGGCTCCGCTGGCGGCCCTGGCGGCACTTACCCTCTAAGAGCCTGTTCACGATCTCGCAGAAGCCGCGTTGGAGCGCAATCGGGATGAGTGGATGCTTCGGGTGCGCCGCATGGGCTGATGCCCATGCAAGCAGCCGGGGCGTCCAATCGCCCGATTTCGCTCCAACCCTTCGGGCAGCGGTCTTTGGGAGATCGTGAACAGGCTCGAATACGGAACACAGCGCGTGTCGGGTTGCCCGCGTGGAGTGCGCCGCCCTAAAATGGACTGACCCCAAATCCCTCGGCTTCCCTCGCTCCACGCGATTCCACCTTTTGGCAGGAGCCTCCACTTGCGCACGTTTTCTCGCTGGCAACGCCTCAAGGATGTGGTTCTCTCCACCGATCCCCGGCGGCGCACGCTGGTGGGGATGGCGTTGCTGGCCCTGCTGCTCATGGCGGGCAGTGCGGGCGTGATGTTGCTGGTGGCGCATGCCAGCGACACGGTGGACAAGACCGCCGTGCAGTGGTGGGCTGCACTGTCGGTGGGCGGACTGGTGGTGATGACGGCCTTCATCCGGTCCGGTGAGACCGCCCATCTGCGCGACCCCTCACTCACCATTCCCCAGATGGTCTGGACCATCACCAGCGGCGCAGTGGCCTATGTGCTGGCGGGGGATGCACGCGGGCTGGTGCCCAGCGTGCTGGCCATGATCCTGTTTTTTGGCACCTTCGGGCTCACGGTGGCCGAGGTGATCGGCATTGGCGTGTATGCACTGCTGGCGTTTGCCTGCGCCATTGGGATGAGTTCACGCTTCAGTGCCAACGCGTCGGGCTATCTCGACACCGCCTACGCACTGATGGTGCTCCTCGTGCTGAGCGGCTGTATGGCGCTGAACCTGCGCATCCAGCGCATCCGTACCAAGCTGCGGCAGCAGCGCGAGGCGCTGGCCCAGGCACTGGCAGTCAACCGCGAACTGGCCACACGGGATGAACTGACGGGCCTGCTCAACCGGCGCGCCATGCTCGAACTGATGGACATGGAGCACCGCCGCAGCCTGCGCAGCGGCCGCCCGATGCTGCTGGCGGAAATCGACATCGACCATTTCAAGCGCGTTAACGACACCCATGGCCATGCCACGGGCGACCGCGCGCTGCAGGCTTTCGCGGGCAACGTGCGCGCCAGCGTGCGCGACACCGACGTGCTGGCACGCTGGGGCGGTGAAGAGTTTGTGCTGATGCTGTCGGACACGCGCCCCGAGGACGCCCGCGAACTGCTCGAACGCGTTCGCCAATCGGTGGAAGCCATGACGATCCCCCACGCCACGGGCGTGCTGCGCATGACGGTGTCCATCGGCCTGGCGCTGCACCTGCCCGGCGATACGGTGGAGCACACGCTGGAGCGTGCAGACCAGGCACTCTACACCGCCAAGTCGCTCGGGCGCAACCGGGTGGTGGTGGCGCCTGCCAGCCACCGCCCGTCGCCAGGCTACGCCACTAACGCGCGGGCTTGATGGCGCCACAGTCGGCAGACAACCATTTGCCCGTCTGCGCCATGTCGATCTGCTCGGGCTTGCCGTTGGAGGTGGCCTTGACCTTGAAATTGCCTGCGTAAGCGGTGGGGCCCCTGAAGGTCATGGTGCCTTCACCTGAGGTGGGCGGCTGGCCCTGGTGCCCTTGGCAGCTGAAGGTCATTGCCACCGCGTTGGGGCCCGTTCGCTGCACCTTCTGCGTACAGCCTTCCTGCACAGGCAGGTGGTCCAGATCTGCTTGCGTTGCGCTGATGCAGACCTTCACCGTGTTGCCGTTCGGCCCCATGGTCACGCCCTGCTGGGCCAGCATCTGTTCCATCTGCTCACGCTGTGCGGGCGTCATGCTGGCCATGGACTTTTGCGCCTGCGCCATGGCGGCTTCCATCTGACCGCTCTGGCTTTTCATCACCACGCTGTGTTCCCACAGGCCGGGCCGTATCTTTTGGGGTTGTGCATGGGCCAGGCCCAAGGCGCCGGGCAACAGCACAGCGGCGGTCATGGCAGTGGCAAACATATTCATGGCGAGACGTTCCGGGAAAAGTAAAGAGCCCACAGTATCTCCAAGCCCGGCCGGTCTGCCAATCGCTCAGGCGCCCTGGGCTCCTATGGGCACCCATCAGGCACGCAGATGCGGCGGCGCACGCAGTTGTTCGGGCGTGGTGAACCAGGCGGCCGATGCCCCCAGCCCGGCCCGCGCCTGGGCCAGCTCGTGCCGCGCCACGGTGCGCAGGTGCACCTCGTCGGGCCCGTCCATCAGCCGCAGCGCGCGGCCCCAGGTCCAGAAGGCGGCCAGCGGCGTGTCGGGCGACAGGCCCATGGCACCAAAGATCTGCATGGCGCGGTCCACCACACGCTGTTGCAGGCGCGCGGCCACCACCTTGATGGCGGCGACCTGGGCACGAACCTGGCGGGCATCGGCAGCATCGCCCTGGTCCAGCAACCAGGCCGCATGCAGCACCAGCAAGCGCGCCTGGTCGATCTCGATGCGCGACTCGGCAATCCACTCCTGCACATTCGCCTGCTCGGCCAGCGGCTTGCCAAAGGCCGTGCGCTCCAGCGCGCGCTCGGTGGCCAGACGCAATGCCAGCTCGCACTGGCCAATGGTGCGCATGCAGTGGTGCACACGCCCCGGCCCCAGGCGCGCCTGCGCCATCGCAAAACCGGCGCCCCAGACGCCCAGCAGGTGGTCGGCGGGTACGCGCACGCCCTGCAGCAAGATCTCGCAATGCCCCTCGGGCGCATGGTGGTGCAGCACGCTGATGTTGCGCACGATCTGCACACCCGGTGCATCCACGGGCACCAGCACCATGCTGTGACTTTGGTGACTGTTGTGACTGTCATGGCTGCTGGTGCTGTCCGCGTCTGCATTGCGGCACAAGACGATAAGCAGACGGCACTGCGGGTGCGCCGCCCCGGTGATGAACCACTTGCGGCCGCTGAGCACCAGGTCGTCGCCCTCGCGCCGCACGGTGGTCTGCAGGTTGGTCGGGTCGGACGAGGCCACATCGGGCTCGCTCATCGCAAAGGCCGAACGCATGCGCCCCTCCAGCAGCGGCACCAGCCACTGCGCGCGCTGCGCGGGTGTGGCAAAACGGTGCAGCAGCTCGATGTTGCCGGTGTCGGGTGCGTGGCAGTTGAACACCTCGGCCGCCCAGGGCAGGCGGCCCATGTCCTCGGCCAACGGCGCGTAGTCAAGATTGGACAGCCGCGTGCCGGGCTCGTCATCGCGCAGCGTGGGCAAAAACAGGTTCCACAGCCCCTCCTCACGCGCCAGGGCCTTGAGGTCTTCCAGAAACGGCGGCGGGTAGTCGCCCGCCGCCACGGCCGCATGCCACGCGGCGTTGTAGGGCAGCAGGTAGCGGTCCATGAACGCCAAGAGGCGCTCACGCAGTTGCCGGGCCAGGAGGGAGGGTGCGAAGTCCATGGCGCCATTGTGAAAACGCCTGCAGGCCGCGTCACAACGTGCGCGACACCCCGCTTGATGTGTGTCATGACGTGCAGCAACAACGCTACCGCCCACCTGTGCGATTGCTGCAATTTTTATAGCTGCTTGCGCTTATAAAACAAGCGCTATAGGCCGTTTTTATTGTGCATGGTGGCCCGGCAGCGGTACCATCGCGCGATGAGCACGCACTACGAAACACTGACCTCCGCCAATACCTACCGCGAGGCTTTTGCGGTGGAACCACCCGCTGCCCTGGGCGAACGCCACCTGTGGCCCCGCAAGCCGGGCTTTTTCATCGTGCATGCGGCAACGGCATCCGCCATGGTGGCCCCTTCGTCTGCGATGCCGTCATCGGCTGAACAGTCGGCCCACACACCAACCACGCTACAGACCGAGCCCCTAGGTGTGAACCCCGAAGCCGCCAGCGAGCCCACCGCCCGCCCCGAACAGCAACGGGTGTTGGTGCCCGCGCAATGGGGCCTGGTGCCGCACTGGGTCAAGTCGGCATCCGACGCCAAGCTGCGCGCGCCCAAGCTGGTCAACGCCAAGTCCGACACCGCCTCCACCGGCACGGCGTTTCGCGACGCGTGGCTGAATGGCCAGCGCTGCATCGTGCCCATGGTGGCGTTCTATGAAGACGACCTGCGCAGCGGCAAGGCCGTGCCCACCCGCGTGGCGCGCGTGGACGGCAAGCCCATGGGCGTGGCGGGCCTGTGGGCGCGCTGGCAGGGCGCCGATGGCGAGGTGATCATCAGCTACTGCCTGCTCACAGTGAACGCCAACAACCACGCGCTGCTACACCGCTACGGCCAGCCGGGCAGCGAAAAAAGTATGCCCGCCATCCTGAACGAAGGCTCCTACGATGCGTGGCTGACGGCACGGCAAGAGAAGGCCAAGGAGTTCATGCGGCAGTACGCGGCCCAGTGGCTCACGGCCAACCCGGTGGAGAAAAAGGCAGACAAGGTGCCCAAGGGCTTGCTGGGCTGACGCCGCCCCGCTTGGGGATCCGGCAAGGTGGAATGCATGACGCGGTTCCCTTCACCCTGCGCCGGCCTGCCGTGAGCCTGCTGCACGGTCGAAGGCTCGGCAGGCGTCGCCAAAACGGGTGCATGCCGCCATCCCGCCGAATCGATAGGCACAGCCCCTCAGCCGCCGTTGCCGGCCTGCGGCGCTCCCGCCCAGCCGGCGCCCACAGCCTGGTACAGGGCGGCACTGCTCTGCAGGCGCTGCGCCTGGGCCGCCACCAGATCGACGCGGATCTGCTGCGCCTGCTGCTGGGCACTGAGCAACTGCAGGTAGCTGGCAGAACCCAGTGCGTATTGCCGCTGCATGGACTGCAGGCTGCCCTGCGCGGCGGCATCGGCACCGGCCTGCGCGGCCAGCGCATGGGCGTCGTTGTCGAGCGCGCGCAGCGCATCGGCCACGCTGCGCAAGGCTTCCAGCACCACGCCCTGGTAGTTGGCGGCGGCGGCGTCCAGTGCAGCCAAAGCCGCGCGCTTTTCGGCCGGCAGCGCGGGGTTGAACAGCGGCTGCGTGATCTGGCCGATCAGGCTCCACACGGCGGCACCACCGCCCAGCAAGGCACCCGTGGTCAGCGCCTGCGAGCCCAGGCTGGCACTGAGGTTGACTTGCGGGTACAGGCGCGAGACAGCCACGCCGTAGTCCGCGTTGGCCGCATGCAGTAGCGCCTGCGCGCCTTGGATGTCGGGGCGCTGGCGCGCCCACTCCGACGGAATGACCTGCGGCAGCTCGGCCGGCAGCGTGAAATCGTGCAGAGTGAACGTGGGCAGCCCCTGCGCCGTGGGCTCGCGCCCGGCCAGCGTGGCCAGCAGGTGGCTACTTTGCTGGTGTTGCTGGCGCAGCAGCGGCACGCTGGCGCGCGTTTGCTCCACCTGCACCTGCAGCGCCAGCACCTCGCTGTGTGCGGCCTGGCCCAGGCGCAGGCGCTCGCCGGCCAGGTGCAGTTGCTCCTCCTGCAGGTGCACGATGGCCTGCAGCGCCTCGATCTGCGCCGCCAACCGCGCCTGCGTGAAGGCGGCGCCGACAATGCTGGCCGCCAAGTTCAACCGCGCGCCTTCGAGCTGGTAGCGCCGGTAATCGGTGCGGGCGCCCAGGGCCTCCAGGGCGCGCTGGTTGCCGCCCGCCAGGTCGAGCGTGTAGCGCACGCCAATGCTGGCGCTGTATTGGCTGAAGCTGCGCCCTTCGCCCGCTAGGCCCTGCGCGCTGGGCGAAATGCGCTGGCGCTGGCTGCCCGCGCTGGCATCGACGCGGGGCAGTTGCATGGCGCCGGCCTGCGCCGCCTGCATTTCCTGCGCCTGGCGCAGCGTGGCCTCGGCGGCGGCGAGCGTGGGGCTGGCCACCAGTGCTTCATCGACCAGCGCGTCCAGCGCGGGCGCGCCGAACCGGGTCCACCACGGTGCGGCCAGATCCACACCGGCCGTCAAGTGTTGTGCCCCGCCCAGCGCGGTGACTGCCGAGGCGGTGGACAGCGGCGCCGCTGCCAGCACGGTAGCGCTTGCGGGTGTTGCCAACGGCCGGAAATCGGGCCCGGCAGTGCAGCCCGCCAA
The DNA here is from genome assembly GCF_020510705.1 of Acidovorax radicis. Classification (NCBI taxonomy): domain Bacteria; kingdom Pseudomonadati; phylum Pseudomonadota; class Betaproteobacteria; order Burkholderiales; family Comamonadaceae; genus Acidovorax; species Acidovorax radicis. The sequence continues at coordinate 4,949,649 of NZ_CP075184.1, forward strand.
CAGCGCCAGGCCTGCGGCAGCGGCCAGCGCAGCCCGGGTGCGGGCGGTGCCCGCAGAGGTTTTGAAGGAGTTCATGGCGCTTCTCTGGAGTTCAACCCGCTGATGGCGCCGCAGTGCGCGGCAGCACGCGCCAGGCAAAGGTTGCCATGGCCGTCCACACCAGCGTGCGCAGCGCCAATGTCAGCACGGTGCGCTGCTCGTAGGCACCACCGCCCAGCACATGCACGCCAAAGGCGACAAAAACGCACGCCGTCGCCGCCGCGATGCCAAGCGCCAGCCAGGCCGCCCAGCGCTGGTGGCACCACAGTCCCACGCCCGCCACCCCATAGGCAAAGCCGGCCAGAAAGTTGAACCAGAGCACAAACGGCACGTAGGCACCGGCCGCGGCGCGCGCGGCGCCGTCGACAAACAACACCAAGCCGCCTTCCTTGAGGGTCACCAGGCCAAAGGCCACGGCCACCGCTGATACGGCCCGGACCCAGCCGCTGTGCTGCGTGTTCTTTGCCATGGCGTCTCCTTGTAGGGGTTATGCAAGACTGCGGCCTTCGCCCGCTTCCTCGTGCGTTACGCCATCGCGGATGTGATAAATCCGCCGGAAGGTGGGAATGATTTTTTCGTCGTGCGTGACCACGATGACGGCGGTTTCGAACCGGCGCGCCATGTCGTTGAGGATGCGGATCACGGCCAGGGCGCGTGCGCTGTCCAGGGGCGCGGTGGGCTCGTCGGCCAGGATGACGGGCGGGCGGTTGACCAGGCCGCGGGCAATCGAGATGCGCTGCTGCTCGCCGCCCGAGAGCTGGGCCGGCATGGCGCGCGCGCGGTGCTGCACGTCGAGCGCGGTGAGCAATTCGAGCGCCCGGGCGCGGGCCTGGGCGTTGGGCACGCCGGCCAGCATGGGCAGCAAGGCAACGTTGTCGGTGGCATCCAGGAAAGGGATCAGGTAGGGCGCCTGAAAGACGAAGCCGATCTTGTCGCGCCGCAGCGCGCGCAGGTCGCGCACCTGCCAGCCGTTGTCGTAGATCACCTCGTCGCCCAGCACCATGCGCCCGGCAGTGGGGTCGATGACGGCGCCCAGGCATTTGAGCAGCGTGCTCTTGCCCGAGCCCGAGGGCCCCACCAGCCCGACCACTTCGCCGGGGCCAACCTGCAGGTTGACGTCTTTGAGGGCGTGCACGGCGGTGTCGCCCTTGCCATAGCTTTTGCTGAGGCCTTCCACGCGGATTCCTTTGGCGGTCATGGCATCACCCTCTTATCACCCTATGGCCTGCGCCGGGTCCACCCGCAGCGCCATGCGAATGGCGACCACGCTGGCGATCACGCAAATGCCCAGCATAGCGAAGAAGCCGGCCACCGAATCCATGGGCATGAGCAGCACATATTTGGGAAAGAAGGGCGCAGCAAACGTGGCCGAGATCTTGCCCACCACGAAGCCGATCACCCCCAGCGCCAGCGCCTGCTGCAGGATCATGGCGGCGATGGTGCGGTTGCGCGTGCCAATGAGCTTGAGCACGGCGATCTCGCGGATCTTGTCCATCGTGAGCGAATAGATGATGAAGGCCACGATGGCGGCGCTGACCACGGCCAGGATGGCCAGGAACATGCCGATCTGCCGCGCCGACGTGGCAATCAGCTTGCTGACCAGGATTTCCTCCATCTGCGGGCGCGTGTAGGCCGTCAGGCGCTTCCAGCGCTGGATGGCCTCGGCCACCTCGCGCGGGGCGGCGCCGGGCTGCACGGTCACCAGCACGGCGTTCACGAAGGCATTGGTGCTTTGCGAGGCGATCACGGCATCGAGCAGGCCCGGCACCGCGGGGCGGTTGAAGGCCGGGTTGGCCTCGGTGCGGCGGCGGCTGTGCCAGATGGCGTCGTTGTCTTTGAGGAACTGCGCCTCTTGCGCGTCCTTGAGCGGTATGAACACCATCGGGTCGCCACTGGAAGACACCATGCGCCGCGTCAACCCGACCACGGTGTAGTGGTTGCGCCGCACCGTCAGGCGCTCGCCCAGCTGAAAACCTGCGGCCACGTCGGCCACGGCTTCGTAGTGGCCGCGCGTGACCTGGCGCCCATCCACCAGGTGCGGCGGCCAGCCCGGCGTAACGCCCGCCGGGCCCGGCGCAATGCCCACCACCATGGCGCGCACATCGCTGCTGCCCTTGCGCACCTGCGTGGTCAGGTAGGTGACGTTGGCGGCCTGGGCCACGCCGGGCATCGCCAGGATGCCGCGGTACAGGTCGTCCTGCAGGCTGGACGATTCGGCATACGGCCCGAGCGTGTCTTTCTGCACCACCCAGATGTCGGCGCGGCTGTTGTCGAGCAGCGCCATTCCGTCGTCCACCATGCCCCGGTACACCCCGGCCATGGTCAGCGTCACGCCGATCAGCAAGCCCAGGCCCACGCCGGTGAAGACAAACTTGCCCCAGGCATGCAGGATGTCACGGCCGGACAGGCTGATCATGGCCCGCCCTTGGTGGCACCTTTGGCTATGCGCTCCACCACCCGGATGCGGCTGCGCGCGGTCAGGGGTTTTTCGCTGTAGACGACCACCTGGTCGCCCTCGTCCAGCCCCTGCAGCACCTGCACATGGCCGTCGAGACCGGCGCTGCCCAATTGCACCGGCGCGAATTGCAGCTTGTCATCAGCCCAGCGCCACACGCCGGTCTGGCCGCCCGCGCGCTGCACGGCGGCATTGGGCAGCACGGGTTGCGCCGCCAGCGCAGGCAGGTCGATGGTCACTTCGGCCAGTTCACCGAGCGGCGGCAGGGGCGAGGGCAAGGCCTCGAACACCACCTTGGCCAGCGTTTCCTCGGTCACGGCGTCGGCCAGCGGCTCGACGCGCAGCACGCGCCCCGCCAGCGCCTGGCCCACGCGCGAGCGCAGCACCACATGTGCCGGCAGGCCGGCCTTCAGGCCATGCGCGTTGATCTGGTCCAGGCGCACGTTGATCCACAGGCTGGCCGGGTCCACCACCTCCACCACCGTCTGGCCCGCCACCACGGTGGTGCCGGGGTCGGCAAAGCGCAGCGTCACCAGGCCAGCGGCGGGCGCTACCAAGCGCAGATGGCGCTGCTGCGTGCCGATGGCAGCGCGCTCGGCACGCACGCGCACCGCCTCGGCCTGCGCGGCGGCCACGCCGGCATCGGCCACCTGCAACTCCTGCTGCTTGGCGGCGGCCAGCTCTTCGCTGGTCGAGCGCACGGCAAGCAGTTGTGCATACCGCGTGGCCTGCACCTGCGCATGGGCCTGCCGCGCCTGTGCCTCGCGCAAGCTGGCTTGCACGCGCTGCAGCGCGGCGTCCTGGGCCTGCAAACGGTCTTGCAGATCGACCGCATCCATCTCGCCCAGCACCTGGCCGGCCTGAACATGGTCGCCAACGTCCACATCCAGCCGCTGGATGCGCCCGGCCACCGTGGGGCCTATTTTGGTGGTGGTGCGGGCGCCGATGGTGCCCACGCCAAACAGCGCCGGCGTGAGGGCCCTGCGCTCAACCTTGGCCAGCGTGACCGCCACCGGCGCCAGCGGGCCCGAACGCAGCACCACATAGACGAACAGCGCCAGCATGGGCACCACCACGGCCAGCAATGCCAGCGTGCGGCCTTGCAAGGGAAATTTTTTCATCGCCGGGCCACCCCAGGATGAAACACGGCCCCCTTGAGGGACGGCGACCACACGAAGTGGTGAGCATGGGTGGCATTCTTCATGGGGTGCTTTCATCGGCGGGCGCAATGCCGCGCTGGTAGATGGCAAAAACCCGGGTGGCATCGCTGCGCATGCGCTGCATGTCGCCGGTGATCAGCGACTGCATCACCAGGCCCTGGACGGTGCCGATGAACAGCGTGGCTGCCGCCGGCACATCCAGCCCCGCATGTACCTCGCCCTGCGCCTGGCCTTGCGCAATGAGGCCTTGCAAGCGCTTGCCATAACTGGTGATGAGCGTCTGCACCATCTGCTTGGGGAGCGTATCGCCCGCGCGCTGCAGCTCGCTGAAGATGATGCGCGGCACGCCCGGGTGCTCGGCCACGAAGGCAACATGCGCCATGAACATGGCCCTGAGCGCCGCCAGGGGCGAGGCCACACCGTCGGCCGCGCGGTCGATGCGCGCCAGCAGCTGCGCGGCCACCCAGTCCATCACCGCCTGCAGGATGGCGTCCTTGTTCGGAAAGTGCCGAAACAACGCGCCCTGCGTGAGGTGCATGTGCTGGGCAATGGCCGAGGTGGTGATCTCGCTCGGGTTCTGCGTGGCTGCCAGCGCCACCACGGCCTCGACGGTGACGGCACGGCGTTCGTCGGCAGGCAGGTGTTTGGGCGGAACGGCCTCGGTGGCGGTGTTTTTCATCATGAAAGTGAGTAACTTATTACTATCTTATCGCCGTTTTCCAGCCTTGGATACTAGGAAGAAACAGAAGGGCTTTCGCACGCCCGTAGCCGGCCTTGTCGGCCGGGCCTGCAGACCCATCCGGCCGGGCGGAGGGTCAACAGTTCACGCGGTTTTGACCGCATGCGCTTACCCTATGGACATCCAATGCTATGAATAGTGAAGCACCCAAAGTGCCTCAACGGCTCTGTTGCGCGGCAAGCACTGCGCCAGTGCCCATCGCCCTGGCGATCTGCTCGTGTCTTCATGCGATGCGCGCACCACCAAAGCCGTCACGGTGTGCAGGGCTGCACAGGCTTTCCCGGGCCGGGCTCAGGATGGCCGCTTCATCTGACAGGACGTGGGCTGGGCACTGATGTAAGAGTCCCAGACCACTTCGGAACGGAAGCCGTAGCCGGTTTTCTCGGCGTCGTACTTCACGCCCTTGCTGCCCTGCTTGGCCCAGATGCCCAGGTACAGCGGCGCTTCGAGCTGGTGGTCGGTCTTGCGCATGCGCACGTCGCCCATGGGGCTCTTGTAGGTCATGCCTTCCAGGGCCAGGGCGACCTTCTTGGCGTCGGTGGACTGGGCCTTGCGCATGGCCTCGCGCAGCATGTGCACGCTGTTCCAATGGGCGGCAAACACAAAGTCGTCGCCCGTCTTTTTCTTGTAGTCCACGTAGATCTTTTCCAGCTCGGGGGTGGGCGCGTTGTGCACCCAGTTCCAGATCACGCCCACCTTGCCGTCGCCCCAAGCGCCGATCTGCGCGGGGGTGCCGGGGTTGTTGGCATTCAACGTGAAGTAGTTGATGTTGAGCCCGTAGTCGCGGGACGACTTGAACAGCAGCGTCAGGTCGCTGCCCCAGTTGGAGGTGATGACGGTGTCTGCCTTGGTCGCGGCGATCTTGGCCACGTACGAGGCAAAGTCGCGCGTCTGGGCGATGGGGATGAAGTCGTCGCCCACGATCTCGATGTCAGGCCGCTTGCGGGCCAGGTATTCCTTGGCGGCCTTGGAGACCTGGCGGCCGTGGGTGTAGTCCTGGTTGATCAGGTACACGCGCTTCACATCCTTGCGGCCTTGCAGGTAGGTGGTCAGCGCCTCCATCTTCATCTCGCTCGACGGATAGAAACGAAAGTGCCAGAAGCTGCAGCGCTCGTTGGTGAGCTGCGGGTCCATGGCGGCGTAGTTCAGGTACACGGTGGCGCGCTCGGGGTCGCGCTCGGCGAGCTTGTTGAGCGCATCCACCAGCGCCAGCGCCACGCCCGAACCGCCCCCCTGGGTGATGTAGCGCACGCCGCGGTCGGTGGCGGCCTTGAGCGCATTCAGGCTCTCCTGCGGTGTGCCCTTGTTGTCAAAGTCCACCACCTCGAACCTGGGCTCGTTGGGCCCGGCCTTGGCGTTGACCTGTGCCACCACCTCGCGCAACTGGTTGAGCGAGCTTTGCCCGGTAAGGGCGAACGGGCCGGACAGCAGGTCGATGAAGCCGATCTTCACCGTCTCGGCCGCGCCAGCGTGCGCCGCCATCACCAGCGCGGCAGCGCAGGCACCGGCTTTCAACCATTGGCGGGGCCATTTCCTGGGAACCAAATTCATGTCTGTCTCCGTGGGGTGAGTGAGTGGGAAAGAAAGGAAAGCCGAAAGCCGTCAACGCGTGGCTGCGTCACTCGCCGCCGAACACCGCGCCATGGCGTTGCCGCAGCTCGTTTTTCTGGACCTTGCCGGTGCCGCCCAGCGGCAGGCTTTCGACAAACAGCACTTCGTCGGGCAGCCACCACTTGGCCACGCGCTCTGCGAGGAAGTCCAGAATCTGCGCCTTGTCGAGCGACTGGCCGGGCTTGCGCACGACGAAGAGCAGCGGGCGTTCGTCCCACTTGGGGTGCTTGACGCCGATGACGGCGGCCATGGTCACCGCCGGGTGGGCCACGGCGGCGTTCTCCAGGTCGATGGAGCTGATCCACTCGCCGCCCGACTTGATCACGTCCTTGGTGCGGTCACGGATCTGCATCACGCCCTGCGGATTGATAGTGGCGATGTCGCCCGTGGGGAACCAGCCATCGGCCAGCGCCGAGCGCTCGGCCTTGTGGTAGCGGCCCACAATCCACTGGCCGCGCACCATCAGCTCGCCCTGCGTCTTGCCATCACGCGGCAAGGTGGCGCCGTTTTCATCCACCAGCTTGATTTCGATGCCGAACACCGACTTGCCCTGCTTGGCGACCAGCGCGTGGCGGTCCTCGGGCGACAGCTCGGCATCGGCTGCCGACAGCGTGCTCATGGTGGCAATGGCCGTGGTCTCGGTCATGCCCCAGCCGTGGCGCACCTCCACGCCAAACTGGTCGTTGAACTTGGCAATCAGCGCCTTGGGCATGGCCGAGCCGCCCACGCCCGTGCGCCGCATGGTGCTAAAGCGCAGCTGGTGCTGCTCCACATGCTGGATCAGGCCCATCCAGATCGTGGGCACGCCCGCACTGACGGTGACGCGCTCGGTCTCCATCAGCTCGTACAGGCTGGCGGCGTCCAGGCGCGGCCCCGGCAGCACGAGCTTGGCCCCGCCAATCAGGGCCGCATAGGGCAAGCACCAGGCGTTGATGTGGAACATGGGCACCACGGGCAGGATGGTCTCCTGCGCGCTGATGCTGAGCACGCCCGGCATGCAGGCCGACAGGGCACTGAGCACCAGCGCCCGGTGCGAATACAACACGCCCTTGGGGTTGCCGGTGGTGCCCGAGGTGTAGCACAGCGCTGCGCCCGTCTTTTCGTCGCATTCGGGCCACGCAAAGGTGTCGCTCTGGCGGGCCACCAGCGTCTCATAGGCCTCGACCCCAGGCACCCCTTGCAGGTCGACGGCGCCCAGCGCTTCGGCATCACACAGCGCCACCCAGTGCCGCACGCGGGGGCACGACGCCGCAATGGCGCGCACCAGCGGGGCAAAGGTGGTGTCGAACAGCACCACCTCGTCGTCGGCATGGTTGACGATGTAGGCCAGCTGCTCGGGGTGCAGGCGCGGATTGCAGGTGTGCATGACCATGCCGCTGCCCGACACGGCGTAGTACGCCTCCAGGTGGCGGTGGTTGTTCCAGGCCAGCGACCCCACCACGCTGCCGGGGCGCAGCCCCAGCGCCTGCAGTGCGTTGGCGAGCTGCCGGGCGCGCCGGGCCATGTCGGCAAAGCGGTAGCGGTGCAGGCTGCCATCGGTGTCGCGCGAGACGATCTGCTGGTCGCCGTATTGGTTCTCACCGTGCTCGAGGATGGCCGAAACCAGTAACGGCCGATCCATCATGCTGCCGGGCTGCTGCATTGCTGTTGTCTCCTTGTGGTGTGCGCGGTGCTGCATCGCGGCATTTGTCGGGTGCCGGTGCAGGGCCCTCTATGCCGGGGCTTGCGCATCGTCGCAAACAACGCGGGGCGCGCTTGTCTTCTGCGCGACTGGGGTGCGCGAAGCCCCCGGCGGTGCGCGGTGGCCTGCGCGGAATGACCGGAACGCCGCGTTGACGCAGAGCCTGCGGCCTTGGCGCGCTAAAAACCGAGCGCTGCGAAGAGCGCGTCCATGCGCGCCTGCACGGCAGCCTCCGTGGCCATGGGGCGGCCCCACTCCCGCTGCGTTTCCCCCGGCCATTTGTTCGTGGCATCCATCCCCATCTTGCTGCCCAGGCCGCTCACGGGCGAGGCGAAGTCGAGGTAGTCGATGGGCGTGTTCTCCACCATCATGGTGTCGCGCACCGGGTCCATGCGGGTGGTGATGGCCCAGATGACTTCCTTCCAGTCGCGCACGTCCACGTCGTCGTCGACCACCACGATGAACTTGGTGTACATGAACTGGCGCAGGTGGCTCCACACGCCCATCATCACGCGCCGGGCGTGGCCCGCGTAGGCCTTGCGGATGCTGACCACCGCCATGCGGTAACTGCAGCCTTCGGGGGGCAGGTAGAAGTCCACGATCTCGGGGAACTGCTTTTGCAAGAGCGGAATGAACAGCTCGTTCATCGCCAGGCCCAGCACGGCGGGCTCGTCGGGCGGCTTGCCGGTGTAGGTGCTGTGGTAGATCGCGTCCCGGCGCTGCGTGATGCGGTCGATGGTGAACACGGGGAACTCGGCGCATTCGTTGTAATAGCCGGTGTGGTCGCCGTAGGGCCCTTCCAGCGCGTGCTGCCAGCCGCTCGGGTGGCTCGCATCGGGCTGGATATGGCCTTCGAGCACGATCTCGGCGGTGGCGGGCACTTGCAGCGGCACGCCCAAGGCCGCCACCACTTCGGTACGCGCGCCGCGCAGCAGGCCGGCAAACTGGTATTCGCTCAACGCATCGGGCACGGGCGTGACGGCGCCTAGCAGCGTGGCAGGGTCGGCCCCCAGCGCCACGGCCACGGGGTAGGGCTGACCGGGGTGAGCCGCGCAGTGGTCGGCAAAGTCCAGCGCGCCGCCGCGGTGGGCCAGCCAGCGCACGATGACCTGGTTGCGCGAGAGCACCTGCTGGCGGTAGATGCCCAGGTTTTGCCGCGCCTTGCGCGGGCCGCGCGTGATGGTCAGGCCCCAGGTGATGAGCGGGGCCACATCGCCCGGCCAGCAGTGCTGCACGGGCAGGCGGGCCAGGTCGACATCCGGGCCTTCCCACACCTCTTGCTGGCAAGGCGCGTTGCGGCCGACGGTGTGCGGGGCCATGTTCCACAAGGTCTTGAGCAACTGGCCCATGCCCAGCATGTCTTTGAAGCCTTTGGGGGCCTCGGGCTCCTTCAGCGTGGCCAGCAGCTCGCCCAGGGCGCGCACGCCGCGCAGGTCGGGCACGCCCATGGCGCGGGCCACGCGGGCTGTCGTGCCAAACAGGTTGGTGAGCACGGGCATGGAGTGGCCCGTGGGCTGCTCGAACAGCAGCGCGGAGCCGCCCGCGCGCAGCACGCGGTCGCTCAGCGCGGTCATCTCCAGGTGGGGCGATACGGGCTCCGCCACGCGGCGCAGGTCGCCCGTGGCTTCGAGCTGGGCCATGAAGTCGCGCAGGTCGCTATAGGCCATGTCAGGTCCAGAATTTGAATGAAATTGGCCTATAGCGCTTATCCATCAAGCGCTATCAGCTATCAATTAAGGAGCATCCTGCGCCAGCCCTTGCCAGCGCGGCGCCAGGTCGTGGGGCACGTCGATGAGGTCGAGCGCGCGTGCCACGCTGTAGTCCACCACTTCGCCCACCGTTTGCGGGCGCAGGTAGAAGGCGGGCAGCGGCGGGCAGATGATGCCGCCCATCTCGGTCACGGCCACCATGTTGCGCAGGTGCGTAAGGTGCAGCGGCGATTCGCGCACCATCAGCACCAGGCGGCGGCGTTCCTTGAGGGCCACGTCGGCCGCGCGCGTGAGCAGGTTGTCGGCCAGGCCGTGCGCAATGGCGGCCAGCGTGCGCATGGAACACGGCGCCACCACCATCGCGTGGCACTGGAACGAACCGCTCGCAATGGCCGCGCCCACGTTGTGCACGTCGTGCACGCGGTGCGCCAGGGCCTCGACGGCGGGGCGGTCCATGTCCAGCTCGTGCTGCAGGTTGCGCCAGCCCGCGTCCGAGACGACCAGGTGCGTCTCGATACCGCTCTGGCCCTGCAGCACCTGCAGCAGGCGCGCGCCATACACGGCGCCGCTGGCGCCCGAGATGGCCACGATGACGCGGCGCAGGTGGGTGGCATCAGCCATGCGAGGGCTCCACGGCGGCGGGCCGCAGCGCCGGGTGTTGCAGTGGCTCGGCCTGCTGGTCGGCCTCGACCTGCTCCAGCACCAGCGCGGCCTGCACCGGGTCGAAGTCTTCGTGCGCGCGCTTTTTAACGCCGTATTGCTGCAGCTGGTAATGCCGGTCAGCAGCGATACCGTGGCGCGCCAGCGTGCTTTTGACGCACACCAGCGGGCAGCCATCGAGCGCGATGATGGGCCGGCCCGAGCGCACGGTTTTCATGAGGTGCGGCACGTCGCCACCCACACCGGCGATGCACGACATCTCGGCCACGCCGCGCCGGTCGAGCTGCAGCGCCACGTGGTTGGCCAGCTGCGCGGCGCTGGAGCAGCCCGAGCACGAGTAAACGAGAGGATGGTGGGGGGGGCGCGAATCGGTGGTCATGGGCTCATCCTGCGGACCGGCGTGTGGACTCCATGCGCTGTTTAAGACGGGCCAGCACCTGGCGGGGCGTCCACTGGCGCGGGTCCAGCACGGGCAATTCAATGGCGTCCAGGGCGTTCTTCACCACCAGGCCCAGCTCGGTGTCGCCCTGCATCGACAGGCGGCGGCTGAAGAACAGCGTGTCGGGGTCTTGCTGGCGCTGGGCCAGCAGCAAAAAGTCATGGGCGGTGGCGCTCAGCGTGACATCGGCCACGGCCGGTGCAACCAGCGGGGCATGGGGCGCAAACCGCTCGCCCGTCCAGGCAAAGTCGAACGCCACGCGCGCATCGCGCACCTGCACGCGCATCTTCTTGTGCAGCAACAGGCGGCCCACGTCAGCGGGCAGGTGCCGCGCCAGCGCCAGGTTGAGCGCTGTCACCAACAGCAGCGAGCCAGGGTAGGCCGGCAGGCGCGACAGCAACGCCCCCACAGGGCCCGGCACCACCAGCAGATCCGAGGAAGACGAAGAAGGCAGAAGATTCATGGTGGAGCACTCAGAGCACGAAAAAGAACACGGTGAAAAAGTGGCAGATGCTGCCGCCCAGCACAAACAGGTGCCACAGCCCATGGCCGTGGCGCACCCGGTGGTCCGTGGCATAGAACCCGATGCCCAGCGTGTAGCAGGCACCGCCCGCCAGCAACCAGGCAAAACCAGTGGGGGTGAGCGCATGCCACAGCGGCACCACGGCCACCAGCGCCAGCCAGCCCATCAGCATGTAGATCACGAGCGACAGCACACGCGCCCCGCGCGCCCACCAGAACTCTTGCGCAATGCCCAGCAGCGCCAGGCCCCACACGACCCCCAGCAGCGACCAGCCCCACGGCCCGCGCAGCGACACCAGCGCAAACGGCGTGTAGCTGCCCGCAATCAGCAGATAAATGCTGCAATGGTCGATCTTGCGCAGCACCGCCTTGGGCTTGCGGCCACGCACGCTGTGGTACGCGGTGGACGCCCCGTACAGCACCACCAGCATGGCGCCATACACACTGAAAGCCACCACCTTCCACGGGTCGCCCAAGCGCGCGGCCAGGGTCACCAGCACCGCCGTACCCGCCGCAGCCAGCAGCACACCCAGCAGGTGGCTGATGCTGTTGAAGCGTTCTCCGGGGTACATGGGGGGGCGTTCTTCGTGGCCGGTCAGGCGTGGGCCGTGATGGCGCGAGCGTGCTCCTGCTCGCTCGCCTGGTCAAGGCCTGGGCGGCCAAACCAGTAGCCGTCACACGGCGCGTCTGGCATCAGGGGCACCATGCGCGCCACAAAATCGGTGCGCACGGCCTGTGCATCAGAGGCGGTCACCGCGTCGCGGCGGGCCTCGTCAAACCGGGCAATGATGTCCTCCATGTGCTGGGCCTGGGGGCTCAGGCGCAACACATCCACTCCCAACGCACGCATCGTGGGCAGTTCGTTGGCCAGGTTGTATACACGGGCCGACTGGGTCTGCGTGCCGTTGAGCACCAGGAAACCCTCGCTCTCGCGCGTGCGCAGCGGCAGACCATCGGCGTGGTCGAGGCAACTGAACTGGCAGTCATCCTTGGGCAGGTTGCGGTGGCGCGCCGTGAAGCAGCGGGCCGAATACGCCAGCGGCATGCGCCCATAGGCAAACACTTCGGTCTCCAGGCCTTCGGGGCGCTGCGCCAGGATGGCGGACAGTGCGTCGTGCGCCATCTCCAGCGGCATGACCCAGCGGCTCGCGCCCAGTTGCGCCAGCCACTGCAGCGAGTGGGCGTTGTACAGGTTCAGGTGCGGGCCAGCCACAAAACGGGCCGGGCCTGCGGGTTGACCGTCTGGCGTGCGGGTGAGGCAATGGACGGCGCCCATGTCATTGGCTTCAACCAAAAATTCGCCATTGGCCGTGATCTTGTGCAACACGCCCACGTCCGAGCCGGATTCGATGAGCACCTGTGTGGACAACACGGCCTGCTTGCCCGCGTCCTGCAGCATGCGGGCAATGTCCAGCCAGTCGGCCAGGCGCAGCTCATGGCGGCGCGAGCACACGGTCTCGCCCAGATACACCACGTCGAGCGGCGTGCGGGCCATGGCCTCGTAGAAGGCGAACACCGTGTCGCGGGGCCAGTAATACAGCAGCGGGCCAAGAGAGAGTTTCATGGGGTGGTGTTTGGGTTTTTTTCGTGGAATCCAGACGCTAGTAGCGGCTCACAGACCTCAGCGAAGCGGTTCTGGCTAGGCGCTGCGTCGCAGGCAGTACGGCCAGTACGACAAGACGCGGCAACGACGCCAGAAGAGGTTTGTGAGTCGCTCATCATTTCCAGGGGCGGTGGTAGGCGCCTAGCGTGTGCTGCTGGCCCTCCGCCACTTGGTCGAGGCTGGCCATCCAGGTGGTCTTGGGGGCATAGCGGTGGGGGTTGGCCAGGCACTGGTCGATGGCCTCGCGCCAGACCTTGGTGACCTGCGCCACATAGGCCGGGCTGCGCTGGCGCCCCTCGATCTTGATGGCGCGCACGCCGATCTTGACCAGCTGGGGCAGCAGCTCCAGGGTGTTGAGGCTGGTGGGCTCTTCGATGGCGTAATAGTTCTTGTCATCCCCCACGTCAAAGCGGCCTTTGCACAGCGTGGGGTAGCCCGCGTTTTCGCCGGGCGCATAGCGGTCGATGAGGATGCCGTTCAGGCGCGACTCCAGGCCGTCGGCGGTCTCCTGCCAGCGCACCGCCTTGGCGGGTGAACACACGCCATGGGTGTTGGGCGACTCGCCCGTCACGTACGACGACAGCGCGCAGCGCCCCTCGACCATCACACACAGACTGCCAAAACCGAAGACCTCGATCTCGACCGGCGTGCGGTCGATGACCTGGCGCACCTGCTCCATCGACAGCACGCGCGGCAACACGGCGCGCACGATGCCGAACTGCTCGCGGTAAAAGTTGATGGCCTCGTAGTTGGTGGCCGAGCCTTGCACCGACAGGTGCAGACGCAGCTGCGGATGGCGCTGCGCCGCGTAGTGCATGAGACCGGGGTCGGCCAGGATGACCGCGTCCACCCCCAGGTCCACCGCCTTGTCCAGCGCGCTGCGCCAGGGTCCGGGGTTGGCGGCCTGCGGGTAGGTGTTGAGCGCCATGAAGACCTTGCAGCCACGCTCGTGCGCATGCCGGATGCCACTGGCAATGGCCGCCTCGTCGAAGTTGAGGCCCGCAAAGTTGCGCGCATTGGTGGCATCGCGCAGGCCGAGATAGACACAATTGGCGCCGTTGTCCACCGCCGCCTTCAGCGCGGGCAGGCTGCCGGCGGGGCAGACGAGTTCGAGGGCAGGGGCTGCGGCCACGGGCGGCGCGGCCTCCTTGGTTGTCAGGGGTTCCATCACACACATTCAAACGCTGGCCCCGGCGGGGAGCCAAAGCACTGGTTGCCACCATACTGAAATCACCGTGCGCATCCGCTGATCTTCATCAACGGCAGTGCACAATGCCAGAGCAAAGCAGTCGGGCTTTGATGTGCCCCAAACTCCCCGGCACACCACACCACACCACGCCTCACTGCCGCGTGGCATTGACTTGCCTCTACGCCGCCAACCCGTTCTTCCTCCCTCGCCCTCCCGCTTGCCCGCCCCACACACCGTCCTGCCGTGAACAAGAACCTGTGGCTGCTGGCCCTGTGCCAAGGCCTTTTCCTCACCAACAACGTTGTCTTCATCGCCATCAACGGCCTGGTGGGGCTGCAGCTGGCGCCCTTTGGCTGGATGGCCGCGCTGCCCGTGATGGGCTATGTGGTGGGCGGTGCGCTGTCCACGCCGCTGGTGGCGCGCACGCAGATGCGCTGGGGGCGCAAGGTGTCGTTCCAGATCGGACTGGCCGTGGCGGTGGCATCGGCCGCGCTGTGTGCCTGGGCGGCGTTCAGCGCCCACTTCTGGCTGCTGTGCACCGCTACGCTGGTGGCGGGCTACTACAGCGCCAACGGTGGCCTGTACCGCTTTGCCGCGGCCGAGCTGGCCGCACCGGACTACCGTGAGAAGGCCGTGTCGCTGGTGCTGGCCGGTGGCCTGCTGGGCGCCGTGGCGGGCCCCAACCTGGCCAGCGCCACACGCACCTTGTTCCCGGTGCCGTTTGCGGGCGCCTACATCGCGCTGATCGGCGTGGCGCTGTTGTCCATGCTGTGCATGTCGGCCATCCGGTTCGAGGCGCAGCCTGTGGTGCTCAACGCTGCAGGGCAGCGCGAGCACGGGCGCCCCCTGACGGTGCTGATGCGCCAGCCCGCGTTCATCGTGGCCATTGTGGGCGCCGCGCTGGGCTATGGCGTGATGAACCTGCTGATGGCCGCCACGCCGCTGGCCATGCAGGTGTGTGGCTTTGATTTCGATGCCTCGGCCCTGGTGCTGGAGTGGCATGTGATCGGCATGTTCGCGCCCGGCTTTGTCACCGGCCACCTCATCAAGCGGTTTGGCGTGTTGCCCATCATGGGTACGGGGGTGTTGCTCAACTTCGCCTGCGTGGCCGTGGCGCTGATGGGGGTGGAGCTGCACCACTTTGGCATTGCGCTGTTCATGCTGGGCGTGGGCTGGAACTTCCTGTTCACCGGATCCACCACCCTGGCCATGACGGCCTACCGCCCTGAAGAAAAGGACCGCGCCCAGGCGGCCATCAACTTCTGCGTGTTCGCCACGCTGGCGCTGAGTGCGTTTTCGTCGGGCGTGCTGGTCACCACCCAGGGCTGGACCTTGCTGAACGCGGGCTCGCTGGTGCCGATTGCCGTGACAGGCATCGCGCTGGCGTGGCTGGCGCTGCAAAGAAGACAGCGATCGCCGATAGCATGATATTTTCCCGGTGAAGACGCAGACGGCATCTGTCGATGCGTCACACTGCGCTTGCCGGTTGTTCACTCAGTATCTGTCCCACCGCTTCAAGGAGATCACCATGGGTTTATTCGATTCCGTTCTCGGCGCCGTCCTCAACAATGCTTCGCAGGGCAGCGCTGGCGCCGCTGCTGAAGGCACGGGTGGCGGTGGGCTCGGCGGCCTGCTGGGCCTGGCCGCACAAAACCCCCAGCTGGTGCAGGTGGTGATGTCCCTGATCAGCAACGACGGCCCGGTCGGTGGCCTGCCAGGGCTCATGGCCAAATTTCAGCAGGCGGGGCTGGGCAACGTGCTCAGCTCGTGGCTGAGCGCCGGACCCAACCACGCCATTTCGGGCGAACAGCTTTCACAGGTGCTGGGCAGTGGCCCGCTGTCTGAAATCGCATCGCAACTGGGTGTGGGCCCCGGCGCCGCAGCGGGCCAGCTCGCCCAGGTGCTACCCGGCCTGGTGGACCACCTCAGCCCCCAGGGCCAAGCCCCCGAGGGCGGGTTTGGCGATGCCGGCGAACTGCTCGGCATGTTGGGTGGATTTTTTCAAAAATGATAGCTGTTAGCGCTTTATTCATAAGCGCTACAAGCCATTTTTAACGGTATTTCTATCAGCGCACAGGAAAGCGCTGCAGCAGCCACCGCCCGAGCATGTCGAACACCGGATCGGCCAGTTCGGGGCTTTCATTGAAAAGCTCGTGGTACAGCGGCTCGAAACAGTGCGACTGCACCAGCGCCTTGGGCGCCGCGTTGGCAAATGCGCGGCTGCCTGCCGGGTTGACCAACCGGTCGCTGCCCGCCCACATGAGCAGCGTGGGAACGCTCCAGTGGGCGGCACGCGCCACGGTGGCCGGGCCTTCATCGGCAATAAAGCGGGCCAGCCGGGCGCTGATGCGGTCATGGCACCGGGGGTCGGCCCGGTAGGCGGCGACCACCACAGGGTCATGCGACAGGTATTGCGCATCCAGGCCGTTGCCCACGCGCAGGTTGGGTGCCAGGCGCGGCAGCGTGGCCAGCAGCAGTTTCTGTACTGCGGAGAGCCCCGCGTCCAACGCGGGGGAGGACAGCACCAGGGCGTCCACCGGCCGCAGTTGCATGGAGACAAACCGTGCCGCCACCAGTCCACCCATGCTGTGCCCTAGCACCACCAAGGGCAAGCCTGCTGGCGCGTGCGCGCGGGTGGCGTCCACCATATCGGCCAGATCGGCCAGCAAACGCGTGTCCGACGTCAAGCCGCCGCGCGGCCCTGACGACTCGCCGTGGCCATATTGGTCATACGCGCGCACCGCAAACCCCCATGCGTTGAGGCGGTGCGCCAGCGCGGCATACCGGCTCGCATGTTCACCTAGGCCATGCACCAGCAGCACGGTGCCGCGCTGCGGAGTCTCCTCGGGCAACGCCCAGTCATACACGGCAAGGTTCTCGCCATCGGTCGCAGTGAAGGGGCTCAGGATGGCGGCAGGAAGGTCGGACATGAGGGTCTCGCAGGCAGCAGGGGCGGTCATGCAGGGGAGGGCAAAGTTTCCGCATGATAGGTGCTTGCCGCCACCCCCCTGCCTGCAACCCCTGCCGCATGGCGGCGGCCGATCAGTGGCCGACGTGAGGCCGACGTGTGATCGGCCAGGCCGGTCAGGGCATGGCCGCAATGACCTGCGCCACCGAGGCCGTGAGCCGCTTGGCGTAAGGCACATGCAGGAACTCGTTGGGGCCGTGCGCATTGCTTTTGGGGCCGAGCACACCACACACCATCATTTGCGCCTTGGGGAAGCCTTCGCTCAACATGTTCATTAGTGGAATGGTGCCGCCCTGGCCGATGTAGCCGCAGGGCGCGCCAAAGTGCGCCTGCGAGGCCTCGTTGAGCGCCTGCTCGAACCACGGGGTTGTGGCCGGGGCGTTCCAGCCCGTGGCGCCACCGCCGCCCTCGAAGGTGACCTTGGCCTGGTAGGGCGCGTTGTCTTCGAGCAGCGCCTTGAGCTCCTGCACGGCCTGCGCGGCGTCCACCAGCGGGGGCAGGCGCAGGCTGAGCTTGAAGGCAGAGTAAGGCCGCAGCACGTTGCCCGCATCCTGCAGGGCCGGGAAGCCTTCGGCGCCGGTCACGCTCAGCGTGGGCTCCCAGGTGCGCTTGAGCAGGGCGTGCAACGGGTCGGTGGTGGTGGGCAGCGCAAACGTGGCGGAGCCGCCGCAGTCGTAGTGCGCCCAAGGGAACCGCTTGTAGACCTCTTCCCCCAGGATGGCCGCCGTGGCGCGCGCCTGCGCCAGCCGCTCGGCGGGCACTTCGCAGTGAAAACTGGCGGGCAGCAGGCGGCCGGTGGCGCTGTCTTCGAGCCGGTCAAGCACCTGCCGCATGATGCGAAACGACGAGGGCACCAGGCCCGAGGCATCGCCCGAGTGAATGCCTTCGGTGAGGATTTCGACCTTGAGCGTGCCGCTGGCCATGCCGCGCAGGCTGGTGGTGAGCCACAGCTGGTCGTAGTTGCCCGCGCCGCTGTCCAGGCAGATCACCAGGCCCACGTCGCCCAGGCGGGGGCGCAGGGCGTCGATGTAGGGCATCAGGTCGCGCGAGCCGCTTTCTTCGCAAGTTTCGATCAGGCCCACGATGCGGGGGTGGGGCACGTTCTGGCGCTTCAACTCCTGCACGGCGGCGATGCTGGCGTACACGGCGTAGCCGTCATCGGCACCGCCGCGGCCGTAGAGCTTGCCGTCTTCGTATTTGGGCGTCCAGGGGCCCAGGTCGCTGCGCCAGCCTGAGAACTCGGGCTGCTTGTCCAGATGGCCGTACATGAGCACGGTGTCGCCAGAGGCTGCCGCCGCTTGGGTGCCGGCGATTTCGAAAAAGAGCACCGGCGTGCGGCCGGGCAGACGCACGATCTCCAGGGCAAGCCCCGGCACCTTCTGCGCCTCGACCCAGGCGGCAGCGTTGCGCACCACGGTGTCCAGCAGACCCAGCTCGGCCCAGTCGGACGCGAAGGTGGGGGATTTGGCGGGAATGGCGATGTAGTCGGTCAGCTGGCGGACGATGTCATCGTCCCATGCCTGGCTCACCCGCTGCAATGCGAGTTCGGGCTGAAGAAGGGGGGTGGGTACACGGGCGTTCATGGGCAGCTCTCCTGAAGGCATGGGGATCAATCCCCTCATTGCAACACAAGGCCTGCCGGCCTGCCACCGGTCAGTAAAGAGACGACGGCAGTGTCTCGGGATTGTGGTGCGCCGCCATGGGTGTGCCGGGCCGCCGCAGGGTGACCGCCGATTCGACGCGGTTGCGGCCGTTGCTCTTGGCCTGGTAGAGCGCGCGGTCTGCGGCCGCAATCAGCATGTCCCAGCTGTCGCCTGAATCCAGGCGACCGCCAAACACCCCGATGCTCACGGTGACCGAAATGCCTGGGCCTTCCACGCCGTCCATCGGACAGCGTGATTCTTCGACGGCCTTGCACAGCTCGCGCGCCAATTGCTCGGCGCCCACCAGCGTGGTGTCGGGAAGCACCACCATGAACTCCTCGCCGCCATAGCGCCCCACCAGATCCTGCGCGCGCACGCGCTGGCGCAGCACATTGACCACGCTGCACAGCACCCGGTCTCCCATGGGATGGCCATATTGGTCGTTGACGTTCTTGAAGTGATCGATGTCCACCATCATCAGTGCGATGGACTCGCGCATGCGCACGGCGCGGGCCACATCGCGGTCCAGCGCGGCAATCAGCGAACGCCGGTTGGCCACCCCGGTGAGATGATCCAGCGCGGCCATCACGCGGTTGTTTTCGTCAGCCCGGTCGCGCGCCATGAAAACAAAACCCATTGAGCTCACCAAGACCACGGTGAACGTGCTCATGAAGGTCAGCGTCTGCAAAACGCTGCTTTGCAAAATGCTGGTGGCTGCCTCATGGGCGCTGATGGCTACCACGGCGCGCCCGCCCAGCACCACGGCCTCCAGCCCCAGCCCCGCGACCAGCAGCCACTGGCCTCGCCCCACCGTGGCGTGGCGGCGCGCCAGTGCCGCGCTCAAGGCCCACACGGCCTGCAGGCCAATGACCAGACCCACGAAGCTGACACGCGCCGGGAAGTTGTCGACAAAGCCGATGACAAATACCGTGACCAGCAGGGGTGACGCCAGCAGCAACCACCACCGCACCGGCCGCCCCTGAAACTGGTAGATGGCAGCAATCATGCCCACCATCACGCACGACAGCAGCAGGTTGCCCGCCACAATGGACACCCCGTTGGGCACCAGCCCATACAGCATGAGCAGAAGGTGCCCGATGGCGTTCAGCAGCAGGGCTGCCGCCCAACGCCTCAGGCCGTCTCGCCGGCGCCCCCAGCCCACCACCGCCATACAGGCGGCCATCATGAGCGAGGCGGCGATGATCATCGCCAGCATGGTAGGAACGTGGGCAACCATAGGATGCAAGAGAGACTGGAGAAGAAAAAGGGACCGAAGGAGCTTCAGGCCAGCATAAACCAACGCCTCCTTGTCGCAAACCAAAGGATGTCAACGCCACCGGGCCCCACAGGGCCGTCACCACAGGTGCCACAGATACCGTGGATTCCGCACACGTGGCTATGGCAGCTGGGCGTGAGCCCTGCGTCCCCAGCCCCGCCCTGGGGGAGCAGCCAGCAAGGCCGTCTCCGCAAGCCCGCCATCGCCATCGCCCGGTGAGAGTTTGAACACCTGCACCGCACCAGCCAGTCGTGTGGCCTGCTCGCGCAGGCTTTGCGCGGCGGCGGCGGATTCCTCCACCAGCGCGGCGTTCTGCTGCGTCATCTGATCAAGCTGGTTGACGGCGGTGTTGACCTGGCCAATGCCGTCCGATTGTTCGCTTGACGCCGCCGTGATCTCGCCAATGATGTCGCCCACCCGTTTGACCGAGCCCACGATCTCTTCCATGGTGCTGCCGGCGTTCTGCACCAGGCGGGCGCCGGATTCCACGCGCTCCACCGAGGCGCCAATCAGCGCCTTGATCTCGCGCGCGGCCTCGGCGCTGCGCCCGGCCAGGTTGCGCACTTCGCTGGCCACCACGGCAAAGCCCCTGCCTTGTTCACCCGCGCGGGCGGCCTCGACCGCGGCGTTGAGCGCCAGGATGTTGGTCTGGAAGGCAATCGAATCGATCACGCCAATGATGTCGGCGATCTTGCGCGAGCTTTGGTTGATGTCGCCCATGGTGGTCACCACCTCGCCCACTACCTGGCCGCCGCGTGCTGCCACGGCAGCGGCGGTGCTGGCCAGCTGGTTGGCCTGGCGCGCGGCGTCGGCCGACTGGCGCACGGTGGAGGTGAGGTGCTCCATGCTCTGCGCGGTCTGGGCCAGGCTGCTCGCCGTGGCCTCGGTGCGGGCCGACAGGTCCTGGTTGCCGGTGGCGATCTCGGCGCTGGCGGTGGTGATGCTGTCCACCGCCGTGCGCACCTGCTGCAGCATCTGCGTGTAGCGCTGGCGCATGCCCTCCACCTCCTGCACCAGCGCACCGATCTCGTCGCGCCGCGTGGTGTGAAAGGCCTCGGTCAGGTCGCCCTGCGCCACCAGCGTGATGGCCTGGGTCAGGTCCTGCAAGGGGCGGCTCACGCCCCGGCGCAGCATGACGAACAGGCCGATGGCGAGCAGCACCACCGCTACGGCCATCAGGCCCCACACAGCCAAAGTGACGCGCCGCTGGCTGGCCATGGCCTCGCCATCGGCCACCTCGGCCACCACCCACCAGCCGCCGCTGGTCTTGCGCATCAGCGCCCAGGGGTTCTCCGCGCCGGTGCCCAGCACGTCTGCGGCCTCGCGCACAAAGCCGTCCTGCGACGCGGCCAGCGACTCAAAGAAGGGGCGCGCCTGCGGGTAGGCCTCCAGCACGCGTTTGCCACCTGCGGTGGGGTGGTACACGAATACGGCCTGGTCCAGCGAGGTGCCAGGGTTGATGACGTAGGTGCCGCCATGCTCGAAAAACTTCGTCTGCGCCACCTGCTTTTGCAGCATGGCGTGGAACACGCTGATGTCGTTGCCGATGAACAGCAGCGCAATGACCTTGCCAGAGGCGTCCTTGGCGGGCAGGTAGTGGCCCATGAAAGGCTTGCCGTTCACCACCGTCACGCCGGTGTAGGGCTCGCCCTTGGACACCGTGGCATATGCCGGGTCGGTGCGGCCGAGCGGCGTGCCCATCTGGCGCTCGCCCTTGTCGTTCTTGACCGAGGTGGTGATGCGCACAAAGTCATCGCCTTTCTTGGCGAACACGGTGGCAATGCCGCCCGTCTCGCTGGCGAATTTGTCGACCGAGCCGTAGTCCTCATTGACCAGCGCGCCGTAGCTGCGCAGCTCGCCCGAGGCTTCGTCGAGCTGCATGGTGGCCTCGAAGTAGCGCTGGAAACCCTTCATGGTCAGCTGCACCAGCTCGCGGTTGGTGTTGTCGGCCGCGTCCAGCGACTGCGCCACGCTTTGCGCCGTGTCGCCCACGCTGGAGGCGACCAGGGCGCGGGTGCTGCGCTCGGTCAACACGGCGATGGCAAGCCCCACCAGCACCAGCACCAAGGCCACCAGCGCGATGGCGGTCAGCGTGACCTGCCGCGCGACAGAACGGTTGTTGGCAAGGGCTGCGGGCATGGGAAATGTCTCCTGGAGGTGAATGCACAACGCCGGCTGAGCCGGTCTAAGAGCAGGTTCTCACAGCGTGAGAACGCCCTTGTTCACTCTACGGCCAGAGTGTTGTTACATTTATTCACGCATTCCCTTACGCATTCGCGCGTACTGGAACCGCCCGCCAACAACCTCTACCCCTCTCAGAGGTCCACAGGTTCACAGGTGCGCTGCAAGCGCGCGGTCGCGCCAACCCAGCCCGTCCGACGTGCCCGCCGCCGGTTTGTACTCACAGCCCACCCAGCCCGCATACCCCAGGGCGTCGATGGTGTCGAACAAAAACGGGTAGTTCAGCTCGCCCTGGTCCGGCTCGTGGCGGCCCGGCACGCTGGCGATCTGGATATGGGCGACGCGGCCGGTGGGCAGGTAGCGCTGCAGTTTGGTGGCCACGTCGCCCTCCACGATCTGGCAGTGGTACAGATCCATCTGCACCTTGAGGTTGGGGGCCGCTGCGGCGTCCAGCAGCTCGTGGGCGTGATCCTGCCGGTTCAGAAAATAGCGCGGCATATCGCGCAGATTGATGGGCTCGATCAGGATCTCGCACCCCAGGCCTGCCGCCTCGGCCGCCGCCCAGCGCAGATTGCGCACACACAGGTCTTTGAGCGACTCGCGCTCCACCCCCGGCGGCAACACACCCGACAGCACATGGATGCGGGGGCAGTGCAGCACCTCGGCATAACGCAGGGCCTCGTGCACACCGGCACGGAACTCGGCCTCGCGCCCCGGCAGCGCGGCCGTGCCGCGCGCTTGCTGCTCCCAGGCGCTGGCCATGCTGGCGCGATCGGTGCCGCTGGGCGGGGCGTTGAACAGCACCAGCTGCAGGCCGTTGTCCCTCAGCCGCGCTGCGATCTCGGCGGGCTCAAAGGCATACGGAAACTGAAACTCCACCGCAGTGAACCGGTCGCGCGCCGCAGCGGCAAAGCGGTCCAGAAACGGCAGCTCGGTGTACATGAGGCTCAGGTTGGCGGCAAACTGGGGCATGGCGGGGGTGGGCAGAAGATGAAAGCAGAGCGCAGCAGCTTATCGCGCAGCATGGGGCCAGCGGCCCTTGCCAAGTCACCCCCAAGCATCATCCACGGAAAATAGGGGCCAAATTGGCCTCTAGGGAAGCTCTTCACGAATCGGTTCTGGCTGTGCCGTAGCGATGCCCGAACTAAGACAGCGCCCGCGTTGGGTCATTGGGTACTCCCGGCAGGCGCTGCGCGAGGGCCATTGCCCGGTTTCGCGGGGCATTAAGCCCCCTGCACGCGCACCTGCCCCATGCAGGCCAGCAACTTGTGCCTTGCCATCCACAGATTGCCCAACGCAAACAGCGTGACGATCTGCGCCGTGTTCTTCATGAGCCCCCGGTAGCGCACCTTCACGTACCCGAACTGCTGCTTGAGCACTCTGAACGGGTGCTCCACCTTGGCCCGGATGCTGGCCTTGGTGCGTTCAAGTTGGTCGATCAGCGCATCCACAGGCTTGTTTTTGTCCAAAGCCCGGCGCAACCCCGGGCGCATGGCTACATGCCAGCGCACGTTCTTGTTGGCATCGGGCCGCTTGTCCACTCCTTGGTAGCCCGCATCGCCAAAGGCATCCGTTTCTTGCCCGTGCAGCAGGCTGTTGGCTTCTATCACGTCGTTCACATTGCCACTGGTGCCGCGCACGCTGTGCACCAGGCCTGAATCCGCATCCACGCCAATGTGAGCCTTCATGCCAAAGTACCACTCGTTGCCCTTCTTGCTTTGATGCATCTCGGGGTCTCGTGCCTTGCCTTCATTCTTGGTGGACGTCGGCGCCGCAATCAGCGTGGCATCCACCACCGT
This sequence comes from Acidovorax radicis, assembly GCF_020510705.1. Lineage (NCBI taxonomy): Bacteria > Pseudomonadati > Pseudomonadota > Betaproteobacteria > Burkholderiales > Comamonadaceae > Acidovorax > Acidovorax radicis. Next base: position 4,973,323 of record NZ_CP075184.1, read on the forward strand.
GCCTGCTTTGAGTTGCAGCCCTTTGGCTTGCAGCAGGGCATTGACCGTAGCGAGGATCTGATCGGCCAGTTTGTGGCGCTCCAGCAGATGCCGAAAACGCAGGATGCTCGATTCACTGGGAATGTGTTCGTCCCAGTGAGACAGGCCGGCAAAGTCCCGAAAGGCTGGCACGTCGTGCAGTGCCTCTTCCATGGCTGGGTCGCTAAGCTTGAACCACTGCTGCATGAAATGGATACGCAGCAGGGTCTGCACCGCAAAGGGCTGCTGGCCCCGGCGTCCGATCTCTGGGGCGTAGGGCTCAATGAGCGAGACCAACTCGGCCCAGGGCACCACCAACTCCATCGCATCAAGGAACTCGCGCTTGCGTGTGCGCTTGGTGGTATTGCTCAGGCCCAGGCTGCTTTGCTTCATGCGCCTTATTGTCTCGGCTTCAAGCCTTCGTAAGCACATTACGCAGGGATTTGTGCAGAGGGTCCCTAGCGCTTTATACATAAGCGCAAGCAGCTACTGTTTTAATAGCATTCACTTCATACCTGAACGTCCCCATGCGCATTGGAGAACTCGCCCATCACACGGGCGCCACACCGGGCAAGCCGCGCCCGGCGCCAGTTACTTCGTCGTCGCCATCGCCTTCGCCGTGAAGGCCTGCACCGCGGCACGGCCCACGGCGGGGTCGTCGGTGAAGAAGCCGTCGATGCCTGCGCGCAAATAGGCCGTGATCTCGGCCACGCTGTCGCCCCGCGCGGTGCCATCGGTGGCAGGCGCCTTCTTCAGGCCTGCGGGTAAGAAGGCGTTTTCGGGCCGCAGCGTCCAGATGTGCAGGGCCAGCCCGGCGGCATGGGCATGGGCAACCAGCGGCGTGGGCTCGCCAGGCAGGCCGTCCTTCACCGACACCACCAGCGTCTTGAAGGGGCCGATGGCGTTGGCGTAGGTGGCCACCTGCTTGAGGCCGTCGGGGGTGATCAGGTCGGCATAGCCGCGCGTGTTGGCCGCGCCCTGCGCCACAAAGTCGTACGGCCGGCCCGAGGGCGCCACCAGCTGCACCAGGCGCACGCTGCTGAGCTTGCGGATCGCCTGCAGGTTGCTGACCTCGAACGACTGCACGAACACGGGCGCGGCCTGGTGGTTCCAGCCGTTTTTCTCGAGCACAGCCAGCAGCGGGGCCTCCAGCGGCTGGCCGATGGACTGGAAGTAGGTGGGGTGCTTGGTTTCTGGGTAGATGCCGATCACGCGCCCGGTTTTGGCCGTTGCCGCCTTGGCCAGGTCGATCACCTCCTGCAAGGTGGGCACCTCGAACCGGCCGTTGTAGGCCACGTTGGCCGGGCGCTGCGCAGGGATGCGTTCGCGGGCGCGCAAGGTTTTGAGCTCGGCCAGCGTGAAGTCTTCGGTGAACCAGCCGGTGATGGGTTTGCCGTCGATGGTCTTGGTGGTTTTGCGGCCCGCGAACTCGGGGCGGTCCACCACGTCGGTGGTGGCTTCTTTCACCGAGCCGTCGGCATTCAGGATGGCGATGGCGTTCTCGTGCCGGGCCACCAGCACGCCGTCCTTGGTGATCACCAGGTCGGGCTCGATGACGTCTGCGCCGTCGTCAATCGCCTGCTGATAGGCCGCGAGCGTGTGCTCGGGCCGCAGGGCCGATGCGCCCCGGTGGGCAATGACGGTGGGGGTGGGCGGCCAGGCCTGTGCAGCGGCGCCCAGCGCCCAGGTGGTGAGCAGCGCGGCAACGGTCACGGCGTACAACGGGTTGCGTTTCAAATGGGCTCCTTCGGGTGTCCGAACACCTTAGCCGACGCGATTGACAGCCGGATGTCACGGCAGGCGCACAGGCAATGCCGGGCGCGCTCCAGTCCAGTGCTTATCTGCTCATCGCGTGCTGGCAGGAGGCGATCAGGCCCCTTCGAAATGGAACACGGCCGTGCCCGCACGGGCATTGGGCAGCCAGCGCACGGCCTGGCCGTCTTGCAGACCGAAGGAGTCCAGGATGCGCAGCCGGTTCTTGGTGGCCAGCACCTCGAAGTCCTTGTACGTGCCCACACGGATGTTGGGCGTGTCGTACCACTGGTAGGGCAGGCGGCGCGTGACGGGCATGCGCCCGCGCAGGATCGACAGGCGGTTGGGCCAGTGCGCAAAGTTGGGGAAAGCCACCACGCCGGTGCGGCCCACACGCGCGGTCTCGCGCAGCATGGTTTCGGCATTGCGCAGGTGCTGCAGCGTGTCGATCTGCAGCACCACGTCGAACGAGTTGTCGCCGAACATCGCCAGACCTTCGTCCAGGTTGAGCTGGATCACGTCGACGCCGCGCTGCACGCAGGCCAGCACGTTGGTGTCATCAATCTCCACGCCATAGCCGCTGCAGCCGCGTTCGCGCTGCAGGTAGTCGAGCATGGCGCCGTTGCCGCAGCCCAGGTCGAGCACGCGCGAGCCGGGCGGCACCAGGCGCGCCAGCGCTTGCATCACCGCTTGATCGCTCATGGTTGCTGCTCCTTTGCAATGCTATCGAAGTAAGAGCGCATCACGCCCATATAACGTGCGTCATCGAGCAAAAAGGCATCATGCCCATGGGGTGCATCGATCTCGGCGTAGCTCACACGGCGGCGGTTATCCAGCAAGGACTTGACGATCTCGCGACTGCGCTTGGGCGCAAAACGCCAGTCGGTGGTGAAGCTCACCAGCAAGAAACGCGCGGTGGCACGCGCGAGCGCCTGCGTGAGACTGCCGCCGTAGGTACGGGCCGGGTCGAAGTAATCGAGCGCGCGGGTGATGAGCAGGTAGGTATTGGCATCGAAGTAGTCGCTGAACTTGTCGCCCTGGTAACGCAGGTAGCTCTCGATTTGAAATTCGATGTCCTGCGTGCTGTATTTCAGCTCCAGACCCTCGCGCAGCTGCCGGCCGAACTTCTCGTTCATCACGTCGTCGGACAGGTACGTGATGTGGCCGATCATGCGGGCAATGCGCAGGCCACGCTTGGGGATCACGCCATGGCGGTAAAAGTGGCCGCCGTGGAAGTCCGGGTCGGTCACGATGGCGCGGCGCGCCACTTCGTTGAAGGCAATGTTCTCGGCCGTGAGGTTGGGCGCGCTGGCCACGACCACGGCGTGGCGCATGCGCTCGGGGTACTGCAGCGTCCAGCTCAGCGCCTGCATGCCGCCGAGGCTGCCACCCAGCACAGCCGCCAGTTGCTGGATGCCCAGGCGGTCCAGCAGCCGGGCCTGGGCGTTGACCCAGTCTTCCACCGTGACCACGGGAAAGTCCGCGCCATAGACCTCGCCGGTGTCCGGATGCGTGTGCATAGGGCCGGTGGAGCCGAAGCACGACCCGAGGTTGTTCACGCCAATGACGAAGAAGCGGTCGGTGTCCACGGGCTTGCCCGGGCCGATCATGTTGTCCCACCAGCCCTCGCTCTTGTCCTGCCCTGCGTACACGCCCGCCACGTGGTGCGAGGCGTTAAGGGCATGGCACACGAGCACGGCGTTGGAGCGGTCGGCATTGAGCGTGCCGTAGGTCTCGTAGGCCAGCTGGTAGTCGCGGATGGACGCGCCGCTTTGCAGCGGCAGCACCTCCGGAAAATGCATGGTCTGGGGTGTGGCAAAAAACGGCATAAAAAAACCCGGCATCGCTAAAAACGAGGCCGGGCAAATGTGTCGGACGGGTCTTTAGCAGGATTTATAAAGCGCCCGCAAGCTGTGGCAAATCGGCGCGTTCGGCAAATATACCAAAGCAGCGCCTGATCGCCCAGCCTGTCCCATCGCTTAGATCAACCCACCGACGAAAAAATCGCCAGCAGCCCCAGCACCAGGAAGATGACGGCAGACACCAGATGCACCGCCCGGATGGGCACCTTGCGCGTGATGCGCTCGCCCAGCCAGACCACCGGCGCATTGGCCAGCATCATGCCCAGCGTGGTGCCCGCCACCACCCAGAGGTAGGCGTTGTATTTGGCAGCCAGCATGACGGTGGCGATCTGGGTCTTGTCTCCCATTTCGGCCAGGAAAAATGCCACCACGGTGGTGCCAAACACGCCCCAACGGGGTGTGCCATCGGCCTCGCCTTCGTCGAGCTTGTCGGGGATCAGCATCCACACCGCCATGGCGATGAAGGAGGCACCCAGGATCCAGCGCAGCACTTGGGGGCCCAGGAACGTGGTGACCCACGCACCGACGGCCCCAGCCAGGCCGTGGTTCACCAAGGTGGCGACCAGGATGCCCAGCACGATGGGCCAGGGCTTGCGAAAGCGTGCCGCAAGCACGAGCGCCAGCAATTGCGTCTTGTCGCCCATCTCGGCGAGCGCAACGACAGCGGTGGAAATGAAGAAAGCTTCCATGGGGGAGGGGTCCTATCCGGCCGGATGGGTGGAAAACGCATTGACTGCACCCCGACTCCGGCCACGTGGATCGGCATGCAGTCAATGGTCTCGCCCAGCTCAAAAGCCGCATACGCCATAGGTTTAAAAAACCCAAGTATGTTGACGCATGCCCCGGCGCATTGCACTGCCGGGCGGGCTACTCCCCAAAGACGGGCCTATTTTATCTGATGGTTTGCCCGCAGATTCCCCTTAAAACCACAAAACGGCCCCGTTTTAGGCGCTCGTGGACTGAAATAAACCCCCACAGGGGCCATAAAGTGATTAATAATGACTTGGCTTTTCTGCTTGCAGGAGAGCAGTTAGCTTAGCGGTGAATGGTCAGTTTCGCGTCTTTGAAGTCGTCACAGGTTTGTTGATTGCGTCGGACTCCATCGCGTTTTTTGTTTTTTCAGGAGTCCTTCATGGGCAACAAACTTTACGTGGGCAACCTGCCCTACTCTTTCCGCGACGAAGATCTGCAACAGACCTTCAGCCAGTACGGCTCGGTCGGCAGCGCCAAGGTCATGATGGAGCGCGACACCGGCCGCTCCAAGGGTTTCGGCTTTGTCGAAATGGGCAGCGATGCTGAAGCCCAAGCCGCCATTCAAGGCGTGCATGGCACCAACTTCGGCGGCCGTGACCTCGTGGTCAACGAAGCTCGCCCCATGGAGCCACGTGCTCCCCGTAGCGGCGGCTTCGGCGGCGGCAATGGTGGTGGCGGCGGTTACGGCGGTGGCGGTGGCGGCTACGGTGGTGGCGGCCGTAGCGGCGGCGGTGGTGGCGGTGGTTACGGCGGTGGCCGTAGCAGCTACTAAAAAAATCTCATCGGCAGACCTCATCGTCTGCTGGCGGAAAAAAAGGAGCCTTTGGGCTCCTTTTTTTATGTCCGCGCCGTATATACAAGCCACAGCCAGCATAGTCGCTTGCTTTTTGTGCAAAAGTGTGGAGCATAGTGGGCGGGCGGGGTTTTCCCCGCTTTCCAAGTTTGCGGTGATCCGTCAGTTTCGCTGAGAGCGTCATTGAGATTAGCTGGCTGCGTTTTCGGGACTCCATCGCTTTATTCATGTGTTTTTGAGGAGTCCCTCGATGGGCAACAAACTCTACGTTGGCAATCTGCCGTACTCGGTGCGCGACAGTGATCTGGAACAGGCCTTCGGCCAATTCGGTGCTGTAACCAGTGCCAAGGTCATGATGGAGCGCGACACGGGTCGATCCAAGGGCTTTGGCTTCGTGGAAATGGGGAGTGATGCAGAAGCGCTGGCCGCGATCAACGGCATGAACGGCCAGCCCCTGGGAGGCCGTGGCATCGTAGTCAACGAAGCCCGCCCGATGGAACCGCGCCCGCCCCGCAGTGGTGGATTCGGTGGCGGGGGTGGCGGCGGCTATGGCGGCGGTGGTCGCAGTGGCGGCGGTGGGGGCTACGGGGGCGGCAGCCGTGAAGGTGGCGGCGGTGGATACGGGGGTGGTGGTGGCCGCGAAGGCGGCGGCGGTGGTTATGGAGGCGGCGGTGGCCGCAGCGAAGGCGGTTTCCGCAGCCCTTACGGTTCGGGTTCCCGCAATGGCGGTGGCGGCGGTGGCCGCAGCGGCGGCGGTTACGGTGGTGGCAACGGTGGCTACTGAGCCTCGTTCGCACGCAACCCACGAATGTTCGACAAAAAAAGCCCCTTCGGGGGCTTTTTTCATGGGCTGTGCGCTGCTATTTCAGCGCGTCACCCCACTCTTCACGCGCGCAGCGCACTGCCCGACCACATCACAGGGCGTCGCGTGATCAATCTCTGTGGCTGCCCGGTCATGCATGGTGGGTGTTGCGATGATCCAGGGGCATGATTTTTCACCGACGGACGCATTGGCTCGGTGCCACAGTCTCCGTCGCAAGAACTCAAGGCTGGTCGGTCTGTCGGCGTTTGCGCGGCCGGCCCGCAAGTAATTTGTCGAACACGGCGTTGGGAGCCAGGCGAAGCAGCTTGGCGACCACACCCATTTGCCAGGGAATGACACGGTAGCTCACCCCGGCGGTGATGGCGGTAAAGGCACGGTCCGCAAAATCAACCGCCTGCATCAGAAACGGCATGCTGTAACGGTTATGGCGTGTCAGTGGCGTGTCGATATAGCCTGGCAAGAGGGTCACCACACGCACATCAAAGGGCCGCATCTCACCGCGCAGGCTTTCGCAATAGCTGACAACGGCGGCCTTGCTGGCGCAATAAGCACCATGTCCTGGCAGACCACGGATGCCGGCCACACTGCCGATTCCGACCAGCGTGCCACTGCGGCGTTTGGCCATCTCCTCCACAAACGGCTGGAACGTGGCCGCCATGCCGATGTTGTTGGTGGCAAAGGTTCGGGCCATCACCTCGATATCGTCCCGCACGGCCGTGTCCATGCCAACGCTGATACCGGCATTGGCGATCACCACATCGGGAAGACCCTGGCGCGCCAAACACGCGTGGCCAGCGGCAACGATGCTGTCGGTTATCGAGACATCTGCACTATAAATTTCATAGCTGGTAGCGCTTATACCTTGTGCCTCTGCCCATGTTTTTACTTCTGAGGTGCGGCGCGCAACCAAGGCCAGACGATAGCCCGCCCGGTAAAACCGCAAGGCAAGCGCCTGGCCGATGCCGCTGGATGCGCCGGTGATGAAAACAAGCGGTGTGGTCATAGGGCGTGCAGCACAGGGTTGTTCGGCCACAGATGGGCAGCCTGCCCCAAGGTCATTGGGTGCTGCGCGGCATGAGGATGCCGCGCACGCGACCGCGCAGCTGCAGCACTTGGTCGAGGTTGTCGTAAGTCATGGTGTCGGCCGTGAAGCGGTCATTACCCCGCGCCAGGTCCACCGGCTGATTGGACAGCACACGCTCTGTTTTGGTGAATGCGTGCAGGAATTCACCGCGAAACTCAAGCCGGGGCAGGCCAGGCGCACCGGGCTTGGCGGGTACAGACTCGCGGGTGACGATGGCATTGCCAAACAATTGCACCTCTGAGCCATCCGCATTGCTCAGGCCCCGGTTGGCCGTGGCCACGGTAACGCGGCCGTCGAGGCTGACCGAGCGCATGTGTACCTTGTCAATCTCCAGCGTGTCTGTGTCGATGTAATGCCGGGCTACGTCGCCCTGCACTTCACTTTGAAGGCGACCTGTGGCGTCGAACGTCTTGACCGAAAAAGACTTCATGTAATAGTCGGGCTGGTGCCCCTGCTGGCGCTCGACCACCGGCAGCTGGGGCATCGGCGCGTTGCGCACCAACCACCATGTGCCCAGCGCAAGCAGCCCCATCAGGACGACCGGCAGATAGATTGACAGCTGATCCCAGCCGTGGCGGAGCATGCGGTTCAAGCGGCAACTCCCGAAAAGCCCACCGTGGCACGACGGCACCCAGGCCTCGACATCATGCGGGTCATGGGGTGTAGTCCGCCAGGAAAGCGGCATAACGGCCCGTGGCCACCAGCAGCAGATCGCATAGCTCGCGCGCCGCACCGTCGCCGCCCCGCGCTTGTGTCACGAAGTGGGCTGCATGGCGTACTTCGACCTGGGCGTTCGCAGGCGCACACGCAAAGGCGCTGCGGCGCATGACCGGCAGATCGGGCCAGTCGTCGCCCATCGCGGCGGCCTGGGCCCACTCCAGACCCAAGGTCTGGAGTATCTGTTCTGCGGCCGGGCGTTTGTCTTCGGTGCCAAAAACCGCGTGCTCCACCCCCAGGGCCTTCAGGCGCAGCCGCAAAGGCGCGGAATCACGGCCCGTGATCACTGCGGGGGTAATGCCCGCCTTTTGCAACAGCTTGAGGCCGTGTCCGTCCAGGGTGTTGAACCGCTTGAGGGTCTCGCCAGATTCGCTGAAGTACAGGCCGCCATCCGTCAGCACGCCATCGACATCAAAGAACGCCACGCGCACGTCCTGGGCGCGCAGCAGTAGCTCGGGCGCAATCTGCAAGGCAGGCGCAGCGCCAGCGCCTGGGGAGATACAACCGGCAGCCATCAGATCACCTTGGCACGCATGAGGTCACCGATATGCACCACGCCAGACAGGAACCCGCTGTCGTCCACCACCAGCACGCTGGTGATGCCATGGGCTTCCATCATCTCGGCGGCGTCCACCGCAAGGGCTTCCGGGGTGATACGGCGCGGATTGGCATGCATCACCTGGCCTGCCGTGGTGCCGCGAAGATCGGCGCCCGCCTCAATGCGCCGGCGCAGATCGCCGTCCGTAAAAATGCCCAGCACCTGCCCTGCAGCGTCGACGATGGCCGACGCACCCAGGCCCTTGGTGCTCATTTCGCGCATGAGGTCGCTGAACGATGCGTCGGGCGCCACCCGGGGAATCTCCGCCCCCGTGCGCATGACATCGCTCACATGGGTGAGCAATTTGCGCCCCAGGGCCCCGCCCGGGTGAGAGCGCGCGAAGTCTTCGGGCCGAAAGCCCCGCGCATCAAGCAGCGCCACGGCCAGGGCATCACCCATGGCCAGTTGAGCGGTCGTGCTGGCGGTAGGTGCCAGATTCAGGGGACAGGCTTCGCGTGCCACGCTGCAGTCGAGCACCAGATCGGCATGGCGTGCCAGCGTGGACTGCAGGCCGCCCGTCATGGCAATCAGCGGCGCGCCCAAGCGCTTGAGCACCGGCAAGATGGCTGTGAGCTCGCCGCTTTCGCCGCTGTTGGAGATGCCCAGCACCAGGTCATCCCCAGTGACCATGCCCAGGTCGCCATGGCTGGCCTCGGCAGGGTGGACAAAAAAAGCCGGCGTACCGGTGGATGCGAGTGTGGCGGCGATCTTGCGCCCCACATGACCGCTCTTGCCCATCCCCATCACCACCACCCGGCCCCGTGCCAACAGCACCGCTTGCACGGCCTGGGCAAACACGCCATCGATCCGGGCGGCCAAACCCGTCAGCGCCGCGGCCTCGATCTCAAAGGTTTCGCGGGCAAGGCGCAAGGCTTTATCGGCGTCAAAAGGGGGCAGCGCGGCAGAGGTCATGCGTGGATTCTATCGACCGGACGCCTCTGCGCGGGCCCGGCGTGCCCCAGCCTTGCAGAGACCCGGATCCAACATGCTGCAGTGCAAAAACCCATCCCCCTTGCCAAAGCGTCGGATAGCATCAAACCTATGTCGTCTCTCGCACTTACCTTGCTTTACCTTTTGGCCGCAGTGCTGGGCGTGGTGGCATGCCGCAGTCTCAAGCTGCCCCCGATGTTGGGTTATCTGGCGGCAGGGGTGCTTATCGGACCCCACGCGCTGGCGCTGGCACAAAACTCCGAAGGTGTGCGGCACCTGGGTGAATTTGGTGTCGTGTTTCTGATGTTTGCCATCGGCCTCGAATTCAGCCTGTCCAAGCTACGGGCCATGCGCCGTCAGGTGTTCGGCCTGGGGTTGATGCAGGTGGTGCTGACCATGGTGGTGGTGTCGGCCCTGGCCTTGGCTCTGGCGCGTTGGGTGGGTGGCGTGTGGGACATGGGCTGGCAGACAGCGCTGGCGCTCTCGGGCGTGATGACGATGAGCAGCACGGCCATCGTGGTCAAGCTCATGGCCGAGCGGGCCGAACTCGAAAGTGAACATGGCCGTCGGGTCATGGGCATCTTGCTGTTTCAGGACTTGGCCGTGGTGCCTTTGCTGGTGCTGATCCCGGCCCTGGGCTCTTCGCCTGACCAGTTGCTGCCCTCTTTGGGTTGGGCGCTGCTCAAGGCCACGGTGCTGGTGGGACTGCTGCTCTCGGGGGGGCAGCGGTTCATGCGCTGGTGGCTGACGCAGGTGGCGCGGCGCAAGAGCGATGAGCTCTTCATGCTGAACCTGTTGCTGATCACGCTCGGCCTGGCCTGGCTGACCGAGCTGGCGGGATTGAGCCTGGCGCTCGGCGCATTCATCGCCGGGGTGCTGGTGTCTGAGACCGAGTACCGCCACCAGGTGGGCACCGACATCCGTCCTTTTCACGATGTGTTGCTCGGATTGTTTTTCATCACCATCGGCATGATGCTGGACTGGCACATCCTGGTGGACCGCTGGGCCCTCGTGCTGCTGCTGCTGACCGTGCCCTTGCTGATCAAGCTCGTCATCATTTTGGCCCTCGCGCGGGGCATGGGTGCCACCACGGGCATTGCGTTGCGCTCCGGGCTTTACCTGGCCCAGGCTGGCGAGTTTGGCTTTGTGCTGCTGTCCCTCACGCAAAACAACGGCCTCGTACAGCCTGCGCTGATGAACCCCATCCTGGCAGCCATGGTGCTGTCGATGCTGGCCACACCGTTTCTCATCATGTACAGCAACCGGATCGTGATGAAGCTGGTGGCCAGCGACTGGCTGCAGCAATCGTTGCAGATGACCACGATTGCCCGCAAATCGATCAACACCAACAAGCACGTGATCATTTGCGGCTATGGCCGATGCGGCCAGAACCTGGCGCGCATGCTCGAGCACGAACATATTCCTTACATGGCGCTGGACCTGGACCCTGACCGCGTGCGCCAAGCGGCGGCGGCCGGCGATTCGGTGGTGTACGGCGACGCCACCCGGCTGCAGGCCTTGATGGCTGCCGGGCTGGTGCGCGCCAGCGCCGTGGCCATCACCTACATCGACGTGCCCGCCGCCTTGAAGGTGCTGGCCAATGCGCGCTCGCACGCGCCCCACGTGCCCGTGGTGGTGCGCACACAAGACGACCTGTACCTTGACAAATTGCAGGAGGCGGGTGCCACCGAAGTCGTACCCGAAGCCATTGAAGGCTCGTTGATGCTGGCAAGCCACGCGCTGGCACTGGTGGGGGTTCCCATGCGCAGGGTGATTCGACTGGTGCAGGACCAGCGCGATGCGCGCTACAACCTGCTGCGCGGATACTTCCATGGCGCAGATGACGACACCGTCAACGAACGCGACCAGGAGCGCCTGTCCACCCTGAACCTGCCACCCGGCGCCACATCGCTGGGACGCCGTCTGGGCCAACTGGCGCTGCCCGCCATGGGCGTGCAGGTGGTGAACCTGCGCCGGGGCAATGGCCACATGACCGCCCCCGTGGATGACGCCATGCTGGCCGAAGGCGACACCCTGGTGTTGTCGGGCCACCCGGCTGCGCTGGCGCTGGCAGAAGACAAACTGCTGCGGGGGTAGCAGGGCGTCTCCCCCAAGGCGCACCCCGAAGGCGCATTGGCACGGCCCTTGTTGGGCATCTCTTGCCTGGGGCGCGCCTTTGCAAAGGCGCAAAGGCGCAAAAGCGCAAAAGCGCAAAGGTCAGCGTCAAAATTTCAATGAAATCGGCCTCTAGCGCTTATACATAAAGCGCAAACAGCTATATTTTTAATAGCAATCAGAGCAACTCCACCAGCCCAGGCCGACCAAACAGGTAGCCCTGGAACTTCCGGCAGCCGTTGCGCAGCAGGAACAAACGCTGGCCGTCCGTCTCCACCCCTTCGGCAACCACCTCCAACCCCAGGCTGTGGGCCAGCGTGATGATGGTGCAGGCAATGGTGGCATCGTGCGGGTCGGTCAACACGTCACGCACAAAACTCTGGTCAATCTTGAGCTGGTCCAGCGGCAGGCGCTTGAGGTAACTCAGCGACGAGTAGCCGGTGCCAAAGTCGTCCAGCGAGAAGCCTACGCCGAGCTTGCGCAGGGCCTGCATTTTCAGAATGCTGTCCTCCACATCCTGAAGCAGCAGGCTTTCGGTGAGCTCCAGCGTGAGCCTGCCAGGATCAGCCCCCGAATCCTGCAGCGCAGCAAGCACCTTTTGCACAAAGTCGGGCTGGCGAAACTCCTGCGCGCTCACGTTCACGGCCAGGCTCCACCACGATGTGGCCGCATCACCCGCCCATTGCGCCAGTTGCCTGCAGGCCATGGACAGCACCTGCTGTCCCAGGACGAGGATCAACCCCGTCTGCTCTGCCAGCGGGATGAAATCGGCGGGAGACACCATGCCGCGCTGCGGATGGAGCCACCGCACCAGCGCCTCGGCGCCCATGACAAGGCCTGATTCGTCCACCACCGGCTGGTAATGGAGCAGGAACTCCTCACGCAGCAGCCCCTGGCGAATGTCACCCTCGAGCGCCAGGCGCGCCGATGCGGCCACCTGCATGGCGGGGTCGAAGAAACACAACCTGTTGCGCCCCTGCGCCTTGGCCTGGTACATGGCCAGGTCGGCGCGCTTGAGCCATTCCTGCACCGGCTGCAGCGCATCGCTGAACAGCGTGATGCCGATGCTGGGCGTGCTGTGTATTTCGCAGCCATTCACCTGATAAGGGCTGTTGAGCGCTGTCAGCACTTTCTGAGCTACGGCCTCGGCCTCTGCGGCGGCCTCGGTCTGCAGCCTGTGGAGCCCCTGCAGCGCCACCACAAATTCATCACCACCAAGGCGTGCGACCGTGTCGGTGGCCCGCACGCTGGCGCTGATGCGGGCGCCAACCTGCACCAAAAGCTGGTCACCCCACTCATGGCCCAAGGTGTCGTTGATGCCTTTGAAGTTGTCCAGATCGAGAAACAGCAGCGCGCCATGCGAGCCATCGCGGGCGCTCAGCGTCGCAGCGCACGCCAGCCGGTCCATCAACAAGCGCCGGTTGGGCAGGCCCGTGAGCTCGTCATAGAACGCCAGCCGCTGGATCTCGGCCTCGGCCTGCTTGCGTTCAGTGATGTCGCGCGCCACCCCCCGGTAACCTGTGAACCGGCCTTCCGCATCAAAGATCGGCTGCCCACTGATCGACACCCAGTAAGGTTGTCCCGCGCGGCCTGTTCGCTTCATTTCAAAATCGTGAAACACCTCGTGCGCTGTCACCGCACTGCGGTGTGCCCTCCACTGGCCCTCGGCCACAAAGGTGCCGGGAAGCTCCCAAAGTGTCACCCCATAAGGCATCTCGTCACGCGGCCCGCCCGCAGCGTCGTGGCGATTGCCGTCCAGCCGTACAAAGCGAAACTGGGCATCTTGCTCCCAGTACCAATCAGACGACAGCTGCGTGAGGCTGCGCCACCGGGACTCACTCGCGCGCAAGGCTTCGAGGGTGGTCAGGTAATTGGTGACGTCGGTGAAGGTGCGAACCCGCCCGCCTTCCTCCAGCAGCCGCGTGCGCACCTCGATATACCGACCGCCAGGCGTTCGCCGCACGTAGACGTCGGGCATGTCGAGATGGTCACCATGGGCGGCATATTCGGACGCCACATAGGGCCGCGCGGCATGGTCCAGGAATTGAAACTCAGGACCAAAATCGCCGCGCTCGGTCTGGAGCCGGACCACCTCCTCCACCTTGGGCTGTGTAGCCAGCAATGCTTCGGGCAGGTCCAGCAGCTCCAGATACCGCTGGTTGTAAACACGAATCCGCCCTTGCGCATCCACATTGCTGATGCCTTGCGACATGCTGGCCAATGTGCCTTCGAGCGCACGCGTCTTGTCGGCCAAAAGGGCGCTGGTGCGGGCCAGCTCGGCCTCGACCGCACGGCGGGCCAGCTCTGCGCGGCGGGCCAGCTCCAGTTGCCCCACGGTGTTCAGCAGCGGTTGTAGAAACTGCACTTCCGCCTCGGTGTAGCCTTCTGGACGATTGGCCAGCCCGACCATCGCCACCAGCTCGCCCCCTGCGTGGATCGGCAATCCCAGGTAGGTCCGCAGCGGCGGATGGCCCGGGGGGACACCTACACCGCGTTCATCATGGCTGGCGTCGTTGCTGATCACCGGCTCGCCAGAAGCCAGCGCGGCACCGACCAGGGACCGCGGGTTGTCAAACACCATGCCTTCGTCGGCGTGCCGGGCGTAGAGGGCGCGCGACGTTTCGTCCCAACTGATGTCGGTCATGGCGTGCACGCGCAGGTAGGCGTGCCCGTCCGCAGCCCGCTGCACCTGGCCCACCAGGCCAAACGCGCTCTGCGTGAGCGACATCAACTCGTCCAGCAGCGCCTCGAAGGTGGCGCGCGGCACCGAACTGGCAATGAACATGGCTTGCGCGCGAGAGATCGCCTGCAGCAGGCGATGATGCCGGGCGAGCATGGCCTCGGCGGTGACCCGCGCGCGGGCATGGGAGTGGCGCTCAAGCACCGCGTCGATTTGCGCGGGCAAGGCGTGCAGATAGTCCAGCGCGGGGTCTTGCACCGCATAGTCATTGAAGCCGTTGCGCATGGCCTGGGCGGCGTGGGTTTCGGCGCCAGAACGCACAATGATCATGACCGGCACGCCATCGAGCACATCCAACAGGCCAAATACCGACCCGTCCACGGTGCGTTGTGCTGCCAGGACGATGTCGGGGCGGCTACGGGCGAACTGCTCGCGGGCCTGTGCCAGCGACGACGCCACATCCACCCGCCATTGCGACCAGGGGTCTACCAGCGCATCCACCACCGCTTGTGCGTGGTGGCTATCGCTTTCGATGAGCAGGACTGAGATGGACATAACCGGTCTTTGAGGAGTATGGCCGAGAGCCGTCTGAAAAGCGCTTGCTGGTGACAACAGCGATTCATTATGGGGCTGGCTCACGGCCGTATGCGTGTGAGCCGCTGTCTGGGGGAAGGCTGTTTACACTCCTGCATTTCGCCCGCACAAGGCGTACCCGCAGTGCCGCCTTGCAGGTGGCCAGGCGGTGCCCCAACCGCCTCCTTTCCCATCCCGCCCATGCCCCAGCCCTTGCAATCACTCAGCGTCAACGAATACCTGCGCCAACACATCCGCACCGTGCCAGGCTGGCCCGCCCCGGGGGTTCAGTTCCGGGACATCACCCCGCTGCTTCAGGACCCCAAGGTCTTTCGCGTGCTGATCGACGCTTTTGTGCACCGTTACATGGACAAGGCGCTGCGCCCCGACGTGGTGGCGGGCCTGGATGCCCGCGGCTTCATCCTGGGGGCTGTGGTGGCGTATGAGCTGAATGTAGGTTTTGTGCCGATCCGCAAAAAGGGCAAGCTGCCCTTTACGACGGTGGAGGAAACCTACGAACTGGAATATGGCAGCGCCACCGTGGAACTGCACACCGACGCCGTCAAGGCGGGCGACCGCGTGCTGCTGATTGACGACCTGATCGCCACCGGCGGCACGATGATGGCGGGGAAAAAATTGCTCGAAAAACTCGGGGCCACGGTCACCGAAGGTGCAGCCATCGTGGATCTGCCAGAGCTCGGCGGTTCACAGCGCCTGCGCGAATCGGGTTTGCCGCTCTACACGCTGGTGGATTTTGAAGGCCACTGAAAAGCCGGCAGTGCGCCGGAAGGGCCACATGACGCCTCAAGGCGGCCCAGGCTTACCCCGTCCCATCCGAACGGCGCGCTAATTCAACTCGCCGTACTGCGTGCTGCTCAGGTCGGGCGCCGGCCCGTCCGAGCCCGGCATCTCCGTGTCTTCAAATCCCGTAGGGGAAGGCGTGGGCGACAACAATGGCCCCGAGCGCACAGGAACACCGGGTTTTGCCGCTGCAACCGGGGCAGTAGACGAGCCAGCCGCATTGGCAAGCGCACGCTTGAATGCGGCCACTTCGTCCGCTTCGATGGGTTCGTAGCGCGCGCCCTGGCGTTGTGATGCCTCAACAGCAGAGACTGCGGCCACCGAAGGTGCGCGCAATGGCGCAGGCGCCATAGGCGCTGCTGCGGCAGGGCGGCTGGGCGTGACTGCCGCCGCTGTGGGCACAGGCGCTGCTGGGCGTGCAGAAGGCAAGGTCGAAGGGGCAGGGGAGGCCAACCGAGCCCCCGAGGCCGCCGGTGCCACAGGCGTCCCTAGAGGAGGGCGCCTGACGAAGGCCGCCGATGCCTGGGCCGGCAGCGCCGCACCCTGAGGCGCCACGCCTTTTTGAGGAATGCCCACCGCCACGTGGTCGTTGATGCGCCAATAGACGGACGTCACCAGAATGTCGTAGCGGGTTTTGGCGGTCTGGGCGATCAGCGCCTCAATTTCACTCAAGCGGACGGTTTCACCGCCATATTCGCGCGCCAAATCCATCATCACCAAAAACTGGCGGCCCCGCTGATCCAGCGAGAGCACCTTGAACTTGTAGCTGGCCGACAGCACGCCAGCGCGCACCATGGCGTCGCGCACCACAGTGTAAAGCAGTTCGCGCCGCTCCATGCGTTCGTTTTTACGGTTGGCGGCGTGCTCTGGTGCCAGCGGCTGCACCAGCGGTTTGCCTTGGCGGCCCGGTTGAAAGGGAACCGTGGCGTCAGCGTTGAGCAGGCCCGACGGTTCGGCTGGCGATCTGGGCTTGGCAGGGGCGGGTTTACGGGTGAACCAGCTGAACAGGGACATGGCTTGCTTTCTTCGGGAGCACCTGGAAAAAATCCAAATTGAGTGTACCGCGCAGTACCCCGGATGCCGCTCCGAACAAGCCCACAGGGGCATTTGAACCCCTGCGTGTGTCAGGTGGCCGCAACGCGGCGGCGGCGGTTGCCCAGGCGCTTGGCCAATACGGCCCCGGCGGCCATGGCCAAACCCAAGGCGATGGCGGGCTGGCGGTTGGTCAACTCGGTGAAACGGATCGCTGTCAGACTCCACAACTTGCTGGGGGCGCTGGCCTGCACGGTCGCGCTGCGGGCACGGTGTGAAAAGAACGAACCCTCACCCAGCACCGAACCCGCGCCCACGATGGCCATGCGCAAACGTTCCTTTTCATCCTGGTAATGCACGCTCAGGCTGCCACTTTCCACCATATACAGCGTGCGATCGATGGCCCCCTGGGTAAAAAGCACCTGCCCCGCAGGCAGCACCACGGGCAACAGGTAAGACGACAACACCTCCCACTGTGCCGGGCTCAGCGGATTGGTCATGCTGTCGTCGGCGGTGGTCTGGGCGATGGCGTCGATCAAACCTTGGAGGTTGACCTTGGAGGCTACGGGCATTGGAACATTCATGATCTGGCGAAAATAACCTTGTTACAGATCGGGCACAAGCGACGTTTACGTCCGTTTACAACATAAACGCGGCCAAAGCCACTGCAAAGCCGTTATTTGCCGATACAAAAGCTCGAGAAGATGACACCCAGCAGATCGTCGGACGTGAACTCTCCGGTGATGGCGCTCAAGGCGTTCTGGGCCAGCCGCAATTCTTCGGCAAGCAAATCCAGCGCAGGGCCCTTCGCCTGGAGCTGGTCGGCTGCTTGCTGCAGATGCGCCGACACCGCCTGCAACGCCTGCACATGCCGGGCACGGGCAATATAGATACCCTCCGGCGCTGATTGCCAACCTGCCACCTGGAGCAGTATCCGCCGCAGCCCCTCCAAACCCTCTCCCGTGCGGGCAGACAAACGTACCGCCGGGCGCTCCTCCGCCCTGCCCGCCATGGCGACCGCTGGTGGCGGGCTGCCTGCTGCACAGTCCACCTTGTTCCAGACGTCAATCACCGGAATGGATTTAGGTAGTTTTTGGCCTATTACGCTTGCTACATAAGCGTCAGCAGCTATATATTCAGTAGCATTCGCGCGCGCGAGGTCATGCAAGAACAACACCGCGTCGGCGGCGGCAATCTCGTCCCAGGCCCGGGCGATTCCGATGCGTTCCACCTCGTCATCGCTGTCACGCAGCCCGGCGGTGTCAATGATGTGCAAGGGCACGCCCTCGATCTGAATGGTCTGCTGCACCTTGTCGCGGGTGGTGCCGGCAACCGGGGTCACGATGGCCAACTCGGCGCCCGCCAGCGCATTGAGCAGCGAGCTTTTCCCCGCATTGGGCTGCCCCGCAATCACCACCTTGATCCCCTCACGCAGCAACGCACCCTGGCGGGCACGCTGCATGACAGACGCCAGGGCCAGCTGCAGATTCGAGAGCTGCCCGTGCGCGTCTGCCTTGCGCAGGAAGTCAATTTCTTCCTCAGGAAAATCCAGCGTCGCCTCCACCAGCATGCGCAAATGAATGAGCGCATCGCGCAGGCCGTGGATCTCGTTGGAAAACGCCCCTGTCAGCGAGCGACTCGCACTGCGGGCTGCCGCTTCGGTGCTGGCGTCGATGAGGTCGGCGATGGCCTCAGCCTGCGTCAGATCGATTTTGTCGTTGAGGAAAGCGCGCTCGGTGAACTCACCGGGCTGCGCCACGCGCAGGCCTGGCAGGCACGCCTGGCCAGTGGCCAGGTCGATGGCAGCGCCTGCCTCCAGGCAGCGTGACAGCAGCAACTGCAGCACCACCGGCCCGCCATGGGCCTGCAGCTCCAGCACGTCTTCGCCGGTGTAGCTGTGCGGGCCGGGAAAGTACAGCGCCAGCCCCTGGTCGATGGCCTGGCCCTGCACGTCACGAAAGGGCAGGTAAGTGGCCTCGCGTGGCTTCAAAGACCGGCCACACACCGCCTGCACGATGCCACCCAACGCGCGCCCGGACACCCGCACGATACCGACGGCGCCACGCCCCGGGGCAGTGGCAATGGCAACGATGGGGTCGTGGTGGCGGGAAAGCATGGGCAGGCACTTTACAGGGAGGGCAGAAAAAAGGCCGCTTGCGCGGCCTTTGAGGGACTGGTTCAGTGACCGAAAATCACTTGAACTTGGGCAGATTGAACTGCGGCGGCACGCCCATGCGGGTATTGATGAGCCACTGCTGGGCAATCGACAACAGGTTGTTGGTCAGCCAGTACAGCACCAGGCCGGCCGGGAAGAAGAAGAACATCACGCTGAAAATCAGCGGCATGAACCACATCATCTTGGCCTGCGTCGGGTCTGGCGGTGCGGGGTTCAGGGCGGTTTGCAACAGCGAGCTGGCCGTCATCAGCAGGGGCAGGATGAAGAATGGATCCGGTGCCGACAAATCGTGAATCCAGCCGATCCAGGGCGCATTGCGCATTTCCACACTCGACAGCAGCACCCAGTACAGCGCGATGAACACCGGGATCTGGATCACGATAGGGAAGCAACCACCCATGGGGTTGACCTTCTCTTCGCGGTAGATGCGCATCATCTCCTGCTGCATCTGCTGCGGCTTGTCCTTCAGCCGCTCACGCATCTCCGTGATCTTGGGATTGATGGCCTTCATCTTGGCCATGCTGGCGTAAGCCTTTGCATTGAGCCAATAGAACATGATCTTGAGCAGCATCACCAGGCCCACGATGGACCAGCCCCAGTTGCCCAGAATCTTGTGCAGTTGGTCCAGCAACCAGTACAGCGGCTTGGACAAAATGGTGAGCCAGCCGTAGTCCTTGACGAGTTCCAGACCGGGGGTCAGCTTCTCCATCATGGTCTCGACCTGCGGCCCGGCAAACAGGCGCGCGTCCACCGTCTTGGTGGCACCGGGTTCAATGGCCCCCAGCGGCGTGAGCATGCCCACCGAATACAGGTTGTTGTCTACCTTGCGAACAAAGGGCTCGCGGTGCACGCCATCGGCCAGCAACCAGGCAGTGGCAAAGTAATGCTGGACCATCGCCACATAACCATTGGGCGAATCCTTGGGAATGTCGACCTTGCCACTCTCGACGTCCTTGAACTCGACCTTCTGGTACTTCTTGGCTTCGGTATAAACCGCAGGGCCCGTGAAGGTGGAATAAAACGACGACTCTCCGGGCGGCTTGTTGCCATCCCGTACCAGCTGCAGGTAAAGCTGCGGCGAAACCGCTGCGGCGCCCGTGTTCACGACCTCGTGCTTGACGGCGATATCGTAGGCACCACGCTTGATGGTCCAGGTCTTGACCAGTTTCACGCCACCCTGGTCAGGGGACTCGAAACGCACGCTGATCTCGTCCTGCCCATCCTTGAGTTCGCGGGGCCCGGGAACCACGGCCATCACCGTCTTGTGCGTGGGGAACGTGCCACCGACCAGCCCGGTCTGTGCCACATAGACGCGCTGTGCACTCTCGTCAAGCAACAGGAAGTTGCGCGACTTGTCGGTCATGTCGGCGTGCTTGAGCAACTCCGCATGGATCAGCGAGCCGCCTTCGCTGTCGAAGGTCAGGCGGTACAGATCGGTCTTCACCTCGACGCGCTCACGCGCCACCGGGGCTGCAGACACAGGCTGACCTGGCACGGCAGCGGGGCCTTGGGCCACGGCTCCAACGGGCGCACCCGATGCAGAGGGCACGCTGGCGGCGCCTGCAGTGCTGGGCGCTGCGCCCGTAGCCACCGGCTCGGTGACTGCAGGAGCCGACGGGAAAAAGGTGGCTTTGTTGCCGTTATGCAATTGCCACTTGTCCCACAGCAGAACCATGGAAAAGCCAAAAATCACCCACAAGATGGTGCGGCGAATGTCGTTCATGAAGACTTCTTTGGTGAGGATGGTTGGGTGTTGGAATCGGAGAGCCGAGAAAACAGCCGCGCGCTACGCGGCAAGTGATTCGGGACTGGGTCTTGGCCCCCGTCACACCAGGGGTGGCAGCGTACCAGCCTGCGCACCGTGAGATAACTGCCTGCAGCAGCACCATGCTGCTCCAGCGCTTGCAACGAATAAGCCGAACACGTGGGTTCAAACCGGCAGGCCGAGCCCAGCCAGGGGCTTAGAAAAAGCCGATAACCTTTGACGACACCCATCAGCAGGCGTTGCACGATCATGGCGTATTCCCTTCGGCGGCCGGTTGCAAGGCAGGCCTGGGAGCACTGGCGCCGGATCGACGTGTGGCATGGCCAAAAAGCTGCAGCAACTCTGCCCGCACCGCGAGCTTGAGTTGGTCCGAGGTGGCGCTCACAAACTGCTTGCGGTCAAACGCCGTGCGCAGGCGCACCACGTGGGCCGCCTGCGAAAGCTGCATTTCAAAGGTGGCGCCCACCGTGTAAATCTGCCGCTTGATGCTGTTGCGCGTCACGGCGCGACGCGCCCAGCGCTTGGGCACCATGGCACCCAGCCACACGGCAGGCACGGCAAACAGGGCCTGCGCCCCTTGCGTTGCAGGCAAGGAGTCGGGCCCTGTCGGTGCTTTGTGGTGGCTGGCACCAGCGCCATCGTCAACGTCCAGCGCCAAACGGTGCAACGCAAAGTGCGCTGTCCGTGAGACGGTGCCCCCAGCCATGGCGGCCTGGAACTGTGGACGGGTTTTCAGCCGTTGCATGCAAGCACCCCGTTTGGAACCTGACGGTACAAACCGGGGAGCAGGCCGTAGACCGTAACGGCCTTAGACGGCCAGGCGCTTGCGGCCCTTGGCGCGGCGTGCGTTGATAACGGCACGGCCACCGCGGGTCTTCATGCGGACGAGGAAACCGTGGGTGCGCGCGCGGCGCGTCTTGGAGGGCTGATAAGTACGTTTCATGGTGCTATTCCTTGAGGTTCAGTTCCGGGCTGCTGCTCCTGGCTCCCTGCAGACTGCCCATTGCGCGCCGTGAAAACAGCGCCTGCGGCAGACTCTCGGGGCAGAAAAAACGGCGGGCCGGGTCAAATCACCCTGAACACATTCAGGGAAACCCAAAATTATCGCAGGCTTGTTGGCCGCTGGCAATGCCTTTTGGTGACAGCGGCTATTCGCGGGCTCTTTTTTCAGGGCACACCGGTCACTACCCACACAGGCGTTGCCTTGTTAGCACGCGTCGGTGCCGCGCTCCCAGCACTCTCGCGCATGCGCCAAATCATCTCCAGCCAGGGATGGCCTCAAATTGTGGATAACTCTTTGACAAGCTACAATCCGCCTCCCCGTAATGTTCCCCCTATCCACAAGAAGAATCTCCCTGAA